>CAZSDC010000117.1:0-9743 GCA_964605515.1 uncultured Chthoniobacter sp.
CCGAACTACTTTCAGACCGACTGGGACTTGTTCGCACAAGCGGGACGCGTCCCGCCGAAAGGCGACGAGGCGGTTTTCAGCTGGTCCCATTTTGACCGCGACCTAGAGGCGATCAAGAAGGTCGGGGTCAACCATTACCGCTTCGGAGTCGAGTGGGCGAGGATCGAGCCGGAACCGGGGCGCTACAACGAGGCCGCCCTGCAGCGGTATGTCGAAATGGCGCGCAAATTGAAGGCGGCAGGGATCGAACCGATCGTGACGCTCTGGCATTTTACCTTCCCCTCGTGGATGGTCGCGAAAGGGAGGAACTCGAGATGGCTGCACCCGCTCTACCGCGAGCGGTGGCCGCTCTATGTGGAAAAGGTCGTCAAGGCGATGGCTCCACATGTTAAAATTTTCGCTCCGCAGAACGAGCCGAACGGCGACCTCGCCCTCGGATATATCAGCGCCACCTGGCCACCCGGATACCTTTTCAGCTTCGGCACGCACGCGGCCGCGCTCGAGGAAAGCGTCTGGGGATTCCGCAAGGCCGCAGAAATTGTCCGCAGCCACAGGAAGGACGCACTGATCCTGAGCATCGCCGCCATGCCGTATTGGGAACACGGCCTGTTTGACCCGACAGGGGCTTACTACAACCTCATGCAGAGGATCAACTATTCGCAGCTCGACAAGACGTTCGACGTCTGTGACCTGATCGGCTTCAACTACTACTACACCGAGTATCCCGACTTCACCGCGCTGCTCGCCATCAAGCTCCGCCGCGGCCGCAACTACAGCCTCCTCGGCTGGATCATCCAGCCCCGCTCACTCTACAAGCAGATCCGGAACGTGCAGAGGCGCTACAACAAGCCGGTCGTCGTCACGGAAAACGGGATCGCCACCGCGAAGGACGTCAAGCGCGTGCGCTACCTCTTCAACCACATTCTCGAGGTCAAGGAGGCGATCCAGGACGGCGCGGATGTGCGCGGATACTTCGTCTGGACGCTTGTGGACAACTACGAGTGGCACCAGGGCTACAAGGCCCCGTTCGGCATGGCGAAGTTCGACCGCAACTCCAAGACGCGCCTCCTCAGACCGTCCGCGCTATTTTACCGCGGCATCATCGAGAGTTCGAAGGCATCCAGCATCCTCGACAATGTCTCGACTGCGCCCGAGCTTCCCCCCGGCTTCGTCGAACGATGAGCGGTTTGGCAAAATCCGGACTCGCGCAAAACGCAGAGGAATGGTAAGAGGCTGCGAACATGTTGGAACTTGTTCAAAAAGGCGGCCCCCTCGTTTGGTTGATCCTCCTCTGTAGCATCACCGCACTGGGAGTCTTCTCCGAACGCCTCCTCTCACTCCACCGCTCATCAATCCACACCGGGGATTTTCTCCGGGGGCTCGCGAATCTGCTCCGGCGGAAAAATTATGCCGAGGCGTTGCAGGAATGCGCGGGATCGCCCGGACCGGTGCCCCGCGTCCTTCACGCCGTGATCCTGAAGCACGGGGCGCCGCGCGCGGAGCTCCGTGAGATCGCCCAGGAAGCCGGACAACTCGAAATCCCGCGCCTTGAGCGCAACCTGGCCCTGCTTGGAACCATCGCCTACGCCACCCCGCTCATCGGTCTGCTAGGAACGATCCTTGGCCTCCTGAACGCCTTCCAGCAAATCTCCACCCACGGCGGATATGCCACGGCGGCGGAAATTGCAGGGGGCGTCTATGAAAGCCTTCTGACCTCTGCGGCGGCACTCACCGTGGCGATCCCGGCTTTTGTGGCGCACAGCTACCTCTCTGCACGCGTCAATGCCGTCCTCCACGATATCGAGCGCGCCGCGATTGAAACCATCGAAATCCTCTGCGGACCCACTGATCCGCCAACCGCAGAGTGAAGCTGGTCCGCACAGCCGGGCCGCATCCGGCCCTCATCTTCGTGGCTCCCGCGCTTGATGTGGTTCTGATCCTGGTTTTTTTCCTTCTCCTGAGCACCTCGTTTCTTTTGCAGCCAGGGGTGGCGGTGTCGGTCCCCGACTCCCCGTTCTTGCTGGAGCCACAGCGTGACCCAAAGGTTGTCAGCGTGACGGCCGCACCCACTTCCACGGTGTATTTCGAGAACCGGCAGATCTCGTTCGAGTTGCTGCGAAGCAGGCTCGAGTCGGAGGCGGGACGCAAGCGAACCCTGATTATCAAGGCCGACCGACTGGCCCCGTTTGACCTGGTCGCCAAAGTCATGGCTGTTTCTCTGGAACTCGGATATCCGACCGTTCTCGCCACTTCGGAACACCCGCAATGAAGGACTCTCTGATTTTTGAGTGGCCGGGGCGGCACCACCTCCACCTCATGCTGCCGGTGACAATCGTGCTAGCGGCCATCCTTCACGCAGGATTGTTCTTTGTGTTTTCCATCATCTACCCTCGCCCGGAAAGCGCACGCCTCGATTCGGCACGGGTCTGCTATATCCCTCCGGGCAGTGCGGATGCGGCACGCCTCGAGGGACTCCTGCGATCCTCTGACCCTGCAGTCTTCGCGCCGGGCAGAGGCCTCAACCTTCCCGAACTTCCCCCGCCGGTTGCCTACATTCCCCGCTACACCTCGGACCAGCCGGCGCTTGACCCTCTTCCTCGCCCGATCAGCACCGCTCGCCCCCGCCTCGCCGGGCCGGTTCCCGTCCGAAAGGAAAAGTTGAAAGCCGAAGGGGCACCGCCTTCCCTCACCAAGCTGGTCTCGACAGACACGCTTTCCGAGCGGATTCCCGCCCTGCCGGAAGGTATGGTTTTTCCCGTTCCGCTGGGATTTGATCCGGAGCCAGCGGTTTTTCTGGTTGCCCTGCGTGGAGACGGGCGAACCGCCCACGTCTTCCAGCAACACAGCTCCGGAAATTCCTTACTGGATCTCAAAGCGGCGGGCCTTCTCCGGGGACTACGGTTCGCCCCGGATCCATCGGGCGATTCCTGGGGGTTTGTGACATTCCAGTGGGGGACCGATGTGCAGCACATGGCACGCCAATGATCCCCATCGAACTTTCCTGGCTCGTGTTCGTCTGCCTCCTGGTTTTTCTCGCGGGAATATTTTTTGTCTGGATCGGCTATGAGATTGCACGCCGTAAAGCGTCAAACCGTTCGCTCAGAAACCGTCTGCGCTGCCGGGTTTGCAGCATGGAATTTGGGGACGACTCCGCGCTCACCCTCGCAACATGTCCCCGCTGCGGAAGCTTGAACGAGCGCATAAAACCGGTTTTCTTTTAGCAAACGACGAACGCGGGAGAAAAATTTCATTGCCAATCTCGCGGACATCCCGCCTAGTAGTCCGCTTCGCAATCGAAACCATGCCACAAAACCAATCATGAGTGAACGAAGAGTAGTTCTGACCGGGATCGGAGTCGTCACACCAATCGGGAACGACCTTCAGTCTTTCTGGCAATCCCTCCAAGAGGGGCGCAGCGGCATCAGCCGGTTCAATGCCTTCGATTCAACCGCTTTCGATTGCAAAATTGCCGGCGAGGTCAAAGATTTTGAACCGGCCAAATATTTCAAGAATCCGAAATCCGCAAAGCGCACCGACCGCTTCACCCAGTTTGCCATGGCGGGCGCGAAGATGGCTTTGGAAGACTCCGGAATCGATCTGGATGCCGTCGATCACAACCGCTTTGGCGTGATGATCGGCAGTGGGATCGGCGGCCTCCGCAGCATGGAGGACGAATGCAAACGTCTGCTCGAGCGGGGGCCTTCGCGGGTCTCTCCATTCACCATCGCAATGATGATTTCGAACATGGCCAGCGGGATCGTCTCGATGGAATACGATCTCCGCGGTCCGAACATGTGCATCGTGACGGCCTGTGCCACGGCCAACAACTCGCTCGGAGAGGCCTGGCGCATCATCAAGTTCGGCGATGCGGACATTTTCCTCGCCGGCGGATGCGAGGCCACGATCACCCCGCTCGGCATCGGCGGCTTTTCCGCGATGAAGGCGGTCAGCCTGAGAAATGATGAGCCGGAAAAAGCCTGCCGACCGTTCGACCGCGACCGCGACGGCTTCATCATGAGCGAGGGAGCCGGCATCATGATCCTCGAGGAATACGAGCACGCCAAACGCCGGGGAGCCACGATTTATTGCGAAATTTCCGGCTACGGATGCACAGCCGATGCCTATCACATGACCGCTCCCATGCCGGAAGGTGAGGGAGCTGCGCGCGCCATCAAGATCGCCATGGGGCACGGCAGAGTCAACCCGGAGGAGATCGACTACATCAATGCCCACGCCACTTCCACTGGACTCGGCGACATCTGCGAAACCAAAGCGATCAAAACGGCTCTGGGCGACCATGCAAAAAAGGTGATGGTCAGCGCGACGAAATCGATGACCGGACACCTCCTCGGAGCGGCCGGGGGCGTCGAGTTGGCGGCCTGCGCCCTCGCCATCAAGCATGGTGTCGTCCCGCCCACCATCAATCTCGACAACCCGGACCCCGAGTGCGACCTCGACTGCGTGCCGAATGTGGCCCGCGAAGCCAAGCTGAAAACCGTGATCAGCAACTCCTTCGGTTTTGGCGGGCACAACGCCACGCTTCTCATCAAGGCTGTCGCTTAGAGATACGAACTCATTCGAGTTTGAGGTTGTCGGGGCGATTTGCACCTATCAGACCATATCGCGGAAATATAGAGACGATATGCCCGCGCCCGCAATGAAGGGAGCACAGGCGTCCCGCCTGTGAAAGACGCTCGCCTGCGCTTGCAAAACCAGTGTCTAAACAGGCGGGACGCCTGTGCTCCTTTGGAATCGCAAAGTCCGGTTATTTCCGAGAGGTGGTATCAGACAAGGCGCGAGCACCGCTCCCCGCAGAATGCACCGTGCTGCCAAGGCGAGGAATATCGTGCCGAATGGCAGAAAAATTGACCGGCGTCATCCCGCGCACTGATTTTTGGAGCCTCCATGGCCACGGGCAGGTTTTGGGGTCGTCACCGGTCTCACGCGCCTGATAGGTTCAGCGCAACTACTCCCTCCTCCATGAACACCGCAGACGCACCCGCCAAATCGTCGGAACAGATCCTCGGGGAACTTCAGGTCGATCCCGCCAAAGGGCTCGCCTCAAGCGAAGCCGCCGCCCGGCTCACAAAATTCGGCCCAAATGCCCTCGAGGAAGAGAAGGAGAGCGCACTCAAAAAGTTTGCCGGCTACTTCTGGGGTCCGCTGCCGTGGATGGTCGAGGCGCCGGCGGTCATGGCGCTGATCATCCGGGACTGGGTGGATTTTGCGATCATCATGTTCATGCTGGTCTTCAATGCCGTGCTGGGATTCTGGGAGGAAAGCGCAGCATCGAACGCCTTGTCCGCATTAAAAAATTCCCTCGCGCTCACGGCGAAAGCCCTGCGGGACGGGAAGTGGGGCGACGTGAGGGCAGCCGATCTCGTGCCCGGCGACATCGTCCGGATCCGTCTGGGCGACGTGATCCCCGGAGACGGGGTGCTCCTGGAAGGCGATTACCTCAGCGTGGACCAGGCGGCGCTCACCGGCGAGTCGCTGGCAGTTTCCAAGTCGCACGGCGACACGGTTTACTCCGGCTCGATTGTCAAAAAGGGCGAGATGACCGCCGTCATTACGGCCACCGGTGGCAAGACGTTTTTCGGGCGCACCGCAAACCTCGTGGCCTCGGCGGGCGCGAAGTCCCACTTCCAGCAGGCGGTCGTCGGGATCGGAAATTTCCTCATCGTCCTCACGATCGCTCTGGCCGCGATCCTGGTGATCAACCAGCTGGCCGCGATGGATCACCATTTTTCGAAGGATGCCATTTTCAAACTGGCCGAATATGTGCTGGTGCTGCTCGTTGCGGCGGTGCCGTTCACGACCCCCGCGGTGCTCTCGGTCACCATGGCGCTCGGGGCAAAAAAACTCGCCGTGAAGAAGGCGATCGTTTCGCGTCTAGAATCCATCGAGGAACTCGCCGGCATCGACATCCTCTGCTCGGACAAAACCGGAACACTGACTCAGAACAAACTCACGCTCGGGGACGTGTTGCCCTACGGCGGAGCCTCCGCGCAAGATGTGGTGTTAGCCGGCTCTCTCGCCTCCAAGGCAGAAGACAAGGACCCGATTGACCTTGCGGTCATGGGAGGGTTGAAGGATCCCGCGCTCCTGGCTGGCTACAAGCAGACCGCCTTTGTGCCGTTCGACCCTGTGTCGAAGCGGACAGAGGCCACCTTGCAGGATTTTGCTGGAAAAGCCTTCCGCACCACCAAGGGGATGCCTGCTGTGATTCTGAAGCTCTGCAACCTGCCCGATGCCGAGCAGGCAAAGGTCGAAGCCCAGGTTGCCGCACTGGCGGTCAAGGGCATGCGCGCGCTCGCCGCAGCGCGCTCCGAGGTTGGCGGACAGTGGACGTTCCTCGGCGTTCTTCCGCTCATGGATCCGCCACGCACGGACTCGAAGCAGACCATTTCCGAGGCAAACGAACTAGGAGTCAATGTCAAGATGGTCACTGGCGACGACGTGGCGATCGCCCGCACGATCTCCGGAGAGCTGGGCATGGGCACGAACATCCAGCTCGCCTCCAATCTCTTCCCGGAGGATTCCCTGAATGGCTCCCTGCCGTCGGACGCAGCAGACAAAATCGTCGCGGCTGACGGATTCGCCCGCGTCTTTCCCGAACATAAATACGGCGTGGTCAAAGCCCTTCAGGCAGCCGGCCATATTGTCGGCATGACCGGTGACGGCGTCAACGATGCCCCCGCCCTCAAGCAGGCGGACGTCGGCATCGCGGTCTCGGGCGCAACCGATGCCGCCCGCGCGGCGGCCGCCCTCATCCTCACCGCTCCCGGACTCTCGGTGATCATTGACGGAATCAAGGAGGCCCGCAGGATTTTCGAACGCATGATGAGCTACATGCTCTACCGCGTGGCCATGACGATCGCGATCATGTTCTTCGTCGTTTCCTCGGTCATTCTCTTCAACTTCCGCCCGCTGACAGCCCTCATGATCATCGCGCTGGCGTTGCTCGACGATCTGCCGATCATGACGATCGCATACGACAACGCGCTGGCTGCACCGAAGCCGGTGAAATGGGACATGCCCCGCGTGTTTCTCATCTCCTCGGTGCTCGGGCTTTTCGCCGTGGTGCAAAGCTTCCTGCTGCTGTTCCTCGGACGCAACCTCTACCATCTCGACGCCCTACACCTGCAGACGATGATGTTCCTGCAACTCGTCGCAGGCGGACACCTCCTGCTCTTCGTGACCCGATCGGTGGGTGCTTTCTGGAAGCCTCCGTTCCCCGATCCCCGCCTGTTTTTTGCCATCGTCGGAACCCAACTGATCGCGGTTCTGGCCTGCGGCTTCGGCGTCGGCTCCGTCGTGCCTGCCCTCCCGTGGGGGATCATCGGGCTGGTCTGGCTCTACAACATCGCGTGGATGTTTGTCCTCGACCTTGTCAAGATGGCCCTCTACGAAATCCTCCAAGGCCACAGCATGACCCACCAGGGATACTCGCTCTTCTTCCGGCGAATGACCCACTCCCTCCAGCCCTACGGCGGAATGCACAGCTTCCGCCGCCGGAACTCGTAGCCCCCGGGCCATCACCCGCCTTTTCCCTCAGATCCGCCAGAGGACGACACGCCAGCGCCTTGTCTGCATCAGCGGCGGCTGCTTAATTTGCTTGCCCCGCATCGAAAACCACGCAAAGTAAATCCCGTGATAGCCGACAGAGAGATTTTCGCCGATGCGTTTCAGGCCGTTTGCCTAGCTGGTAGCCGTATAGATATCGCAGGCTTACCAAACGGGATGACCAACTCGAAAATCAACACCCTTAAAGTCGTCGTAAGTCGTTAAATATAATTTAGTTGGTGAGGTGGCTGAGTGGTCGAAAGCAGCGCTTTGCTAAATCCAAATGACGGTTTTTTCTCAAATCGTCCCGTGGCATCTTGAAGCATCAACTAGCTTCATTTGAGCATCTTGCAACAGTTCCGGTTTCATCCCGAGTTATCTGGAATCGTCTCAAAAAAGTAGGTGGACTTACCATTTTGACTTACCATTTTTTCGTTGATTCCATCCAAATTCAGGATTCCCATGCCACCACCGAACGCGTAATTTCTGCCCATGCCGGAAAAGGAATGGACGGTTGCATTCGGAGATTTTGCGTTGATCGTAAGGCGGACCACATCGAAAGGCCGGATGATCGACTTTGCCGTTGTTCTGGTCGCCTTCATTTCCGGCGATTGGAAAGACATCACCCGCTACGACACCGCCCACGGAACGCCGCACCGGGACATCCTCGGCGCGAATCAGGGCTTGCGTTTCAAGCGGTGGATGGACGATATTGATTTCGCGCAAGCCTTTGATTATGCCATCCACGATTGCACAGAAAATGCCGAAAGCTACCTCGCGGACTTCCTCGCGCATTGATCCGCGTTTCGTCGATGTCAAACCCGTGCAGGGCGCGATGTCGGCTCAGGAATCCGAGCGCATCATGCGCAAACATGGGTTGCACCCCATGACGGCCTCTGAACGGAAGACTTTCGCAAAATTCCTTCGCGATTGAGCGGAACAGGTTCTGCCACCACAACGGATGCTCCGCAGGGGGTAGCCGGATTCTGCAAGTGGCACAAGTTCGCCGCGTTCCTGGCATCTTGCCTTTAATGGAGATTCGCAACGATGACGCCCTCTCGCAATACTCTGACGGCCTCGGCACTGCCCGTCATCCCAGCCGATCCGCCAGAGAATTCCGGGTTTGATGCGGTGGGTGTTGAGCGAAATCCGAATGATGAGCCCGGCGCCTCCGGCCCAGATGCTTTCAGCAACCGGAACGATTGGGGAACCACGTTTCCCCAAACCCCTCCTCTAGGGAGAACATTTGGGAGCTTCGCTTTGAACGTCCCCGATCACCAGCTACCACTTGCTTCTGGCACCCAAGGCTGCTCCCTACTTTATACTTTACCACACAATCCATCAGCGGCATAAATAACTCATGCATAAGGCCTATTCGTATTTGAGATTTTCCACTGCTGATCAAATACACGGAGACTCCCTGCGCCGTCAAACCACGCTGGCGAAAAACTGGTGCCAGAAGAACGGGATTCCGCTGGTGGAGAACTACCGTGACCTCGGGGTCTCAGCGTTCCGGAGCAAGAATGCGGACAAGGGGGCGCTGAAGGCGTTCCTGAGCCGGGTGGAGTCCGGGGCCATCGAGCCCGGTTCCTACCTGATCGTGGAAAGCCTGGACCGGCTGTCCCGAACCGACATCACGTATGCGTTGCAGATGTTCCTCGGGATCATCAATGCCGGGATCGTGGTGGTGACGCTGGCCGACGAACGGGTCTATGACAAGAAGCGGATCAATGATGGAAATTTCACGGACCTGATCATCAGCCTGACGATCCTGAGTCGGGCGAACGAAGAAAGCCGGATCAAGTCGATGCGGAGCACGCAGGCGTGGGAAGCGAAGCGTGGACGGGCCGGGACTGAGAAAATCACTGCCTTGTGCCCCGGCTGGTTGAAACTCAGTGCCGACCGGAAGAAGTTCGAGGTGATTCCCGAAAAAGCAAAGATCGTGAAGCGGATCTTCCAGATGGCAGCGCAGGGGAAGGGAGGGCTTCATATCGCCCAGGTTTTGCAGCGGGAGAATGTTTCCAGAATGGGTAAAGGGAGCCGGTGGTATTCGACGGGCATCAAGAATATTTTGGATTCGCGCGCCGTGATTGGGGAATTTCAGTTGGCCCGCACGGTTGAAGGCAAGCGGGTGCTCTGCGACCCCGTGCCGGGATACTACCCCGCCGTGGTCCCGA
>CAZSDC010000118.1:0-9716 GCA_964605515.1 uncultured Chthoniobacter sp.
TGACGTGATCCGCCAGCCACCACTTTTTGTAGCCGGCCGTCTCCGCCGCCCGGACAAGGGCAGTCGAAAGCCAACTCCGCTCAAAATTCATGACGCTCCCATCATGAAATCGAATCAGCGGCAGGCTGTCCCTCAGCGCGATCATGCTTTGAACAACTCCGGTTGGGCAGGGGTTTTCCCTCCGCGCTTCTCAAACGATTGGATCTCCTCGATAAAATCTCCGATCTCCTGGAACTGGCGATAGACGGAGGCGTAACGGACGTAGGCCACCGGGTCGAGGGTATGGAGCTTTTCCATTACCCTGGCTCCGATCATCCGTGCGGGAACCTCCCGCTCCTGGGATGCCTCCAATTCCTGAATGATATCCTTGACCGCGTCCTCCATTTCTTCGAGTCCGATCGGACGCTTTTCGCAGGCTTTGGCGAGACTCCCGAGGAGTTTCTGCCGGTCGAGCGGCTCATGCCGTCCATCGCGCTTGATCACCCGCAGTTCCAAGCGCTCCAGTTCCTCGTAAGTCGTAAATCTGGTCTCACACTCAAGGCATTCACGGCGGCGACGGATGCTCCCCCCGTCCTTGGATACGCGGGAATCAATAACTTTGTCTTCCAAAGAGCCGCACTTAGGGCAACGCATATTGTGGGCAAACGGGGTTGATGGGGCCACTTGAACACAACATATAGATTGGTCAATTGTTTTTTACCCCTTTTCGCCTTGTCCAGGACCGGGTGCCATCATCGCCCGCAACAAGAAAAAAGCAGCCTGTTGTGCATCGCGGATTGCATCACGGCAGGGAATGAAATATTGAATTTCCCATGAGTGAGCTGCGTATCGAACCGGCAACCTTGGATGACCTGTCTGAATTGACGGAGCTTCTCATGGATCTGTTCTCCTCCGAGGAAGACTTCACTCCGAACCGTGAAAAACAACTGCGAGGGTTGCGACTCATTCTGGAGCAACCATCACGCGGGAGGATTTTTGTCCTTCGCAATCACAAGAAAATCGTCGGGATGATCAACCTCCTCATCACCATTAGCACAGCCGAGGGCGGCTTTGTGCTGATACTGGAGGATCTTGTGATCCGGCAGGAACATCGCGGGCAGGGGTATGGCTCGCAGCTTTTGAAACACGCGATCGATTTTGCCAAACAAAAAAAATTCCTGCGCATCACGCTGCTCACCGACAAGCCGAACGAATCGCGGAAGTTTTATCTGAAGCATGGATTCACCGAAAGTGGAATGGTCCCGATGCGCCTCTATTTCGCTTCAAATGAATCCTGACTTTGTACGGGTGGATCTCGACCGCGAGGAACGTTGCGGGCGGGCGGAGACAATTTTCTGTGAGGGCAAGCTTCCCGCCGAAGTGGCGGCCATCGCAAAAATCCTCCGCGGGGCCGGGCAGACCGTGCTGGCCACCCGCGCGGAAGGCGCGCATTTTGAGGCGGTCGCGCACCAGCTCCCGGAGGCCGTCTGGCACGAGCGGGCGCGATGCATCACGGTCGGCTCGTATCCGCCCGCAGAATCGAAACATACCGCTGCCGTGGTTTGTGCGGGGACTGCCGATTTGCCGGTGGCGGACGAAGCGGCTGTGACACTGGAATCCTTCGGTCATCTGGTTGAACGGATTACGGATGTCGGAGTCGCTGGCCTTCACAGGCTACTAGCCGAGAAAGAACGCCTGCGCTCCTTTTCGGTTTTGATCGTGGTCGCCGGCATGGAGGGCGCTCTGCCGAGCGTGGTTGCCGGACTCGTGGACCGGCCGGTGATTGCCGTCCCGACAAGCGTGGGCTACGGGGCCAACCTGGGAGGCATCGCCGCACTTCTCGGCATGCTGACAAGTTGCAGCAGCAAAGTGACCGTGGTGAATATCGACAACGGATTCGGCGCGGCAAGCGCAGCGGACGCCATCCTACGCCTCGCGGCCAGCACCCGATGAAGGCATTCGTGCTCGGTGCCGGGTTGGGAACCCGCCTGAGACCGCTCACCGAATACCGTCCGAAACCGCTGATTCCGGTCTATGGCAAACCGCTCATCACTTTTGGATTCGACCATCTGATCGCCGGCGGAATCACATCGTTTGTCGTCAATACCCACCACTGCCCGGAAACCTATGGCCGGCTTCTGCCCGGCAATCGCTACCTGGGATTTCCGCTCGAATACCGGCACGAGCCAGTCCTCCTCGACACTGGTGGAGGCATGAAAAATGTGGAATCGTTCGTGGGGGACGAGCCATTCGTCGCCTACAATGGTGACATCCTCGCCGACTTTCCGCTGAGTGCGGCTATCGAACACCACCTGCAGTCCGGAAACCTCGCCACGCTGATCCTCAGGTCCTCCGGAGGTCCACTTCATATCCAGGCGCGCAACGGCCGGGTCACCGACATCCGGGGAAAATTGGGAAATGGAGATGATCCTTCATTTCTCTTCACGGGCATCACCATCCTCTCCCACGAGATTTTCCGTCACATTCCCGCCGGTGAGATCGTTTCGATCATCCCCATCTATCTCGAGTTGATCCGGTGCGGCGCAAGGATCGGAGCGGAGGTTGTGGACGAGGGCCTCTGGTTTGACCTTGGCACCCGGGACGCGTATCTGGCCGCTCATGAACTCCTCCGGCCCGGCGGGTTTCAGCTCTCGTATGCGCGGAAGGACTGGCCGATTCCAGTGGCAGCAAATTCCCAAATCGCTCCCGGGGTCCGCCTGCAAGGGGCTTGCGCAATCGGGGCGGGGGCCTCGGTCGGCGAGGATGCGGTTCTCGAAGATTGCGTGCTTTGGGAAAATGCCGTAGTGGCCCCGCTATCCCGGCTCACCCGCTGCGTGGTCCGTGAAGGGATGCGCGCTGCAGGAACCGGCGTGGGGCTTGACTATTAGCCCGGATCACAAATTCTCGAATCGATTGACTCGGAATGTGCTTTTCCGCTCCGGCGGAGGCTTCACCGGAACCGACTTTTCCGGGAGAATGAGAGTATTGCCCCGCGCGGTCGAATCATGGGCCGGAGGGGCCGCCAAGTTGCCGAGGTTGTAAGTGTTGATCACGATCACCGCGCTCCGCCCACCGCCGGGAAGTTTCCGCCGTGCTGCAATAAACTGCCCGGGACGGAAGTAATTTGATAAATCCTTTTTGAAGGCGGAGCGGTTAATCCCGATGTCCAGGTTTTTGCGGATTTCAAAATGCAGGTGCGCGACATACATCCCGTGGTTTGTTCCGATCGTTCCGACCTGCTGTCCGCGCGTGATCTGCTGTCCCTCGCGGACCAGGATTTTATCCATGTGGGCATACATCGAATCTACTGTCTGCAACCGCCCGTTTTCCATGAAGATGTGGCGGATTAGAACGACGTTTCCCCAACCCATGCGGGCATCCCGGGCGAATGTGACATAGCCGTGGCCGATCGCATAAACCGGATCGCCCAAATCACTATTGCCGCCCTTCAGTCCATCCCAGTCCTCTCCAGGGTGGTAGGAGAGAAAACCGCGTGAGGTGTAGTAGCCTTCCGCGTTCGGCTTTCCCACCGGCTGGTCAAACCCATCGGCAATCCTTGTCCGCACCTGGTCCGGTTGCGGGGATGCATCAAGCACCGCAGGCAGGCAGAGTATCGCTATCCGCAAAAACCATCTACGCATGGGTCGCTGAGGCTACGGCGCGGAGGGCGATTGCGCAATATTTCCCCGACCACAACAAGCGGCACAGGGACAAATTAAATCCCGTCGCCGTCTATGCCGGCGATTTCAGCATCCGCTACCGGAGGGCCCTTGAGAACATCCCCAAGAGTGGTCTTATCCATCAGGTCAGCCACGATGTTCCGGGCGCGCAGCAAGACCCGGCGAAAGCGGCAGACAGGCTCCTGCGAGCACCGTTTGTAATCGGTGACAGAAACACAGGCAATCGGGGCCAGATATCCGTCAAAATGCCGGACAACCTCTCCCATGGTAATTTTTTCCGGGTTCTTTTTGAGCACATATCCGCCCCTCTTCCCCGGGAAGCTCTCCACCCAATCCCGTTCCTTGAGATCAAGCATGATGTGTTCTAGAAACCGCTTCGGGACATCGTTTCTGCGCGCCAATTCGCCAATGGGGATCGGGATCCCACCGTGGTGCTCAGCCAAGGTAAAGAGGGCACGCAAGGCGTAATCTGTCCTCATCGAAAGTTGCATAAACGATCAGATTAGTCGGTATGAGCCGCAGATCAAGAGCAGCCTTCCCCTCCATTTTTTGGAAGGCAGGGGTTCCGTCAAAGCGGCTTCTCGAAAATCTTCCAGCTTCGTTCGTATTCCCCGCCGACGACCTCACAGTTTCTCATGATCTCGGCATTCGTGTCCTCCAGCCAACCCAGGGTTGCGTTGTCGTAGCGTTCCTGGGCGCGGACGAACTGCTCGTGGATCAGCCAGGCGTGAAGCCCGCGATCCCGGCATCCGGGCACGACTCCGAGCACGCTCTGCCGGCAGGAGTTGATCTTCCGGGTTTTCATCAGCCAAAAAATATGAGGGAGGCGAAGCCAGTGGGGTGTCTTTTTAACCTTGGCGAGGAGTTCGTTGAAATTCGGGAGCGTGATCGCCACCCCTGCCGGTTTGCCATCCATCTCGGCGATGAGGAGTAGCTTGGGATCGGCGATGGCGCGGATATCGTCGGCGGCGCAGAGAAGATCCTCCAAAGAAATGGGAACCGACCCCCAATTCCGCTCCAAGGTCGCATTGTAAACCTCGCGCACAATTTTCAGTTCCTCGGGAAGCCGGGCAAGATCCATCGTCCGAATCTTAAGGTTCGGACGGGAGGAAATTCTGTCCACAATGCGTGCCAGCCTCGCTGGCGGGGGCAGCCGGTGCATAGGAAGGTTCATTCCGTGAAGCACCCGGGCCGCCACAAACCCGGCACCGTCCAGCAGGGCCAGGTAGTATTCCGGATTCCATGTGAGGCCGATGCACGGCGGGAGGTCAAAGCGCTCGGCCAGCATCCCGCACTCATCATTGATGCTCGGATTGTAGGGGCCGCGAACGCGATCCATGCCGGCCGCGCGCAAAACTTCCCATGCCTTCTCAAACAAAGCGCTGGCAGTCGCGGGATTGTTTTCGCATTCGAAGAACCCAAAGAACCCGGTCCGGTCCGAGTAGAGCTCGTTGTGAGACCGGTTGACAATCGCAGCGATCCGTCCCACCGGACGGCCGTTACGGCTGGCGATGAATGCGGTGATTTCCCCGTGCCGGAGATGGAATGCCGACTTCGCGGAAAGGTATTTGGCGATGCTACCTGGAAACGGCGGGATGAAGGCCGGATCCGTTCCGTGGATCGCCTCCGCCACCCGCTCGAAGGCCTTCCTCTGTGCCGGCGTCCGGCAGGCGGAAATCGAACACATTTTTTCTTCGCGTAGGATTGACGTAGGCGGGATCATCGAAGGTTCCAAGCTCGCGTGCCAGTTTCTCAAATATCTCGAGCACGCGGTCAAGATCAGAGTCGGTGTGCGTGGCCATGAAACTCGTGCGGACGATAGCCTCTCCATAGCGGACGGCCGGGAAGATGGCGGGGGTGGCGAAGATCCCCTCCTCGTAGAGGCGCTGTGTGAATATAAAGGCCTTCGCCTCGCTGCCGATGAGAATGGGAACGATCGGGGTCTGGGTGGTTCCGATCTTGAAGCCGATGCTTTTGAATCCCTCGTGCATCTTGCGCGTGTTGCGCCAGAGCTGCTCGATCCGCCCTGGCTCGGCCTGCATGATCTCGAGGGCCTTCAGGACTGCCCCGGCTACAGCCGGCGCAAGTGAAGCCGTGAATATAAAACATCTGGCCCGGTGCTTCAGATACTCGACCATCTGCGCATCACCCGCGATAAACCCTCCCATGGATCCGAGGGATTTCGAGAACGTGCCCATCACGATATCCACCTCGTCATTCAATCCAAAATGGTGCACGGTGCCACGGCCCTGCGGCCCTAGGACTCCGAGAGAATGCGCTTCGTCCACGTAGACGAGCGCGTCATATTCCTTGGCGGTTTGAACGAGGGGAGGCAGATCGGCAATGTCTCCGGACATGCTGAAAACCCCGTCCATCACCACCAGACGGCCGGCCTCGTCGGGCAGGCGCTTCAGACGGTTGCGCAGCGAGGTCGCCGAGTTATGACGGTAGGGAATCAGTTTCCCGGCGGCAAATTGACATCCGTCGATGATGCTTGCATGGTTCTCACGGTCGCAGAGGATCGCATCCCCCTCCTCGGTCAGAGAGGCGAGCGCCCCCTGGTTGGCGAAAAATCCCGTGGAGAACAGAACGACGGACTCCCGCTGCAAAAAGGCAGCCAGCGCTTCTTCCAACTCGACGTGGAGCCTGATCGTGCCGTTGAGCAGGCGGGAGCCGGTGCAGCCCGCGCCGTAGCGGTGGGTGGCCTCGCAGGCGGCTTCGATCACCCGGGGGTCTTGAGCCAGCCCCAGGTAATTGTTCGAGCCGATCATGATCTTCCGCTGACCTTCGCAGACGACGTAGTTCCCGTGCGGTTCCTCGATGCAACGGAAGAAGGGGTAGAATCCCTGCGCCCGCGCATCCGCGCTGTCCCGGTATTCCCGGCATTTTTGGTATAAATCTCGTGCCACAGTGGCTGGTTCCTTAAACAGTTCAGACTTGCAGGTATGCTTTCAATGTAAATTCTTTTTGGGGGAATTCCAAAGCGCGCAGACCATACGCCATGCCCACAGAAATAGCTTTGATTATTTTTCTCGGCACTTGAAAGCGGGCGGAAATCGGAAAGACTGCGGACATGAAATGCCTGTCGGCTCTTATCCTTCTCCTGTCGGTCTTCAACGCCTCCGCAGACTGGGAGCTTACCGGATCCGGGGAGCTGGGGAAAATTCCAGGAGGCGCCTACGTCCGGAAGGCAGGACTCAGCAATAAGGGAGTCAGCGCCCAACTCACCGCCATCGTTTTTCCGGCCAAATCCTACTCGCTGCGGGTGTTGGACAGCCAGTCCCCCGGACAAACGAAATTGGAGTCCGCGCTCGCGGAGGCGGGTTGTGTCGCGGGCGTCAACGGCAGCTATTTCCAAGAGGATTTCCGCCCGGTGGGGCTCATGATCGCAGACGGCAGGGAAATCCAGCCGTTTGCGAAAGCAAAGCTTCTGGCAGGCATTCTGGCCGTGCGCGGGACGCGGCTGGAGATCGTCCGCTCCTCGAAATTCGCCAAGTCCTCCGACCTCCGGCAGGCGGTCCAGTGCGGGCCGATGCTCGTCGAGGGCGACCAGCCCACGGGGGGATTGAACGGGGCCCGTTCCGCAAGGCGGACGGTTGTGGCCACCGACGGCCGCGGCCGGTGGGCGTTGATTTACCTGACTTCCGTGACCCTGGACGACGCGGCGCGCATCCTCGCCCTCCCCGGCATTCTCGGAGACTGGAGGACCGCGACGGCACTGAACCTCGATGGAGGCTCATCCAGCGGGCTCTGGGCGGCAGCCTCTCCCGAGCCGGTTTCGCTTCCGGAATTCGGCCACGTGAGAAACTACATCGGCATCGCCCCGCGCTGATCAGCGCTGCTGGAAATCCAGCCTGTCGATTTCAACTTCCACCCGTAGAGCCCCAGCGGATCGCGAGCGGAGGACGGTCTTCCACAGCTCCGCATCGGACATCGCCCGGAATGCGGAGTCATCCACCCGGGGCCGGAGATAGCGGCGCAGAGTTGCCCGCCAGGCGGCCCGCTCAACAGGATTCGACTTCAGCTTCAAAGCGGGAAACGGAAAATCGCCGCGGTGGACGAGCGTGCTTCCGGGGGCCGCGGCCTGGATGCGCACGACGTCATTCGGATCGGCGGGCTGCCAGATGAAGACGACCTCCGGATTTTCACTCTCGATCCGGACGGAGGATGCCGGCAGCAAAGAGACCTTCTGGGCAGGGAGGAAGGCCTTGCGCGTCTCCCCGGGTGCGAGGACGATGGCAGGCAGGCTGTATTTGAGGGACGTCGCGGGGTTGTAGCCGTTCGAAAACGCGACGAAATACGTGGGCGCGCAACCGCTGAGAAAAACCAGAACAGTATAAATCAGCGGGCGCATCGGGATTCCAAATTGTCACGGCTTTGAATCCGCGTAAAGTCCGGCCATGCAGCGCCGATGGATTTTGCCCCCGCCCGCGAACCCGCTCCTGGCAGCCCGCCTACTCCGCGAGTTGGAGATCCCGCCTTTCCTCGCGGCATTACTGGTTCAAAGGGGATACGGCGAGATCGCGCTGGCGCAGGAATTTCTTCAGCCAAAAATGAGATCCTTGAAGCCTCCCGAGCTCCTGCCGGAGATGTCTCTTGCGGCGGGCCGGGTTTGGGATGCAGTGAGGGCCGGTCGCCGGATCGTTCTGTATGGCGACTACGATGTGGACGGCGTGACCTCGCTGGCTCTGCTCTCCAGGGTCTTGAAAGTTTTTGGGGCGGACGTGGAGTGCTTCCTTCCGCTTCGCGTGGAGGAAGGCTACGGACTGAGCGCGGCCGGCGTGGAACGCTGCTGCGAGATGCACCGGCCGGAGCTTCTGCTGGCCGTGGATTGCGGAACAACCTCGGTGCGGGAGATCGCGGCTCTGCGGGCAAGAGGAGTCGAGGTGATCGTGCTCGACCACCACGAGCCCGGGCCGGAGCGGCCGGATTGCACCGCTCTGGTAAACCCAAAGTGCGGAACGGATTTTCACGATCTGTGTAGCGCGGGAGTCGTCTTTAAGCTCGCTCACGCAATGCAGAAGCTTGAGCCAGTCGCGAAGCTGGATCTCAGAAACTACTTCGACCTGGTAGCCCTGGCGACCGTGGCAGACATCGTCCCGCTGTCCGGCGAAAACCGGATTTTCGTCCGTCATGGCCTCCAGCAGATGGCCTCGACACACTGGCCGGGGATCGCCGCCTTGATGAGGGTCGCGGGAGTGACGGCTCCGGTGCGAGCGGGAGACGTGGGGTTCCGCCTCGGGCCGCGAATCAATGCCGCAGGACGGCTTGGCCCCGCGCAGGAGGCGCTCCGGCTCTTGCTCACCGATGACCCTGAAGAAGCGGATGTCCTCGCCTCAAGTCTCGATGCCCACAATCGTGAGCGCCAAGGTGTCGAAAAGGCGGTCGTCCTCGACGCCGAGGAGTGGGTGGAGAAAAATTTTGAATCCGGGCGGGACACGACGATCGTCGCGGGCCGCCGCGACTGGCATGTCGGCGTCCTTGGCGTTGTGGCCTCGCGCGTCATGCGCCAGCACCACCGCCCGACATTCATCGTGGGCTTTGACGGATCGGGACTCGGCAAAGGCAGCGGACGGAGCATCGAGGGGATGCCGCTCGTGGATCTGCTCAGAGAATGCTCCGACCATCTCCAAAAATTCGGCGGACACGCCATGGCGGCCGGTCTGACGATGGACGAGAAATCCTTCCCGGCCTTCCGCGCGGCTTTTGAAGCCGCTGCACGGAAGCTGGCAAACCAGGAAATCCTGACTCCCCGTCTCCGGCTGGACGCTGAGATCGAATTTCCCGACCTCGATACTTCGATTCTCGAGGCGCAGGATCTTGTGGAGCCATTCGGCATGGCCAACCCGCAACCTGTCCTCTACACCCGCTCGATCACTCCTTCCGGAACACCCCGGTCGATGAAGGAGAAGCACTTGAAAATCGAGTTTTCGGCGGGGCGGCGTCGGGTGCCAGCTGTCTTTTTTAACGCCAAAATCGACGAGCTTCCACGGCCGCCCTGGGATGTCGCCTACACGCTCGATTGGAATTGTTGGCAGGGCCGCACGGAAGCGCAGA
>CAZSDC010000119.1:0-9669 GCA_964605515.1 uncultured Chthoniobacter sp.
CAGCAATTCGGCCTGCCCACCGTGCTGATCGGCCTGGTCTTCGCCTACTCGGGCGCCGCACTATATGCCTGGAGAAAATTCTCCGACCGGCGCAAAGCGGGGCTGCCGGGAGTCGCCCGGTCGCTCCACATCAAGCTCACCGGCGCGATGCTGCTGGTTCTGATCCTCGACGGCATCGGCTACCTGATCGCGGTAAGGAGCGTGGATCCCTCGGACCTGTCGCAACTGGCGGCGCTGGAAGATATTTTTGTGGCCGTTGCGATGCTGACCATTTCGGTCGGGCTCGTGCTCCCCGGCATGATCGCTCACTCGGCCGTCGAAGTGTCCGCTGCAGCCAGGCGTCTGGCTTCAGGCACGCTGGCGGATTTTTCCAGTGCCATGCAGGCGCTCGGCCGGGGCGATTTGGACGACGCGCACGCCCGGGTGGACATCCAGCCGGTGGTCGCAAACTCCCGGGATGAGGTCGGCGAAATGGCAGAGAGCTTCAATCTCCTTCAGGCCGAGATTCTGCGCGCAGCCGACGGGCTCGTCCATGCGCGCGAGGGGCTGCTGGCGGCCCGGAGGGAACTCACCGAGACGAACCATAACCTGGAACTCCGCGTAAACGACCTCGCCGCCTCGCTGATCGAGCGCCAGCGTGTGGAAATTCAACTACGCCAGGCGAAGGAGGCCGCCGAGGCGGCGGATCGGGCAAAGAGCGAGTTCCTCGCCGTCATGAGCCACGAAATCCGCACGCCGATGAACGGGGTGCTCGGGTTTGCGAATATCCTCAAATCCACCCCCCTCAACGACGAGCAACAGGATTTCGTTCAGACAATCTGCGCCAGCGGGGAATCCCTGCTCGTCATCATTAACGACATCCTCGACTTTTCCAAGATCGAGTCAGGCACGTTCAAGCTCGATCCCCGGCCGTTCGACCTGCGCGACTGCGTGGACGAGGCGGTCGCGCTCTGCACTCCGGGAAGGCTCAGATCCATCGGCATGAACGCCGTGGTAGATCCCGCCGCCCCGGCTTGGATCACGGCGGATATCGCCCGCGTGCGACAGATCCTCATCAACCTCCTCGGCAACGCGGTGAAGTTCACCGAAACCGGCTCCGCTGAAGTCCGCGTCAGCGTCGAACCTTTGCCGGATCACGCGGATCAGGATGACTGCCTGTTGAAATTTGCCGTGACCGACACGGGGATAGGCATCCCGTCGGACAAATTGGATTTCCTGTTCAAACCCTTCACCCAGGTGGACTCCTCCTCGACCCGGCAACACGGCGGCACCGGCCTGGGCCTCGCGATATGCAAAAGCCTCGTGACTCTCATGGGAGGAAAAATCTGGGCTCAGAGCACAGTGGGGGTCGGTTCGACATTCACCTTCACTCTTCCCGTAAAGGTGGCACAGCCGCCGTCGCCCAAACCCGCGCCTGCCTCCGCCGATCAGAAATCCGGGGCAAACCGGCAGGCCCTGCGGATTCTCGTGGTTGAGGACATCCCCATGAACCAGATCCTCACGCTCCGCCTCCTTGCGGACTTCGGCCACCGGGCAGACAAGGCCTCGAACGGACGCGAATGCCTCGAGCAGATGCGGGAGAATTTTTACGACCTTGTTCTCATGGATCTCCACATGCCCGAGGTGGACGGCTTCATGGCGACCCGGGAAATCCGGCGCCGCGAAAAATCCGGCAGACACCACGGCCGTACGTTCATCTGCGCGCTCACCGCCAATGTCATGAAGCGCGACCGCGACGCCTGCATGGAGGTCGGCATGGATCACATCCTCGCCAAGCCTCTCCGCGCTGACGACCTGGAGGAAGTGCTCCAGAAAATCCAGCCAAACTGATCCGGCTCAGGCGAATTCTCGCACGGAGTCGAATGGGGTGCGGAGACAAAAGACCTCCGAAAATCCCGCGATTTGTTCAAAAAGCGCCACGGGAAGCAAATATCTCTATTTTTCCTGCAAACATAAGGTTGACTTGTGTCAATACCTTGTTTCTGTGAGGGAAGTCTGTTGGGAGAGCTCAATTTTCAGCGAGGGGTCGGTGCGGGTATGCGGGAGTTGGGTGACCGTTTCTGACCCGGTTAAAAGGTGCGCTCTCGCCGCCGGAGCGAAACGCGGGATCCAATAACCATTCACGCCATGAACCACAAATCTTTCACGCAACCGTTCGCGCCCAACGCGCCGAGCCGCTTCTTTTCCTTTCTGGTCTCCGCTTTCCGGTCTCCGCTTTCAGTTCTCCTCTGCCTCGTCCCGCTGGCAGATCTCGCTCATGCTGATGGAGGTCCAATCATCGTCAGCACCGGTGCCACCGGCACCTTTGGCACGCCGGGCAGCGCTGGCACGAACGGAACGGGAGGTGCGGGCGGCAGCGGCACAGATGGTGGCAACGCTCTCAGCGCCGCCACCAACACCTACTACCAGATTCTCAATGGCAATTTTCTCGGCGGCGCAGGTGGAAATGGCGGCGATGGCGGCCGCGGTTCTAATGGCGGCGATGCTGCGCCCGATTCAGGCGATTATGGTGGCGGCGGTGGGAACGGTGGCAAAGGTGGGAATGGTGGGAACGGGGGAAGCGCGGTCGTGGCCGCATCAGGCAGCACCATCACGGTGCAAGGAGGAACGTTCACCGGTGGCAGCTTCGGCTTCGGCGGACAGGGTGGCCAAGGAGGAGGCGGAGGCCTCGGCGATCCCCCATTTACCGGTCAGGATGGCGCCCTCGGCCTCAAAGGAAACAACGGTACCAACGGCATCGCCGGCTACAGTTTTCTCGACAACGGCGGGACCATCACGCTGAACGGCACCTTCACCGGCGGCAGCCAGACCTTCACCAGCGGTAGTGGCTCGTTCTTCGGCACCCTGCAAGGCAACACCCAATCCCAGACCTTCACCTACCTCATCAACTCCGGGTCCATCATTCTGAACGCCGGGCCGGTCGCCCTAGCCGCCACCCACTGGCTCGGGCAGACGGACAGCACATGGTCCGGCGCGAACTGGGCCAGCAACGCCGCCGGGAACGCCACCACCGCGACGCCCGCCAGCAACAGCACGGTGACATTCTCCGCCACCGGCGCCGGAAACCAAACATCGACGGTCCTGACAGCCAATACGACGATAACCAACCTCATAGTCTCCGACTCCAACCCTGTGGGAATTGCCGGCGAGAAGACGCTGACGATTTCAAACCTCATGCAGGTCATATCCAGCGGGAATCTCACGATCAGCGGAAATGGCACAGTTGTCAGCGTCGGGTCCTATGTCACGGTCGCTAACAACCCTGGGGATAATGCCACGCTGAACATCTCCGGTGGCGCCGAGGTCACCGGCGTTAATGCCTATGTCGCTGGTTTCAATGCGACCGGCACCCTGAACGTGGACGGGCCCGGCTCGAAGCTCACGATCACCAACGGCCTCTACGTGGATCGGGGCGGAAATGGCATACTCAATATCACCAACGGCGGCGGCGTCACAAACGCTGATGGCCACCTCGCCCAGCAAACCGACGAACTCGCTACCGTCACCGTGGACGGGCCGGGCTCGCAGTGGAACAACACGGGCACCCTCACCGTCGGCGAGCAAGGCCCCGCAACGCTGACGATCAAAAACGGTGGCAGCGTAAGTGTCGGCGGCGGCACCGGCACACTTAACCTCGGATCCCAATCCAGCAGTAGCGGAACGTTGAACATCGGCGCCTTTGGCGGAAACAGCACTGCCGGCACGCTTCAAGCCGCCGAGGTCAAAGGCGGCTCTGGCACGGCCACGGTGAACTTCAACCAGACCGACGACTACTTCGCCTTCGCCCCGAAGATCACCGGCAGCGCGAAAGTCAACCAACTCGGCACCGGCACGACGGTTCTTGACCAGGACAACACCTACACGGGTGAGACGAAGGTCGGCGCTGGGATACTTATCATCAATGGCAACAACACCGCCGCCACCGGCAATGTCACCGTGCAGAACGGCAGCACTCTCCGCGGCTCTGGAACACTCGGCGGCAACATCACGGTCCAAAGCGGCGGCACGATCTCCGGCGGTCCTGGCGGAAGTTCATTTGAAACGCTCACGACAACACAAGGCTTGTCGCTTCTCGACGGCAGCTCGGCGGTCTTTCGTTTTGCGGCCGCAGACAGCTTCGAAAAGATGAAATCTTCGAGCCTCACCGCAACGGGAAATATCACCCTGAGCCTCCAACTCCCTTTCAGCTACACCGGAAACCCCGGCGATAAGTTCACGATTTTTAACTTCAGCACAGGGAATTTCAGCAGCCACCAATTCCTCGTCACCTCGAACCTCGACGCAAAATACAAATGGGACCTGAGTGGACTCACGACCAACGGAACGGTCAGGATCGCTTTGAGCGATCCCGCCGCCACCCACTGGCTCGGCCAGACGGGAAACAACTGGAGCGACGCGAATTGGGCCAGCGACGCCGCCGGCAACGCCACCACCTCCACTCCCACAAGCGCCGACGACATCACCTTCTCCGCCACCGGCGCTGCCAACCAGACGGCGACCGTTCTTGATCAGGATTTCACCATCAAGAGCCTCACGGTAACAAGCGACGCAGGCATCACCGGCAACAACACATTAACCATCAACGGCGGCAGCAGCGGCGTCAATGTGAGCGGCGGTAATCTCACCATCAGCGGCGGCGTCACGGTGAAGTCACAAGACAATACCACCGTCGACGGTGCCGGCAACGGCGCGACGCTCACCGTCACCGGAGCCAATACCAATTGGAATGAGGCAAAATGGCTGACTGTTGGCGGTAGCGATGGAAAGAAAGGCGTCCTGAATGTGCTGGGTGGCGGAAACTTCACCGCCAAGGATGCGTTGTATGTCGCCGTCGGCAACTCGACCGGCACGGTGACGGTGGATGGTGCAGGCTCGACGTTGACGGCGGGATTCACCATCATCGGCGAAGATGGCAACGGCACGCTGAACATCCAGAATGGCGGCGTGGTGAATAGCACCTCGGTTTTGATCGGGTTGAATGACGGCTCGGTCGGCGTCGCTAACGTCACCGGTTCCGGCTCCCAGTGGACGATCACGGGTGACCTCACCATCGATGGCGGAGGCACCGGCACGCTGAACATCTCCAACGGCGGCTCGGTCTCGGACGTAAATGCCACACTCTCGACTGCTGTGGAGCTTCAGTCCACCGTCACTGTGGACGGCACGGGCTCCACATGGACGAACACCGGCAACCTCACAGTCGGCGACACCGGCCCTGGCACGTTGAACCTCCAGAACGGAGGCACGGTCAGCGTGGGCGGCGGCACGGGCACCCTCACGCTTGGCAGTCAAGCCAGTGGCACCGGCGTGCTGAACATCGGCGGCACTGGCGAGACGCCTGCCGCCACAGGCACCCTGCAAGCCGCCGAAGTCACCGGCGGCGCGGGATGGGCGGTCGTCAACTTCAACCAGTCGGACCCGAGCTACACCTTCGCCCCGAAGATCACCGGCAGCACGAATGTGAACGTTTACGCCACCACGCTTCTGACCGGCGCGAACACTTACACCGGCAAGACTTACGTCGGCGGAGCGACGCTGGAGATCTCCGGCGGCGCGCAGATCACCGCGACGAATGATGTCACCCTTGATGGGGTGGATGGGAATCCCCCGTCCACGCTCACCGTGTCCGGGGCCGGTTCATCCGTCGCTACCGCCAATGCCACGATCGGCCAATATTCAGGAGCCAACGTTCTCAACCTTCAGAACGGCGGCGTTTTCACCGTGGGCAACGGCACCGGCACCCTCACTCTTGCATCCGGCAAAGACAGCAGCGGCACGCTGAACATCGGTGCCTTCGGCGGCAACAGCACCTCAGGCACGCTCTCTGCCGCCGAGGTCAACGGCAGCAGAGGCACCGCCACCGTGAACTTCAACCAGACCGACGCCATCTCCTTCGCCCCGAACATCACCGGCAGCGCGTCGGTCAACCAGCTCGGTAACGGCACCACCACGCTCACCGGCACAAACACCTACACCGGTGAGACGAAAGTCTCGGCAGGCACGCTCTATGTCAACGGCGACAACTCCGCCGCCACAGGCGACGTTACCGTCTCCGGCGGAACACTCAGCGGCATCGGAAAAATCGGCGGGGATATCACCGTCCTGAGCGGCGGCACGATCAGCCCGGGCAGCAGCACCATTGTCAGTGGCAGCCCCTACCTCCTAGTGAACAACCTTTACCTCCTCTCGGGCAGCACGGCACTTTTCAATATAGCGGGCGATAATGTCTTCGGCCAGATTGGCTCCAGCAGCGGCCTTTCCGTTACCGGCAACGTCACCCTCAGCCTCCAGCTTACCGGAGGCTACACCGGCGCGCTCGGAAAAAGTTTCAGAATCATCGATTTCAATATCTTCTCCTTCGATGTCTCAAACTTCAACGTCACCTCGAACCTCGACACAAAATTCAGATGGGACCTGAGCGGACTGAATACCAACGGGGAAGTGAAAATTGCGCTCGCGACACTCGCCGCCACCCACTGGCTCGGCCAGACGGGCGTGAACTGGAGCGAGGCGAACTGGGCCGGCAACGCCGCCGGCAACGCCACCACCGCCACCCCGACAAGCACGGACGACGTCACCTTCTCCGCTACCGGGGCGAGCAACCAAACCAGCACCGTCCTCGATGTGGATACCACGATCAAGAGCCTCACGGTCAGCAGCACCGCGGGCATCCAGGGAAATCACACGCTCACTATCAACGAAGTAAGTGATGTCAGTGCGGGAACCCTGACTCTCGCCGGCGGTGTGAAGATCGTTGGCAACATGGGTCTCGCCATCGAGGATGGCACGCTGACCGTGACAGGCAATGGAACCAGGGCAACCTTCGCGGGTGTCATTGACGTTGGCTATTCCAATGCCGGCACCGGCACGCTGAATGTCACAGCCGGCGGTCAAGTTTCGACGGATAGATTTATTCCTGTCGGCGCCAAAGGTGTCGGTATCGTGAACGTGGACGGGGCCGGTTCCAAGCTGACCTCTGCGAATGAGCTCGTTCTTGGTTATAGCCAAACAACCGATTCCGGCACACTCAATATCACCAATGGCGGCGTGGTGAAGGTGAACAGCTATGGGGCCTACATTGGTTCCGCCGGCATCGGAAATGCCACGGTGGACGGCGCGGATTCCGCGCTGAACGTGGACGGGGAGGTCATTCTTGCCTCCAAAAGTGGGGCTAACGGCACTCTCACGATCAAGAACGGTGGCGTGGTGACGAGTTTTACTGGCGGCATCGCCACGGGCACAAACACAGTCGGCGTCGCGACGGTCACCGGCGCGGGATCAAAATGGACGATGACCGGCGACCTCTCGGTCGATGCCGGCGGCGACGGGACACTCAACATCCTCAATGGCGGCGTGGTGTCGGACGTCAACGGCCTCATCGCCACCGGTTCGACCGCAGGCCTCATAGGCACGGTCACCGTGGACGGCGCGGGCTCAATATGGACGAACACCGGCAACCTCACCGTCGGCGATACCGGCCCCGGCACGCTGAATATTCAAAATAGCGGTCTGGTCACGGTCGGAAACGGAACCGGCACGGTCACTCTCGGAGCCCAATCCGGCAGCACCGGCACGCTCAACATCGGCAGCGCCACCACTCCCGGCACCTCCGGCACATTGCAGGCCACCGAAATCCACGGTGGCAGCGGCACGGCGGTCTTGAACTTCAACCAGACCGATAACATCACCTTCGCCACGAAGATCACCGGCAGCACCGCGCTCAACCAGCTCGGCAGCGGAAACACCACCCTCACCGGCACGAGCACGTATACCGGCGGCACGGTGGTTGACGGCGGCAGCTTGATCGTCAAAGGCAGCGTGGGAGCCAGCGACAACGCGAGCACTCTCTACGTGGGCAAGAACAACGGCGGGGTCAACCTGACCGTTTCCGACGGCGGCAAGCTGACCAACGGCAAGACGGTCATCGGCTATAACTCCACATCGAACAACAACACCGTGCTCATCACCGGGCCGACAACCACATGGAACAGCTCGGTGACATTCCACCTGGGCTACAACGGCACGGGAAACCAGATGACGGTGTCGGATGGGGCGAAGGTGAGCGTGACCGCGCCGGATAATGTGGACGCGCTGATCGGCTTCAACGCCGGGGCCAACAACAACAAGCTGACCGTGACCGGCGAAGGCTCGTCGTTCACCAACAACGCGACGCTCTACGTGGGCCGCAGCGGCACCGGCAACGAGTTGGACATCCTCAAAGGCGGACTCGTCACAAGCAAAAACGTGCGCATCGGGGGAGGCACAGGATCCAACGGAGTGACGGCAAACAACATCGCACTCGTGGACGGAGAGGGATCGAAATGGAACATCTCTGGCACAATGCGTGTCGGTTCGAGCGGCAACTCCAGCAGTCTGACCATCTCCAACGGCGGGGCCGTGAACGTGACCGGCAACACCTTCGTCGGCTACGACGCCACGTCGAAACAAAACAATGTTTTCGTGACGGGCCAGGGATCGAAATGGGCGCTTGCCGCCCTGACCATCGGACGGAGCGGCACCGGCAACCTCGTGGACGTGACAAACAACGCGACCCTTACCGCGTCGTCCATAACGATTGGCGAACAAGCCGGCTCCTCGGGATTCCTGAATCTCGCAGACAAAGGCATCACGAGCATTGCCGACGGCAAAGGGATCTTGAACATGGCCACGGCAGCCAATTCCAGCGGCACACTGATAATCGGGGCCCTCATCAGCAAAGCAGGCATCAAACCAACCCTTGGAGGCACGCTCGACGCCTCCGAGGTCCACGGCGGAATTGGCGCGGCGGGGATCGCCTTTTTTCAAAATGACAATCTTTACAAGTTCGATCCCAAGATCACCGGCAGCACGGTGGTCAACCACATTGGTTCGGGCCGGACGGTGATCGCGACGGCGAATACCTACACCGGCGGCACGACGATCAACACGGGCGTCATCCAGACCGAAAATGCCAGCGCCCTGGGCACCGGCCCGGTCACGATCAACGGCGGCGCCCTGCGCGCCATCGGCCAGCTCAACACCGGCAACCTCACATGGAACGCGGGCACGATCGCCCTCTCGCCTGTGGCCGGCGATGTGATCAATGTCGCCGGAGCCTTCACGAGCGGCTTTGCCGGCCGCGGCGGGCTCTTCGCGCTCGCACCGGAGGGACTGGTTCCGAACCAAGCCTACACGCTGGTGAACTTCAACAGCACGAACTTCAAACTCAACCAGTTCTCCGTGATCTGGAACGATCCGAGCGTGCAGCTTAATTGGAGCTTCCTGCTCAACCCGGGCAGCGTGCAGATCATCGTCACCAGTGCCGCGTCCAATGGTGTCCTCCTCGACAACATCAAGGACGTCCCGGTCTATGCGGATTACACGACCATCGGCTCGGTCGTCTCGGGCCTGACGGCAGCCGGGTTCCAGGAGTTGCAGACGTTCGTGAACAACCTCTTCGTTCCGGACAGCACGCTCGTGGTGCCGACGCCGAACGTGCTGACCGTAACCGGCTTCATGAGCGTCGCGAAAAGCACGGTGAACGTGAACGGCCGCTTGAACGTGCTCGGGAACTTCAGCGACCCGGACTCCACGATCAACGTCATCGGCACGATGACAGTTGGCGGGAACACGATCATCGCCGGCAACAGCACGCTCAACATCGCCCCGGGCGCGGTGTTCAGCACGGTG
>CAZSDC010000120.1:0-9519 GCA_964605515.1 uncultured Chthoniobacter sp.
GGATCACCCCGCGCGAAAACGATGCGGTCAACTCCTGCTGGATGCCCGACAGCCACCGCCTGAATTTTCATTTCCTCCATAGTGACGACCGGCTCAAGGAACCGTTCGTCCGCGGCGGGGGCATCCCGGAAAAATGGGAAAAGGCACTCGCAGCGGCGGCGGAAAAACTCGCGTCCGCCAAGCCGGGCGAGGCCGCGATCATCGCGTCCGCGCGGATGACGAACGAGGAGTTGTTCCTCGTGCGGCGGCTCGCCAAGTCGCTTGGCATTCAAAATATCGACGTTCTTGCGCGCCCGCAAAAAGGCGACGGCTTTCTGGTCTCCGAGGATGGAAATCCGAATACCTCCGGCGCCAGGCTCCTCGGACTGACAACGGGGAAACTTCCGGAAATTGTCCAAGCGGTGGAAGCTGGCCGGATCACCCGTCTCGCCGTATTCGGCGAGGATGCCGTGGATTGTGGCATATCCGAAGCCGGGCTCAAGGGACTTGATGCCCTTGTGGTCATGGGGATCCTTTCAAACAAGACGACTCCGCACGCCACGGTCGTGCTCCCGTCGAGTGCCTGGGCGGAAAAGCGCGGATCGATGATCAACGTGAAAGGCCGGCTCCAGAGGCTCAACCAGGCGATCCAACCTCCCGGCCAGGCCCGCGACGATTGGGAAATCCTCCGCGACCTCATCCAAATCGTCTCCGGATCGAACGGCATTTATACCATCGAGGATGTCTTCAAGCAGATGGCTGCCGAAACACCCGCGCTCGCCGGACTCACCCTCAGCCGGATCGGCGATCTCGGCGTTCAAGTCGACTGAGATTGACTTCCGCGCGCCGGGCCGTGTGACTTGCCACCAATTTTTTGACTTGTCCTGGAGGAGGCGAAATCGTGGGGCCAACGGCAGGTGTGCGCCCGGAATTTTCCGCTGTGCTCCCCGTGCTCTCCGTGCTTGAAATAGCGTCATGTCACGCGCCGCCATTGTTATTCCTGCCCGCTGGGGCTCGACCCGTTTTCCCGGAAAGCCGCTGCACCTCCTTGCCGGAAAGCCGCTCATCCAGCATGTGTGGGAGCGTTGCCGCGCTGTGCCGGGGGTGGATCGGGTGATCGTCGCCACCGACGATACGCGCATTCTGGAGGCCGCGTTTTCCTTTGGCGCGGAAGTGGCGCTTACCTCCGCAAGGCATCCGAGTGGCACCGACCGCATTGCGGAGGTGGCAAAAAACCTCCTCTCAACAGGCATCCTGCTCAATGTCCAGGGAGACGAGCCGTTTCTCGATCCCAAGCTGGCGGGAAGGCTGATCGAGGCCTTGCAGGACGACCCCCGTCTCCAGATGGCCACTGCGGCCTGCCCGCTTGATCCTGCGGATCTAGAGAATCCCAATGTCGTCAAAGTGGTCTGTGATTTGCAGGGGAATGCGCTCTATTTTTCCAGGAGCCCGATCCCTTGGGACCGCGATGGAGGAGCCCGTCCTCCTGCCCGTCTGCGCCATCTCGGCATTTATGCCTACCGCAGACCGTTTCTTCTGGCTTTCGTGAAACGAAAGCCGAGTCCTCTCGAGAAATTGGAAAAGCTGGAACAACTCCGCGCCCTCGAACACGGCGCGATAATCCGCGTCCTTACTGCCAAAAGCACCGGCCCGGGCGTTGATACCCCGGAGGATGCCGCCGCTGCCGAGAAACTCCTCCGCCCCGGCCGCTGACTCCAGGTGCGATGAAAGGCGGGTGCGGTTGATGGAATGGTCCTCAGTGAGCTTGGGCGTGCCGCCCGCGTAAGGTGCTGGCTCAGCTTCTGGAATCGGTCTCCCACCCGGCGAAAAGCCCGCTCTCTCTGGTTCACCCGCTGGCCCCGGGTTCGCCGGAAAAGCATTTTGTTTTCGTGGCTGGTATGCAAGGCTGGCGGGCATGAACTGGTTTGTTGTTTTTCTTGTTTGTGTGGCCATCATTTTTTTTGAGTTGGCGGTCACTGCGATCATGACGCGGATCGCCTACGCGTTCACGGACAGGATCACCGAGGCCCCCCTGTTGGATGTCTTTGTCAGCCTCTTTACCTGGGTGCCCTGGCTCAGCGGTGCATGGCTGATGGGATGGATGGGAGTGGTCGCGGCCATTGTCGGTCAATTGTGCTTTTTGCATGCGTTTTGCCTTACCCATCGCACATTGCGTGGAAGGAGTGGACGGACTCTCACCGATGCCCAAGGACGGATCCTCGGGCCATTTCGAAACCAGCTCTGCCTCATGGTCCAGACACCAGCCATCATCGTCTTCGCCCAGGTGCGTCTGGCGGAAATCTTCCTTTACCCACCCGTGGCCTGGCTCGGGAAGCTGCCGACTTATCGGTCCTCCGAGTGGGTGAACCTTTCCCGGCACAAGTATGACGGCCTCATCGGCTACGATCTCCTCTGGTGTTGGTATTGTGACTGGATGACCGGTCTTTGGTCCCTCGGTAGCGAGATGCTCCGCAATATCGAGTCCTTCTGGTGTCCGATCCAGTTCCGCGATGCAAAAAAGAACCGGAATGCCTCGACGGATTTTCCCGATATCGCCAAGTGGGCTCCCGCCGACGGGACGATGGAAGATGCCGTTCGCGCCTTTGAGGCCCACTACGATGGAAAGCATCCGAATTCCTGGTGGGGACACCCGGACCGCCACAAGCCTTGATTTTTCAAAGGGCAGAACCGAATCGCGAATACCGGGCACTGCGTTTTCTCAGCGAGACAGGCCGGTGGGAGCTCGGATTCAGTCCCTTTCAGGGCGGAATGCGGTTGCGCATGGGCCTCGCCGGACGCCCTCCTTCGGTCCTCGACTTCTGCCTCGGTCACAACGCCGATCTCTATTCCCCGGTCCTCCTCGCGGTGATCGCGCGCCTCGAAGCCGTGGCCGAGTCTGCATCTGCCCGGGAGGTTGATGCGGTATTCCCCTGGGCAGGAACGCGGCCGGATATGAATGTTCACCTGGATGCGCTCGTGACAAAACCCGCCTGATTTCGGGTCTGCGGGGTTGCACGGTCAATGAGAAGCAAAAGACTTTTCCTGCCGGCCTCGCGGGATCATAATTCACGGATGAGTGTTCTGACCCGCGCGCAGATGATTGATGCCGAGCAGGCGGCTTTTTCATCCGGGGCTGATGCCTCGGCTCTCATGGAATCTGCTGGATTACAGATGGCGGATTTCGTGCGTCAGAACCATCCGCGCCCGGGCACCTGCCGGGCCTTTGCGGGGAAGGGGCACAACGGTGGCGACGTGCTGGTCGCTGCGCGCCATCTGGCGGCTGCGGGCTGGAGTGTGGAAACGATTCTTCCCGAGTCCCAGCTTGCACCACTTACGGAATTGCAGCTTGGAAAGCTGGAGAGAACCCGTCCGTCAGGAGCCGCCTCTCCGCTCGTCGTTCTGGACGGCTTGCTGGGGATCGGGGCGCGAGGAAACCCGCGCGAGCCGGTGGCATCGGGGATTCGTGAGATCAATCGGCTGCGGGAAAATCTCGGGGCCTGGGTGTTGGCGGCGGATCTCCCCAGCGGCCTCGATGCGGATACAGGAGTGCCCGGTTTACCCTGCGTGCAGGCTGATGCGACGATGGCAATGGGGTTTGCCAAGACCGGGCTTCTGGCGGATGAGGCGGCCAATTTTGTGGGCCGCCTTGCTGTCGCGCCGCTCGAAGGGCTCGTCGTTTCGGACTCCGTTGCAGATGGCTCAATTGTGATCGGGCCGTCGCTGTTGCGACCGCTCTTGCCGCCGCGTCTCTTTGACACCCACAAGGGAATGGCCGGACGGGTGGCGATTGTGGCGGGATCAGCGGGATTCGCCGGCGCCGCGCGGCTTTGCTCTGCGGCGGCAGTCGCCGGGGGCGCCGGCCTCATTACGCTCTTCGTGAAGAGAGAAATCTCTCTGCTTCTGGCTGCGTCGCTGATTCCCGAAGTGATGGTCCGGCAAGTGGAGTCTTATGAGGAGGTGCTCCGGGACCGGTGGGATGCGATCGCCATCGGGCCCGGGCTCTCGACCAGCCATGCCGGCGAGATCCTCTCGCTGGTCCGGCGTGCGACGGCTCCATGTGTCATCGATGCCGATGCATTGAATGTCGTGTCGAAATCGCCCGCGAGCCTGAACGGGTGTGCCGGGCCGAGGCTTCTCACCCCGCACCCAGGCGAGATGGAAAGACTCTCGCCTTGCAGGGGACGGAGCCGGCTTCAATGGATGCGCGATTTTGTCGATCGCTACATGGTGACGCTGCTTCTGAAGGGCGCACGCACGATCATCGGCCGGGCCGGACAGCCCGCCGCCTACAACACCACCGGAAATCCCGGGATGGCGACTGGCGGGATGGGTGACGTCCTGACAGGGATCGCCGCCTCCCTCCTTGCGCAAGGACTCAGTCCCGATGAAGCCGCGATGGTGGGAGCATGGGTGTGCGGCCGGTCGGCGGAAATTGCAATCGCTTCGGGCCGTGAGTCCCAGGAGTCACTCCGCGCGAGCCATGTGATCGAATTTGCGGGCAGGGCCTTCCAAGGTCTTCGCGGCAGGGATTTCTAACGGCCCCGCGATCGAACGCAAGAATGCCGCTTTCCTGATCTTTTAGAACCGCTATGATGCCAACCATTTTATGAACTACATCATCGCCTCGCTCGTTATCGCCTTCGCCCTCATCAGTGGCTACAAGCTTGTTCTTCGAGTTTTTGGTGTCGTGATCATCGGGCAGGATTCCCTTGGGATCGTCAACAAGAAGTGGGTTTTGTTCGGTGCCAACAAGACGCTTCCTGACGGCGAGATCATCGCCTTGAAGGGCGAGGCCGGATGGCAGGCTGACACCCTCTCTCCCGGTGTCCACTTCTGGCTGTTCCCCTGGCAATACACGATTAAAACCGAATCGTTTTACACTGTTCCCAACGGCGAACTTGGAACCGTGGTGTCAAAAGCGGGAGCCGCTATTACAAATGGCCGGGTTCTGGCGAAGGAGGTGGGGTGCAAGTCATTTCAGGACGCCCGTGCCTTTTTGGAAAACGGCGGCGAGCGTGGTCCGCAAATCGCCATCATTCCCCCGGGCACCTACCGCATCAATACAGAAGTTTTCGAAGTAAACAACGTCCCCGTCAAAGAGATCGCCGACAATATGGTGGGAATCATTACCACCAAAGAGGGCCGGGCGCTTGGGAGCGGGGATATTGCCGGCAGAGAAATTCCCGACCACAGCATGTATCAGAATGCGCAGGCGTTTCTCGACAACGGCGGCTTCAAGGGCCTGCAGGAACAGGTGCTTCTCGCCGGCCGGTATTTTATCAATCCGTTGTTTGCCACCGTCGAATCCAAACCCATGACGGATGTTCCGATTGCCTATGCCGGGGTGGTGATTGCCTATGTCGGCGAAAAGGGAGTGGACCTGACAGGGGCAGGATTCAAGCACGGCAATCTCGTGAGCCGGGGACAAAAGGGCGTTTGGGCCGATCCGCTTGACCCGGGCAAATACCCCATCAATCCTTATACCCACAAGGTGGAGAATGTTCCGACCGCTAATGTCGTTCTGAATTGGGCGAATGATAAATCCGAGGCCCACAAGCTGGATGAAAAGCTTTCCACGATCACGGTCCGCTCATCCGATGGCTTCACCTTCAACCTCGATGTTTCGCAGATCATCCACATCCCGCGCAACGATGCCCCGAAGGTGATTGCCCGCTTTGGAAGCGTGAGCAACCTGGTCACCCAGGTTCTCGAGCCGACGATCGGCAACTACTTTCGCAACGCCGCGCAGGGCAGCGACGTCATTGATTTTCTCAAACAACGGCAGCAGCGCCAGGATGACGCCAAGCTGAGTATTGGGGCCGCCCTTGGTGAATATAATGTCGGAGCGGTGGATACTCTCATCGGGGACATCATTCCTCCTGCCGAGCTGATGAAGACTCTGACGGACCGGAAAATTGCCGAACAAGAACGGACGACATACGACACCCAGCGCATTGCCGAGGAGGCCCGCAAGGAGCTTCAACAAGCCCGCGCGATCGCTGAAACTCAGCCGCGCGTTGTGGACGCCGAGCGGAGCGTGTCGATCGCCGAGTTTGCAGCACATGCTGCGATCAAGAGTGCAGAAGGGCAGGCGAAGGCCAAAACCATCAACGCCGAGGCGGATGCCAGGGTGCTCGTCCTCGTCGGCAATGCAGAAGGCGGAAAAATCACCGCTGTGGGAACCGCCGAGGCTGACGTGATCCAGAAAAAAACCACCGCGATTGGTCAGGGCAACTACGCGACCATCGAAAGTATCCGCGCGCTCGCCGCTGCCGGGATCAACCTTGTGCCGCAGATTGTGGCGGGCGGCGGCGCAGGAGGCAACGAGACCAGCCTCCTCAATGTTCTGCTCGGCACCATCCTCGCCCGCGAGGTCGGCGGGGATAAGACGGTGAAGGTCGGCTCTCCGGTCTCTGAGGAAAAGCCTGTCGGCTGACCCTGCCTCAGGCTACGTCCCAGGCAGGGTTTTCAGGTGATCATCGAGATGATCGCGATCGGCCATGGCTTTGAGCAGGGGGCCGTGTTTGCCGAATTCGATGATGGAGACCGAGCCCACCGGGCAGGCGAGGCGGTAGCGGAAGCGTCCCACATCGATCCCCAGCAGCGAGCACATCAGGATCCTGATGGTCGCCTTGTGCGAGACGATGAGCACGTTGCCCTCATCGTAAATCTTCTGGATTTCTTCGACGACCTGCAGCGAGCGATGCGCGATGGCCACAGCCGGCTCGCCATCCGTCGGCGGATACCATGCGGGGTCAGCCGTCCAGGCAAGGTAGTCGTCGTGGAACTCCGCCTCGACCTCCTCCACGGTTTTTCCCTCCCACTGACCGTAGCCGATTTCCATCAACCCATCCCGCACCTGCGGGGACATCCCGGTCGCGTTGCAGATCGGATGAGCCGTTTCCAAAGTGCGCTTGAGCGGGCTGGAGAAGATGGATTGCCAGGGGGTTGAGCCGTAGGCCTTCGCGAAACACTCCGCCATCTGACGACCGTCTTCAGTGAGATCCGGATTCAGGGCGGCCCCGCAAAACGCATTGGCCCTGCTGAACGACGTTTGCCCATGACGCAGAAGATAGAGAGTCAGCATGGGGGCGGTATATTCCTCCGGCGCACCGCTGGCCACCGTTTTTTCTGTCCCCCGGCGCGGATCTTTCGCCTACGATGATTTTCATGAACCCCGCTGCGCCTCTGCGATCCGTCGAACTCATGGCCCCGGCCGGCTCGCGGGCAGCGCTTTTCGCCGCGCTGAAGGCCGGGGCCGATTCCGTTTACTTCGGGGTGGGAACGATGAACATGCGCGCCCGGTCGGCGAACAACTTTCTTTGCGGCGACCTCGATGAGATTGTCGCGAGGTGCCACGAGCGGGGAGCGAAAGCCTATCTCACGCTGAACACGATCCTCTTCGACGACGAGCTGGATGAGGCGGCATCCCTGTGCCGGATGGCGAAGGCGGCGGGAGCCGACGCGGTCATCGGGGCGGATCCTGCCGTGCTTCAAATTGCCCGTTCAGCCGGGCTGCCCATCCACCTTTCCGTTCAGGCAAACGTGACCAACCTCTCTGGCGTGCGGTTCTTTTCGGCCTATGCGGACGTGATCGTGCTGGCCCGAGAGCTCAGCCTCGATCAAATCCGCGGGATCATTGATGGCATCCGAACCGACGGAATTTCCGGCCCTTCGGGAAAGCCGGTGAAGGTCGAGGTTTTTGCGCACGGGGCGCTGTGCGTGGCATTCTCCGGGAAATGCCAGATGAGCCTCTCTCTTTATGGGCCGAAGGCTTCCGCCACGCGTGGCGCATGCTTTCAGCCGTGCCGCCGCCGCTACCTTGTCACCGACCAGGAGACCGGCAACGAACTGGTTGTCGACGGCCACCACGTCATGTCGCCGAAGGATCTTTGCACCCTGCCGTTCCTGGATCAGATCATCGATGCCGGGGTGTCGGTTTTGAAGTTGGAAGGCCGGGGGCGTTCCGCCGATTATGTGTCCACCGTCGTGCGCGTCTATCGCGAAGCCGTTGACGCATGGAGCGACGGCAGCTTCCAAAAAAGGCGGGAGAGCGGCGAGTGGATGGCCGAGCTCGCGAAGGTCTTTCACCGGGGGTTCTGGGAAGGCGGATACTACCTGGGAAAACCGCTCGGCGACTGGGCAGGCACTTCAAATTCGCAGGCCACGGAAAAGAAAACGTTCGCCGGAGAAATCACCAATTACTATGCGCGCATCGGCGTCGCGGAAGTCCATGTCCGCGCCGGTTCCGTCCGCCTCGGGGATGAGGTGTGGATTCTGGGAAACGCCACCGGAGCCGTGCGCGCAAAAATCACCGAACTCCACACCGGCGAGGACGGCCGCCCGGTCGCTCAGGCTGACCAGGGTGTCCTCGCCTCATTCCCTGTGCCCGAAAAAGTGCGTGCGGGCGACCAGCTCTACCTCATCTCGCCTGCTGTTCCCGCTGCAGGCGCTTCCGGTGCTTGAACAGCGTCGGCGCCTACTTTTTAGCCGGCTTCACGAACAGTGCTTTATATTGCGGATAGCCTTCCTTCTCTAGGTCTTCGACGGGAATGAAGCGGAGGGCCGCGGAGTTGATGCAAAACCGGTTGCCGGTCGGGGCTGGGCCGTCGGTGAAGAGGTGGCCGAGATGCGAGTCTCCTTTGGACGAGCGGACCTCCGTGCGCTCCATCCCGTGCGAGGTGTCCTTCTTTTCGACGATGGCCGAATCATCCAGCGCGCGGGTAAAGCTCGGCCATCCGGTGCCGGAATCAAATTTGTCCTTCGAACTGAAGAGCGGTTGGCCGGAAACGACGCTCACGTAGATCCCGTCGCGGTGGTTGTTCCAGTATTCGTTTTTGAATGGCGGTTCGGTCCCGCACTGGGCGGTGACATATTCTTGGAGCGGTGTCAGCATGGGTTTTTGGTCATCTGCGAGCACCAGGCCTGCCGACAGTGCAAGCGAGGTAAGCGTGGCGATTTTCATGGCTGGAATGTGGCACGGGGCGGGCGGTTCCGCCACCGGAAATCATTGCGGGTTCCGCGCTTGCAGGCGCATCGTCTGTTCCAGGATGCTTTGGGCGACCTCATCGTGGGCGAGCCCGGTGGAGTCGAGGCGGAAATCCGCAGCTTCCGTGTAAATCGGCCGTCTCGAGGCGAGGAGTTCGTCGAAGGTATTTCTGGGGTTCCCGGTTTGCAGGAGCGGGCGTCTCTGGCTGCGCGAGGCGCGCTCGAAAAGCGCGTCCGGGTCGGCGTCCAGCCAGGCGACCGTCCCGATTTTTTTCATGGCGGCCCGGTTCGCTTCCCGGAGGATCGCGCCGCCCCCGGTGGCGAGGACGATTCCCGCCACACCAACCATGTTGGCGAGTGCCCGTTGCTCGATGTCCCGGAAACTCTCCTCGCCGCCCGCAGCAAAAATTTCCGGAATGCTTTTGTTTTCGGCCTGGACCACGAGCTCGTCGGTGTCCACAAACCGGTGTCCGGTCAACGACGCGAGGCGGCGGCCGACGGAGGATTTTCCGCAGCCCATGAAGCCGATGAGAACGATGTTCGGAAGCACCC
>CAZSDC010000121.1:0-9451 GCA_964605515.1 uncultured Chthoniobacter sp.
TCAAGGAGGCGATCAACTGCTACATCGAGCACCGGCGGGAGGTCATCCTCCGCCGCACGCGGTATCTCCTCAGCGCTGCCGAGGTCGAAGCCGAGAAGCTCGAAGGCTACCTCATCGCGCTCGCTAACATAGACGACTTCATCAAGATCATCCGCGACTCCCAGGACCGCGACGACGCGAAGGCGAAACTTCTCGCCCTCTCGTGGACTCAGAAAGCCGTGGAGAAGCTCGGCATCCTCATCCGCAGCGAGGCGCGCATCACGGATGGAAAATACAAGTTCTCCGAGAAGCAGGTCGGCCACATCCTCGATCTCCGGCTCTATCAGCTCACCGGGATGGAGCGCGACAGCATCAAGAACGAATACGATGCGCTCGTCGCCACGATCAAGGACCTCCTCGACATTCTCGCGAAGGAAAAGCGCGTTCTCACGATTATCAAGGATGAGCTCCGCGCGCTTCAGGAAAAATTCGCCACCCCGCGCCGCACGCAGATCGTTCCGGCGGAGGGCGAGATCGCCATCGAGGACCTCATCGCGAACGACGGCGTCATCGTCACTCTCACCCACAACGGGTTCATCAAGCGCACGCTGGTCAGCGCGTTCCGCGCCCAGAAGCGCGGCGGCAAGGGCGTCATCGGCATGACCGCCCGCGAATCCGAAAATGAGGAGGACAGCGACTTCGTCGAATATCTCTTCACCGCGACCACGCACGATTACCTCATGTTCTTCACCGAGACCGGCCGCTGCTACGTGGAGCGGGTTTTCGAAATTCCCGAAGGCTCGCGGGCCAGCAAGGGCCGCTCGATCGCCAACCTGCTCGAACTCCGCAACGACGAGAAAATCGCCTCCACCATCCGCGTCCAGGGCCAGAAGAACGACGAGGACACGTGGAACGAAAAACTTCACGTCGTCTTTGCCACCCGCAGCGGCATCGTCAAGAAATCGAATCTCAACGACTTCAAAAACATCCGCAAAGGCGGGATCATCGCGATCAAGATAGAAGATGGCGACCGTCTGATCGACTGCAAGATGACCATGGGCCAGGACGAGATCGTCCTCATCACCCACGACGGCCAGAGCATCCGCTTCCACGAGGAAGAAATGCGCGACCAGGGCCGCGACACCGTCGGGGTCTGGGGCATCCGCCCGGAAAAAGGCGACTACATCGTCGCCGCAGCCGTGGTCAACAAGGACGCACAGCTCCTCGTCGCCGGCGAGAACGGCCTCGGTAAGCGCACGAGCTTCGAGGAATACCGCGTCCAGTCGCGCGGAGGCAAAGGGATCATCACGATGAAGACCAACGAGAAGACCGGTGGCGTCGCCGGCGCCCTCACGGTTCGAGATGACGCCGAACTCATGCTCATCACGAACAAGGGGAAAATGGTCCGCACCCGGATCAAAGAAATCCGCGAGACCGGTCGCAACGCCCAGGGGGTCAAGCTCATTGACCTCCGCGAAGGCGAAGTCCTCCAAGGGATCGCCCCGGTAGTCAGTGACGATGAAGAGGAAGAGAGCGAGGAGGCATAAACGGACGCTTGCCGCTGAAAAATCCCGCGACAGTCATTCAGGAGGACAACGTCGCCCTGTCTGACCGTCTGCGGTCTGGATTCACTTTGGAAGCAAACAAGATTGACGTCGGACGGGTTCCCGCCTCCGATGCTGGCAGATGAAATTTCACATTTATCAGGTATTACACGTGGCCTCGATGGTTCTGATGACAGCATTCCTGTTTCAAGCGTTCGCCAACCCGGCCCCGAAGAACAAAAAAAGGAGCGCCATTCTCATCGGCAGCTTGGCCTTGCTCATGCTGATCGGCGGATTCGGGTTGGTGGCCACTTTGCATGTGGGGTTTGCGTGGTGGGTCATCGTCAAACTGGTTTGCTGGTTCGGGTTGGTGGCTATCAGCGGCCTTGGCTATCGCAAACCAGAGCGGATTCCCCTGCTCACCGGTGTCTCTATTGCTCTGATCCTGATCGCCATCACGACCGTGTATTTCAGCCACTGAACCGTTTCCAGTTTGCGGTTCCTGATCCATGTCAGGATGGGCAACCTGCAATTTGCCCAGTTCTCAACGAATGCAGACGCGGCTATTTAGCCGAAGCTGTCAAAGGAGTGAATGGTTCGGCGGGTTCGAAGTGGTTTGAGGTTTCACCCGAGTAAACTTTTCCGCCGGTGAGCAGCAGGCGTTTGACCTTGCAACCCGGGCTGAAATCCAGTTTCCCCAACTCGATCCAAAACGTGTTGGGGACTGTGGCGGAATCGTAGTAGTAGACCAAATGCTGGCTGTCGGACACGGTCCGCCAGATCGTGGACGCGATGTTCGGCTGGCCCGGCGTGGAAATGCCGAGCGGGACGCTGACCGAACGGATGACGCTCATCACGCTGGCCACTCCCTGCAGGGCCAATTCTTGGCCGGGCACGGCCTTGATATAGTTCGGGTCGGCGGCGCGTGGAACCGCATTGATTCCAAACGAGGCGCGGGCGAACCGGTCGGATGCGCGGGACGTTCCTGGCAAAAATGCCGTTCCCCCCACGCCTTCCCAATAGCGGTTGATCGCGAGCTGCTGCGAGTATTCGGGGGAGTTGGTCATCACGGTGTATTGCGGCCCATGGTGGATGACGAGCTTTCCGCCAATCTATTCAAGGATGGCTGAGTCTCCCGAGGAATCGGTCATCGAGAGATGGCCGTGCGCAGGGGAGCCATTCGGGAGCACGGGGGCCACCAACCGGAAGGGCTCCTTTTCCAAATCGCTGACTGCCTCCGCTACGGTCGCATAGTTATCCAGAACATATTGCCCCCACATGGAGATGCACATCGGGGGCTTGTCGCCGACCGCCCCGTAATCGGACTCGGCCAAGTAGAGAATGTTTGTGGCCAGGCCCTTTTCGTTGAGCCCATCGACCGTTGCAATCTCGTAAATCGTCGTGACGACGCTGCCGTATTTGGATTTCCACTTGAGGGATTTCGGACCGGCCGCCCCGTCGCGGCTCATGCCCCGGGGAAAAACCCAGAGATTGTTGCCGATGTCCTGCACCCAATCCATCGAGCGACCGGTCAAGACGGTTCCCGCATCGGTTTTCAGGACGGCCCGTGTGCAGGCAAAAGTCGGCGCGGCAATTGCCGCAAACGCAAGGGAGGACGCAATGGCGAGACGGATTTTGTTCACATCCGGATTCCATCACCTAATGGTCCTCGCTGTCAAAGAATGATGGCTCAAACCCAGAGCTTGCGGTCCAGTGTGCGGTATTGAATGGCCTCGCCGATGTGTTCGGGCTGGATGCTCTCCTCCCCTGCGAGGTCGGCGATCGTGCGGGCCACTTTCAAGATGCGGTCGTAGGCGCGGGCACTCAGTTGGAGGTCCTCCATCGCGTGGCGGAGCATCTCCTGGGCGGAGGAGTCGAGCCCGCAGAACTTTTTGATCTGGCTGTGTCCCATCCGGGCATTGCAGTTGGTCTTCTTGCCGGAAGCAAACCGGTCGCTCTGGCGCCTGCGGGCCTCAACCACTCGCTCGCGGATCGCGGCCGACGGCTCGGCGGGTTCGTTGCTGGAGAGCTCGCGGTAGTTCACGGCGGGTGCCTCGACATGGATATCAATCCGGTCGAGGAGCGGCCCGGAAATCCGGGAGCGGTATTTTTCGACCTGTCCCGGCGAGCACCGGCACTCGCGAGCCGGATCCCCGAAAAATCCGCACGGGCAGGGATTCAAGCGAGGGTGAGCTGAGTATAACGACATAGATGCCAAATCAGGAGCCTTCTCTAGCGGCGGAACTGAAAAGCCACAAGGGCGTTCATCCCCAAAGCCGGGATAGAGTGGCCTCCTGGGGCTCCGAAGGGCAGAAAAGGCAAAAGAAAAGCCAAGAGAATACCTTCTATTGATCCGCACAGCGTGGCCCGGAAATCAGCGGTTGGGATTTACCCGACTATTGGGTCGTGCCCATCAGGGACGGGTTAGCCGATATCGATTCCCCTGAATTGTCACACTTTGTGTGTCAGCAAGGCCAGATCCAACGCTCGGACAGGCTAACAGCGTAATTGACACTCAGATCCCGATTTGCAAGCATCCTTCAATGAAAGCCTCTACTTCAGCTTTTAAACTCTGGAGCAACGCCCCGGTCGGTCAATCTCCGGAGACCATTATAGCGCATGCTTTGCGTCGCTCCTTTCCCGCGACCCTCGCCGCAGCAGCCGCTGCCATCTTGATCGCTGGATCCCTCCGCGCCGACACCGTCTATTTCACGAGTTCCTCCACTGACGCGATCGTTAGCTTCGACTCCATGGACCCTGCGGGCACGATGACAACCGCGGCAAATCTGAGTCTGTCCGCAAGGCCCGAGCCGCTCGCCTGGGGCCCCGACGGCAAAATCTACATCGGCGCGAACGGCGACGGCGGAGCAATCGCGCCGTCGATCGTGCGTCTCAACCCCGGCACGGGTGCGCTCGACCTTGTGTACACGTTTGATGCTTTCGACGTTTTCCCCGGGAGCCTCGCATTCAACAGCACCGATTTGCTCGTCGGCCGCAACCCCTTCTTCGGGAACACAGGGCCAATCGTACGCCTCACTAACGTAACAGGCGGCACCATAGCGGTGAGTGACTACACCTTGGACGGAAGCCTTGCGAGTAGCCCCGGCATCGTGCTTGCGGTTGACGGGCAGCTCTACGTGAGCGACCAGACCTACAACTTCATTTCGGGCGTTGCCTCCGGCGCAGTTAAGAGGTTCGACGCCACGGGCAACTATGTGGACGATGTCATCGGGAGCGGGGCGAGTGGCAACTTCGGGCCCGCGGGCCTGGCAATCAGCGGCTCGACGCTCTACTCCGCGAGCTTCATGACGGGGGATGTACTCAAGACAAACCTTGGAACCGGTGTGACGGAGCTGTTTGGTTCGGCCGGCGCGCCCTCCGAAGTATCCTCGCTGGCTGTCCTCTCAAATGGCGATGTTCTTGCGGGTAGCTCGTCGGGCTCGGGGTTGATTTATCATTTCAACTCTAGCGGCGTACTCACAGGCACCATCAATACGGGTTTCGGCCAGATCGGCGGCATTGTCGTGCAGCCCGTGCCGGAACCAGCCACCCTGGCCCTCGCTGTGGGGGGCGTGGCGGCCTTGAGCTGCCTGACGAGGCGGCGGCAGCGGCGGGCATGAGTCCAAACCAGGTGGAGTCGGAGGCAGATCCTCCAACTTCCCGAAATATTTTTCGGCAAAAATTTACGGCACCGTGAGCAGAATCCTGCGCCGCGTGTAGCCGACAGCGAGAAGGAGGCCTGTAAAAAACCAACGGAACTGTTTGCGGTTCGGGCACAGGAAGGACATCCGCGGCAGTCGTGCCAATCCGGAATTCATCGTAGATATTCCCGACTTGGTTCCCTTCAATTCTTACGCCCGTGACGCCAGTGAGAGTCGTGTTGATCAGCTCGTTAACGAGGGTGAATAATGGTGTCGCGGCATTAAACTGGCCTGCATCGTCGAGCTTCCAGAACTGAATCACTTCTGGATTATTGCGGAGCGGTCGATGGCGATGTGAGCAACCATCAAGTAATTCGTATTCGCTGCCCAGTACCCCGCGCCGCTTGCATTCAGTGTTATTGCCTCATCCGATGTGATGCCCCCGTTATTCAGTTGGGTTACGCCGTAGGAATTCGAGGAGGAATCGTGGACTTCTGCTTGCCAGCCATTGAGCCGCTGCCCGCTGCTGATCTCGAAAAGCGGAAAAGGCAGAAAGGGTCATGCCTTGAATTTAAATATTTCCCGAACGATGCAGGCGTGCGGACTCATCGAAGGGGTCAAACCTTCCAAATTACATTTTCGTAATTCAAATGGACACGACTCGCATCAAACCCAAAGCTTGCGGTCGAGCGTTCGGTATTGGATGGCCTCCCCGATGTGCGCGGGTTCGATTTTCTCCACGCCAGCGAGGTCCGCGATCGTGCGGGATACCTTGAGGATGCGGTCGTAGGCACGGGCACTGAGTTGGAGGTCCTCCATCGCGTGTCGCAGCATCTCCTGGCCCGAACTGTCGAGCGCGCAGAACTTCTTGATCTGGCTGTGGCCCATCCGGGCGTTGCAGTTCGTCTTCTTCCCGAAGGCAAAGCGTTCGCCCTGGCGCTTACGGGCCTCAACCACGCGTTCGCGGATCGCGGACGATGACTCGGCGGGCTCGTTGCTGGAGAGTTCCCGGTAGTTCACTGCGGGAGCTTCGACGTGGATGTCAATCCGGTCGAGGAGCGGACCGGAAATCCGGGAGCGATATTTTTCCACCTGTCCCGGCGAGCACCGGCACTCGCGGGCCGGATCCCCGAAAAACCCGCACGGGCACGGATTCATGGCGGTGACCAGCATGAAGTCCGCAGGAAACGTCATCGTGCCAGCTGCGCGGGTGATCACGACCCACCCGTCTTCGAGCGGCTGTCTTAAAACTTCGAGCGTCGAGCGTTTGAATTCCGGAAGCTCATCGAGAAAAAGAACTCCGTTGTGAGCGATGCTCACCTCGCCCGGGGTCGGGTTCGCCGAGCCTCCGAGCAGGCCGATGTCGCTGATCGTGTGGTGCGGGGAGCGGAACGGCCGGTGGCACACAAACGCATTTTTCTCGCTCAGCAGTCCGCAGATGCTGTGGATCTTCGTCGTCTCGACCGCCTCCTCCAGTGTCATCGGGGATATGATCGTCGGAATCCTTTTTGCCAGCATGCTCTTACCCGATCCCGGCGGGCCGATAAACAGGATGTTGTGGCCGCCGGCAACCGACACCTCGATCGCGCGCTTAACCTGATATTGGCCTTTGACCTCGGAGAAATCGAGTTCTTCCGGGCGCGCCGCCGAGAGCCGCTCCGCCGCATTGCCGGCCACCGGGAGCAGTTCCTTCTGCTTGCTGAGAAACTCGTAGGCCTCGCGGAGGTTCCTCACCCCATAGATATCTATGCCCTCGACGATGGCCGCCTCGGGGGCGTTTGCGAACGGAAGGACGACCGCCTTCTTCCCGCGTCTGCGGGCTTCCAGAGCAATCGGCAGCGCACCCTTCACCGGGCGGATTTCTCCGGTGAGGGCAAGCTCCCCGACAACTAGGCACCGCTCCAAGCGCGGCAGTTCAACACGCAGAGCCGCCGCCACCATCCCGATAGCAATCGGAAGATCAAAACTCGGCCCTTCCTTCTTGATGTCCGCCGGAGCGAGATTGATCGTTGTGCGCTCGCGCGGCCAGCGAAACGCGCTGTTCGCAATCGCGGTGGTTACCCGGTCCTTGCTCTCCTTCACCGCAGTGTCCGGCAGTCCGACAACAACAATCTTTGGCTCGCCCGCACCGGTGTTGACCTCGATTTCCACCTCTCGGGCATCAACCCCCTGGATGGCAGCAGAAAATACCCGTGTAAGCATCACTGCCATTTCTAACAGAACCGCAGGCGTTTTGTCCAAGCTCCAAAGAACAGGAGCTTCCGAAGGGTGCGCCTGGCTCGCATATCTAACCGTTGCGTTGTGGCGGCGCTCTGTGAGCGACGATCTGTCTTTGATTGCCAAGCGACCGACGGCCATAGACTGCCGCTGCACCCTTTGGCCTCTCAAACCGGAGTGTGAGATATGCGGGTTAGCCGGTCAGCAATGCCATTGCTAAAACGGAAGCTGATGGTTGTTATGGTCAAGCTCACCCCTTGGAGGGACCTCCATTTCGGCGTATGCCGCTCGCTTTGACTCATGAACCCGAAACCGCTTTTCTCCGCGATCTCCACGTCTCTGCATGTGTCATCGCCGGATCCGGCGATCAACTCTCATCAATCAACCTTCAACTCTATTTTTAGGATAAACCGCATGGAGTTCCCGAAGTCCCTCGGGCAGCGATGAACGGGTCCGATCGAGGCTAGGTTTCAAGCCCTTCTCAATCGCCTGCGATGCCGCGAGTCTGCTCCGCTTCCTCATAGACCTTTGCGGGGACGCTCCTGATATCCCAGACGAGGCCGGTGGCTCCCATGAGGCGGATGATGTAATACGAGATGTCGATCTCCCACCAGTAGAAGCCCTGTCTTGCGGAAGACTGGTAGCGGTGATGGTTGTTGTGCCAGCCTTCGCCTAGCGTGACAAACGCAAGGAGAAGGCTGTTCCGGCTCTCGTCACCAGTGGCGAAGCGCTTTTTTCCGATCACGTGGGCGAAGGAGTTGATCGCGCAGGTTCCGTGGAAAAGAGCGGTCGTGCTGATGAAAAACCCCCAGACGATCATCTGCCACGGGCCGGTTCCGAGTTCTGGAGCCAAGGTTCCGAGCAGTGCCCCAAATCCCGCCAGAAGCAGCAACAGCAGCAGCGGGCCGATCAGGTCGAAACGGTTCAGGAACACGAGCTCGGGAAATTTTTGCAGGTCGCGCACCATGCTGTAGTCGGTCGGAAAATTCCGGCTGCTTGTGAGCCAGCCGATGTGCGACCAGACGAACCCCTTGGAGACAGGCGAGTGCGCATCGACATCCTCGTCCGAGTGTGCGTGGTGGTGGCGGTGGACCGCCGCCCACCAGAGCGGGCCCCGCTGCACGGCGGTGAGGCCGAACAGAGCGAACAGAAATTGAACGGGCCGCGACGTTTTGTAGGCGCGGTGGCAAAAGTATCTGTGATAGATCCCGGTGATCGCGAACATCCGGAGGAAATACAGGACCACGGCTGTTGCCACTGCCGGCCAGCTCCAACCGGTCCAGATCACCCCGAGGCACCCGAGGTGGAGGATGAGAAAGGGGATGCTGCGGGAGAACTCGAACTTTTCAGGCTTGTTGCGAACCGACTCTTCGCCCTCGGGGAAGTAGTCGGAGTCAATGATCCGCAACGCCGGATCAAGAAGGTTTTTGAGAATCATTACGCCTCTTCTGCCATGCCGAGAGTGGCGAGGATCCGGTTGAGATCTTTGTCTCCGTAATACTCGATTTGGATGGAGCCCTTCTTGTCGCCGTGGTGGATGACGACCCGCGTGGAGAGGCGGTGCGTCAAAAGGTTTTCGACACGCTTTACGGCGGGGGACAGCTCATGCGCGGAAGTCAGGGTGGCTTTTCGTTTGCCGGTCGTCCTCCCGCTTTTTGCGAGGTGCTCAGCGGCGAGCCTTTCCGCAACGCGGACCGAGGCCCCCCGGCGGATGATTTGTTCCGCGAGCCACTTTTGTTCCTCGTGTGACTTGAGCGAGAGCAGAACCTTGGCGTGGCCGACAGAAATCCGTTCGTGTTTGAGAAGCAGTTGAACGTCCGCATCCAAATCGAGAAGCCGCATGGCATTGGCAATCGAGGCCCGGCTTTTTCCCACCCGTTTGGAGATGTCCTCTTGGGTAAGGCCGAAGTCGCGCGAGAGCCGCTGGTAGGCCGTGGCTTCCTCAATCGGGTTGAGGCCTTCGCGCTGTAGGTTTTCGATCAGCGCAAGTTCGAGGACTTCCCGGTCACTGGCTGCCCGGACGATGGCGGGCACCTCGGGGAGACCGAGTTCCCTGGCCGCGCGCCAGCG
>CAZSDC010000122.1:0-9321 GCA_964605515.1 uncultured Chthoniobacter sp.
GCGAGCACGTGACCGACGTGAGCAACGCCTCGAGGACGATGCTCATGAACGTGCGCACCGGCGCATGGGATCGGGAGTTGCTGGCGCTCTTTGACATCCCGCCTGCAGTCCTGCCCCGAATTGTTCCGACCAGCGGGGAGCTGGGCGTTACCGACCCCGAGCATTTCGGCGCGGCGATTCCCATCGGCAGCGCGGTGGGTGATCAGCAGTCCGCGCTCTTCGGCCAGCTCTGCACGCAGCGCGGCATGGTGAAGTGCACGTATGGCACCGGGTGCTTCATGCTCGCGTTCACGGGTTCCGATGCGATCTCCAGCTCGCAGCGGCTGTTGACGACGGTGGCTTGGAAGATCGGCGATGAGCCGCTGCAGTATGCGCTCGAGGGCAGCGTCTTCATGGGCGGCGCTGCGATCCAATGGTTGCGCGACGGGCTCGGGATTATTCGAAGCGCACCGGAGGTCAACGATCTCGCCTCGCGGGCGGCGGACAGCGGGGGGGTGGTGATGGTGCCGGCCTTCACCGGACTCGGCGCGCCCTACTGGGACCCCTCGGCGCGCGGGACTTTGCTCGGGATGTCGCGCGGGACCACGGCAGCGCACATCGCTCGTGCGACACTCGAAGGCATTGCCTTCGAGGTTGCGGACCTTCTCGCTGCGATGGAAAGCGATTCCGGCAGAAAAATTTCCCTTCTGCGCGTGGACGGCGGGGCGTGCGCGAGCGACCTGCTCATGCAGATTCAGGCAGACCTTTTGGGGCTGACCGTCGAGCGCCCGCGCAACGTCGAGACCACGGCGCTGGGAGCCGCCATGCTGGCCGGGCTGGGGGCCGGGACCTGGAAGGACATCGACGCACTCACCCAGATCCGCGAGGTGGAGAGAAAGTTTTCCGCGACCATCACCGCCAACGACAGGCGCGGCCGGATGAAAGTCTGGAAGAAAGCCGTCAAGCGCGCGCGCAATTGGTGCACCCCCTTATGAACCGAAAAAGCCTGATCGAACAACTCGCCGAAACGAAACGCTGGGACCTCATCGTGATAGGAGGCGGGGCGACCGGCCTCGGCGTCGCGGTGGACTCGGCAACCCGCGGGTTCCGGACGCTTCTCCTCGAAGCCGACGATTTTGCCAAAGGCACCTCGAGCCGGAGCACGAAGCTGGTCCACGGCGGAGTCAGGTATCTCGAGCAGGGAGACATTCCTCTCGTGCTCGAAGCCTTGCGCGAGCGCGGGCTGATGCACAACAACGCCCCGCACCTTGTGCATCACCTCTCGTTTATTGTCCCCCGCTACCAGTGGTGGGAAGGGCCGTTTTTCGGCATCGGGCTCAAGGTCTATGATGCGTTGGCCGGAAAGCTCAACCTCGCGCCGTCGCGCCTCCTCTCCCGGGAGGAGACGATCGCCCGGATCCCCAATATCGAGCAGGAGAACCTCCTCGGCGGAGTGGAGTATTTTGACGGGCAGTTCGACGATTCGCGCCTCGCGGTGGCGCTCGCACAAACCGCCGTCGAACACGAGGCCTGCGTTTTGAATTACTGCCGGGTCACATCGCTGACCAAGGCGAACGGCCTGACGAACGGCGTCGGGTTCGTGGACCTGGAAACTGGCACCTCACATACTGCCGAAGCTGCCGTCGTCATCAATGCCACGGGAATTTTCAGCGATACGATCCGCCTGATGGATGATCCGTCGGTCGCGCGGGCGGTGCAGCCGAGCCAGGGAGTGCATTTGGTCTTCGACCGTTCGTTCCTCGCCGGGGACTCGGCCATCATGGTCCCGCACACCGACGACGGCCGCGTGCTTTTCGTCATCCCTTGGCACGGGAAAGTCCTGGTGGGAACCACCGACACCGCGATGGAGCGCGCCGACCTCGAACCGCGGGCGCTGAAAGAGGAGATCGGTTTCATCCTCCGGAATGCCGCCCGGTATCTTTCCCGCGACCCAGAGGAAAAAGACATCCTGAGCGTGTTTGCCGGGCAACGTCCGCTCGTGCGTCCGCCTGGGAAAGGTGGTGCGGCAACCAAAGCGATTTCGCGCAACCACGAGGTGTTGGTCTCAGATTCCGGGCTGGTCACAATTGTCGGAGGAAAATGGACGACCTATCGCAAGATGGCCGAGGACACGATCAACCATGCGATCACGCTTGGGGGACTGGACGATCGCCCCTGTATGACATCCACCCTCCAGCTTCATGGCTGGCGCGGGCCGAATGCCCCGGCTCTTCCCGAGGGACTCGATGTTTACGGAAGCGACGCGCCGCTTGTCGAAGACCTCATGAAATCCGATCCCTCGCTGTCCGCTCCGCTCCATGCCCGCCTGCCCTATCCGCTCGCAGCCGTTGTCTGGGGAGCGAGGAGTGAGCAGGCGAGAACCCTCGAGGACATTCTCTCCCGGCGAACGCGCGCGCTTCTTCTCGATGCGCGTGCGGCCATCGAAGCCGCTCCTGCCGTCGCCGCGCTCCTCGCCCGCGAACTCGGAAGAGACGAGGCATGGGCGAAGAGCCAGGTCCAGGAATTCACCAAGCTCGCGGAAGGGTATCTGAACTGAGCCTATCCCGGCAGAGGCGGAGGCACCGCATCTTTGCTCGCGAGGAGCTGGGTGAGCAGCTCGCTCTTCGGCGGGACGATGGCGATTTTTGACTCGCCTGCGAGGATCTGCTGGGTTTCCAGGATGGCAAACATTGCGGCCAGGACATCGGGATCCTGGCCGATCTGTTGGAGGGCGCCGCCGACGATCGCCGGGCGCATGGCGGCGGCCTTGGCGAATTCCACCGCCGCCTGTCGCTCTGCCGTGCTGGTGATGATACTGACCTGGTTGGCACCATCCTGCTTGATCGCGCTGGTGACCTGGCGCAGGCGGTTGACGACTTTTTCCTGAATCTGCTGGATCATCGCGATGTCGCGGAAGTGGACCTTCCGGATGTAGATGCTGCCGAGCTGGAACCCCCATTCTTCGGATTTCGGGCTGACCTCGGCGCGGACGGTCTGGGACATTTCATGCCGGCTTTCGAGCATGGCTGCGAGCTTCATGTTGCTGAGGCAGCGCACGGTCGCATTGCTCACGTTGGCTGCGAGCGATCCGCGGGGGTCGGCATTCTTGAAGAGGTAGGCCACGGGGTCACCGATCCGCATCTCGCACCAGATGCCGATGCCCATCGGCGCGCCCTCCTCGCTGTTCACAGCCTGGCTGCGCAGGTAGATCTGGTCGAGCCGACGGTCGAGGACGTAGCGTTTTCCCAGCCAATTCACAATCGGTGCAGCCAAGCCCAGGCGCGTCCACAGAAAATAGAACCCTGCCTCATCGAGGACGGCCAGCACTTTGCCGAACAGCACGTAGACATGACAGGTGCCTTCTTCCACGACCGTGTAGAACCCGAGCAGGCGGAGAATGAACTGAATCGCCGGCACAAAAAAGAACATGCCGAAAAACGTGAGGATTGCGGCGACGAGAAAGTTCATCGGGGGTCCTCCAGAATCACGCGGGCCGCTTTTCGAAAGAGCGAGAGTTTGACGTTGCGCAGGTAGGCCGGAAGGACGGCGGGGCCGGTGGCCTGGAGCGAGGACACCTGGCCCGCTAGCGCGAGGAGCGGCTCGACTTCGGCTTGCGCGTTGAGTGTTTCGATCTCAACCGCGCGTCGCGACTGGACGATTTTCTGGTCGGCATGGGCCTGGGCGAGGCTGATGTCGCTCGAGACCTGGTTGTGAGCGGTATTGATAGCCGCCAGCGCGGACTCGACCTCCGGCGGCGGGTCGATGCTGGTGATAAGCGAGGCGTCGAGCGTGATACCATAGCGCGCTGCGGCTCCCGCGCATTCCCGATCCATGTGTTCGTTGAGCGACGACAGGTTTTTCCGGAGGTCGTTGATCGAGATGCCCGCGACCGCCGCCGCCATCCCGTCGTCGGCTCCCGGATCGACCGCCGGCGCCTCGAAGTTCGCGATCCGTTCGCGGAGGACGCTGATGAAAAAGCCCATCACGTGCGCGATCGGGTTTTTCACGCCGAAGAACCAGGCGTAGAGGTTCCTCTCCGAGATGCGGAACCTCAGCTGGCCGCCCAGGCCCGTGTCGAGTTGATCTTTTGTTACTGCGCTCAGGCGGGTGCCTCCTTCGTTCGCGTCGGCGTCCTCCGGATCGTAGGCCATGCTCACCGTCTGAACGGCGATGCTGGTTTTGTAAACCCTCTCCCACGGCCACTTAAAATACGGCCCTCCCGGAGGAATCACCCGCACCTGCGGGTAGCAATACCGCTGCCGTTCCTCCTCGGTCAGCATTTCCGACACCGGATCATCGAGGGTGGTTTGACTGGCGATCCGCTCGGCGCGGCCGAAGGCGGTTTTCACAGCCCGTTCATTTTGATCCACGGTAAAAATCCCGGCCATCAGATACCGGACCAGGAACCAGGCAACAAATCCGACGAATATGCCGAAGATAATCATGGGCATGCAGAGAACCAATGATTCAAACCATCCCGGCGTCCAGAAAGCGAGCAGGATCGCAGGCTTTTTGATTGCCGGATCACTACGCATAAGAAATCCTTCAAGGCCTCCCGATGCAAATCTTCATAAACAAAATGGGAAATCAACTCGGGCCGTTCTCCGAGTCGCAGGCCGCCGAAATGCTCAAGTCCGGACAGGTCGCCGGGACCGATCTCGCCTGGAGCGAGGGCATGGAAACCTGGAAACCCCTCTCGTCGTTCATGCAGTTTCAATCCCAGGCCGGCGGACCGCCTGCGCTTCCCGGTCAGCCGCCCGCACTCCCATCCCAGAGGAGAACTGAACCGCTCTCGATCTGGGCGCTCGTTCTCGGGATTCTTTCCCTTGTGGGCTGCTCGCTCCTAGCCGGGATCCCCGCTGTGATTTGCGGTCATGTAGGTCTGGGGCGGATCAAGCGGGATCCTTCGCTCGACGGAAAGGGGATTGCCGTTGCCGGCTTGATCACCGGTTACCTCAGCGTGCTGGTTTTGCCGTTTATCATCGGCATCCTGGCTGCGCTGGCTCTTCCGGCGTTCGTCACCGCGAAGGAAAGGGCGAAGGAGGCCCAAATGCTCAGCAACATGCGCCAGCTCGTTTTGGCGATACAATCCGCAGAGGCGGACGGTGTCGCGAACTCCAATCCCAAGCTCGGATTTCCCGCCGATGCGAAATTTACCTCAAGGGCGCAGGTGAGAGAAATGCTGGTCGGGAATAATTATGTCACCTCTGCCGATCTCCACCGCCTCCAGTTCGACAAAACTTCCATCGGCAATGTCTCTGTCGTGGATCCACCGGATACGATTCTGCTTCAGGCGAAATCCGAAAATGGAAAATCCACCATCACCTTCCTGAAGGACGGCTCTGGAAGAATTGAACGGCCCGGGCGCCCGCCATCCGGGCACCCCGCCCCACGAACCCCGGCGTTTCTGGAATAACCGATCCGACCACTCTCCATCGAGCCATGTGGATGTCTTATCTTGTTGTGATGGCTGGCGGCGCGCTGGGGAGCGCCGCCCGGATGTGGATGTCCCTGTTCTGCGCGGTGCGGTTTGGGGAGAGTTTTCCTGTTGGGACCCTTGTGGTGAACGCGCTCGGGTGTTTTGTGATCGGGGCGTTCTCCGCGCTGACCGGCCCCGACGGGGTGATCTGGACTTCTCCGCTGACGCGCCAGTTTGTGATGATCGGCATTCTCGGCGGATTCACGACGTTCTCGTCGTTCGGGCTCCAGACGATCAACCTGATGAGCGACGGCGAGTGGCTCTACGCGGCGCTCAACGTCGTGCTCTCGGTCGCGGTTTGTCTCGCTTTCGTCTGGCTGGGGATCATTCTCGTGTCGTTGTTCCACAACAGGTAAAAACCATGAAACACCTTCCGGAAGATGCCGTTCTCTTGAGAATTTTCATCGGGGAAAGAGACCGCTGGGAGCACAAGCCGCTCTACGAGGCGCTGGTGCTCAAAATCCGCGAACTCGGTCTCGCCGGGGCCACCGTCCTCCGGAGCCCGATGGGCTTCGGGGCCAGCAGCCTTGTCCACACCGAAAAAATCCTTCAGCTTTCGATGGATCTTCCGGTCATCATCGAGGTCGTGGACACCGCGGAAAAAATCAATTCCTTCCTGCCGGTGCTCGACGACATGCTGGGAGGCGGGCTCGTGACGATGGAAAACATCAAGGTCATCCACTACCGGGCAGGGGAAAAAGCGGAAACCGGAGAGCGGAAACCTGAAAGTTGAAACCTTGAACATCCTGAACAACTGGCTGGCGTGGTCGCTGCTCTCGGCGGTATTCGCGGGCGCGACGGCGATTCTTGCCAAGGTCGGTGTCGAGGGGGTGAACTCGAACCTGGCCACTGCGATCAGAACGACGGTCATTTTGGTTTTCACATGGCTCCTCGCATCCACCGCCCTCTCGGGAGAAGCCTTCGCCAATATTTCGCGTCGGACATGGATATTTTTGGTTTTGTCCGGACTGGCGACCGGGCTCTCGTGGGTCTGCTATTTTCGCGCGCTCCAGCTCGGGCAGGCGTCGCAGGTCGCGCCGATTGACAAGCTGAGCGTGATTTTTGCGATTGCGATGGCCGGATGGTTTTTGCACGAGCCGCTCACCTGGCACCATTGGGTGGGCGGATTGTTGATTTTCTGCGGAGCGATCGTTATCGCGGTGAAATAGGATCGCGGCTTGCAAAAGACGCGTGGTCGGCGCGAGGATGCGAGACATGTCCATGTCCCCCTTGAACAGCCTGGTCCTCGGGTTGGGCTTGTTCTTTCTCGGGCTCCAGCTGGTCGGACAGAATTTGCGCCAGCTCAGCGGCGGGAGTTTTCGGAATCTGGTCAAATCCGCCACGCACACGCCGGTGCTGGCGGCTCTTCTTGGTCTGGTGGCCGGTGCGCTCATGCAGAGCGCGACAGCGGTGACGTTCATTCTTGTGAGCATGGTGGGCAGCGGGCTGATCCAGACGTCCGCCGCGAGGATCGTTGTCGTCTGGTGCAACGTCGGTCTCACCGCGCTTGCTTTTCTCGCCGCCATTAACATCCATCCGTTCGTTGCCTGTCTCGTGGGGGTGGCAGGGATCTTTATGGGGTCGGTGCGCGTCAAGCCTTGGAACACGATCGCGGGCGCGTTGCTTGGCGTGGGGATGATTCTCTTTGCCCTCGGCGAGATGGGTGCCGGCGCAGCTCCCCTGAAAAACGAGGAATGGTTTCGCGCCGGCCTTGACGCCGCTCTGGGGTCGTCCGGGCTTGCCTTCGGCTGCGGGATTGCAGCAGCCGCGATCCTGCAGTCGAACACCGGGGCCGCCATGCTCGTGATCACCCTGGCCGGAGCCGGTGCGATCCCGGTCTCGCACGCCGTTCCGGTCATCTACGGCACGAATCTCGGAGCGATTGTGCTCCGGTTTTTTCTCTCCGTCGGCATGACGGGCGGCGGCTTGAGGCTCGTCCGGATGGAGGATCTTTTCTGCGTGGTCAGCGGGGTTTTGATGATGGCGCTATTTTATCTTGAGGCGGCGGGGATCCCGCTTGTCGGTGCCCTGGTGCGGGAGGTGAGCGGCGGGCCCTCTGTCCAGCTCGCCGCAGTGTTTCTCTTGTCCAACCTCCTGCCTGCGCTCGTCCTGATGCCGCTGCTGCCGGCCTGTTCGCGGTTTTTGAAAATGTTGTGGCCGAACGACCCGGTCCCCCGCCCCGGCGCCCCGGCGTTTTTAACGACCCAGGCGCTTGCAGATCCGGCGTCGGCGCTCGACCTTCTGCCGAAAGAACTCGGACGCCTTCTCTCCGGGGTGAGCGTGGAGACAAGCGGGCGGGAATCCGCCGATCCCGAGATCCACACCTCGCCGCCATTCATCTCGCTCGCTGCCGCGATTGAAAATTTCTGCGTGCGCCTGGCCTCGGAAAGCTCGCTGGATGCCGGGCAATCGCTGCGCCTCCAGCGCCTGCGGGCATGGCTCCACACGATCCGCCATATCGGGGAGGCGGTCGGGGAATTCGCCGACGCGTTCGCCGCGCTCTCCCCCGATGAAGCGAAGGTCGCGGCGGGGCTTCAAGCGTGGTTGAAAAACAACCTTGCGCTCGCCGCACAGGCGACCTCAACCCTCGATCAGGGGGACGTCACGAAATTTCACGAGGACAGCAAGCAGCACAGCGCGGCCACCGAGGAGATCCGCAGCCGGTTTTCCTCGGACGTCGAAAATTGTGGCGCGGCGTCCAAGCTGGCGCTCGCGGCGCTTGGTGACGATTTTGACATTGCCGCGTGGCTGATCCACCGGGTCTCAAAACTCGAGTTGAAAGTCACTGCAGCGGAGGGCTGAAGTCCACATCTCTCGGAAAAATCAGACGATGAGAGGCTGGCGCACAACAGGGAGCATCGGAGTCTCGCCTATATTGTCCGAAGTTGGTCCGCAATCCATGTGGGATCGCGGCGTAAATCCAACACCCGCCAGACGGAAAGCTCATCGTCTCCCCTGTTGTAGTAAATGGCATACGGAAATCTTCTGCAGAGCTGCCGGTGGTAGCCAAAGACCCGCTTGTGAATCCCGGCATAGAGGAAAAGGGAGTCGATTTCTGAATACATCGCATCGAGAAAATAATCTCCAACGCCGGTTTGTTGGGCCTCATAAAAATAGAAACCCGCCTGCAAGTCTCGTTCCGCTAGATCGAGAACCCGGATTTTCACCGGGCAGACACGGTTGCCCGAATCCGCTCTTTGGCCTCGCTCCAATCGGAAAACGTTGCCTTTCCTTCGGCATGGAGTCGCTCGGCTTCATGAAGCGCATCTTGATGCCATTGCGGGGAGGCGATGCCGGCGTCTTCTACCGATAAATCCGCCCAGAGCGTTTCGATCAGCCGAAGCTTTTCGGCTTTCGACAGAGCCTTCACGTCAAATTCCGCAATCATGGATTCACTCTATCCCGATCACACCCCAAGGCAAGGAGCAGTCTTTAAAAATGGCGACAATACGCGGGACCGACGCCTTTTCTCGCACACATTTCTGACTCTGCACGCCTGCACGTCCTTCTCCTCGCGGCAATCCGGCGCGCAGATCTGGAATCCTTCGTAAGGGATCTCTGAGCGCCGCGTTATTGTCGCAATCCGCACCCCTCGTGGGTGGTGGTCAGCGACCTGTCCGACATTGCTCAATCGCTTCGATGATCTGATAGCGCAAGAAATGTCAGAAATGTCAGAAATCCTTGCCCCTTTCGGCCTTTCCTTTACTTGAGAAAGCTGGCGTATTTCTTGCGCGCAGCGGCATTGAGCGGAATGCCACCCATTGCCTCAACCTTCGCGTCGAATTCCTCGGTGCGCGGAAAGACGCTCAGCATCGGAACCCGAACGGGCTTAATCTTGCCCGAACGTTTTGAGATAGCGGGAT
>CAZSDC010000123.1:0-9307 GCA_964605515.1 uncultured Chthoniobacter sp.
AAGTCAACGCGCGGACGGTCGCCAGCGTTCAGGCTGTTTGCGAATGAGACGAAATCGTGAGCGTTCAAACGGTAACGCAGAAAATTTGCATCAACCGAATCGTTGCCGGGCAAAACGATAAATTCTGACGAACACAAACCATCGCGGTCAGCGTGCCAGACTTTGTTCAAATAAGGACGAAGCCGGGAATAAAGAACGTCGCCAGCGCAAAAACGATTTGCCGTGCTTTTCATTTCCGTCGCCGGAACTGAACCAAGTAATTTGGTCGTGTGCGCTTCGACGTGCTCAAGGCCCACGTAAGCCAAATCGGGATGTTCCGCCGGTGTCGCCTTTTCGCGACGCGGCTTCAGCAGTTCGCCGATGGGCTTTCCTTCACTCATGCCGCCAACGCCACGTTGAGTTCATCGAGCAGCTTGGGCAGTTGCTCGCCGAAGAGTTGATGAGCCTTGCCGAGTCCGCCGCGCTGGTTGAACGGTGAGAGTTCCAAATCTTCCGGCTCGATGCTGATGGCCGTGGCGATGTGGCCTCGGATCAAATTCAGCCACCCGAGTTGTTCGTCGGTAAACTTCACGCCGGCCTTGGCCTTGTCCATAAGCCATTCGTTGAAGCGTTCGGTCACGGAATCGGCGAAGGGCGCGAGCACGGGCTGTTGTTCCAGCGCGAAGCGGACGAGCGAAACCAGATCGGCGAAGCGTCCGGCCTGTGAACGGCCTTTGACCTTGCCGGGTTTGGCGGCGGCAAAGGCGTTCCAGAGATTGTCCTCGGTCCAGGCGGCGTGCTGCTCGCGGAGTTTTTTCTCCAGTTCCTTGAGCATTGGTTCAGTGAGGCGCTGTTTGTAGGGGCGCGAGTAGAGCAACTGGAGCGCGGTGATCTCGGCTTTGTGCTGTTCGATGTAATCGCGAAAGGACTTCGCGGTTTCGGCTTGGTTTTGCGTTGAGGTTTGCGCGGGTCCTGCGTAGAGCAGCGAGTCCTGAGAAATGATGTCGATCGTCTGCTCGGCGGCCTTGGCGATCTTCTTGAGGAGGTTGCGGAGGTCGGGGTTGGTGGCGAGCGGGGCGAGGGCAGTTTTAACCACAGAGTCACGGAGAGCACGGAGTTCGGATTCTGTAGGCTGGTGATAAAGGGGTTTGCCTTCTTTTGCCTTGGCCTCGATGACGTCCGGGTCGATGGCTTCCAGCATTCCTTTCGCAATTTCGGAAAGTGTCTGGCCTTTCGAAGTTTTAACGACCTCGGCCTCCAGGTCTGTGTCAAAGCGACGTTCGAGACGGATCAGACGCCCGGCCAGGGACTCGACGGCGGCGACTTCGGTCGTGCCTAGGGCGGCGGCATCGAGGAGTTTGTCAAAGCTGACGGTGGGTTTCTTTTCCAGCGGACGGGATTCGGTGTGAACGCGTTCCGTCACGCCCACGGCATCCACGATGAGGTAGCGGGTCTTGCGTTTGACGCCGGGGTTGACCTGTTCCATCTCGGTATCTGACACCACGCGCACGCCGCGGCCTTTCATCTGCTCGAAGAAATTCTTCGATGCCACGCTGCGCATGAAAAAAACGATTTCCAGCGGCTTGATGTCCGTGCCGGTGGCGATCATGTCCACCGTGACGGCGATGCGCGGATTGTAGCTGTTGCGGAAGGCGCTGAGGATTTGTTCTGGCGTGAGGCTGGCGGTGCGTTCCCACTTGAACACCTCGATCTCCTTGCCATCGATCAGTTTCTTGCCGACTGGGATGCGGGTGAAGCCTGTGCGGTAGGTGATTTTCTGGCAGAAGTCGTTGCCCTTGCCGAACACCTCGCGACAAATGCGGACGATGTCGTCGGCATGGGAGTCGTCCTTGGCGAAGATGAGCGTCTTGGGCAGGTCGGTGCGACCCGGAAACATCTCGGTGAAGACTTTGTCGCGGAAGGTTTCCAGCACCGTGCGGATCTGGTCGGTGGCGACGACATCGCGGTCCAGGTCGCTGGCCTGATAAGCGAGTACCTCGTCGAGCTGTTCCCAGCGGACCTTGCGAGTCTGGCGGTCGCGTTTGTCCACCCAGAGACCCGCTTCAACCTTTGATCCCGCCTCGGTGATCTGGGTTTTGATGCGGTAGATGTCGCAACCCACGTTCACGCCATCGGCGACGGCTTTTTCGTGGTTGTATTCCATCACGAGGTTCTGCTGGAAGAAGCCGAACGTTTGCTTGGACGGCGTGGCGGTGAGGCCGATGAGCGAGGCATCAAAGTAATCCAGCACCTGCCGCCAGAGATTATAGATGGAGCGGTGGCATTCGTCGGTGACGATGAAATCGAATTCCTCGATGGGAAACGCGGGATTGTATTCGACCGGGACGGGTTGCTTGAAGAGCGTTTCGGCGGATTCAATCGGCAGGTCGTCGAGATCGGGGGCGGGTTCCTTTTCTCCTTTGAGCATGGAATAAACGCGCTGGATCGTGCCGATGACCACGCGGGCGGAGGTGTCGAGCTGATTGCTGCTCAGTCGCTGGACAATGTATTCCTCGGTGAACTTGTAATTATTCACGGGCGAGACGAATTGCTGAAATTCCTTGAGCGTCTGGTCGCCGAGATTCCCGCGGTCCACGAGGAACAGGACGCGTTTCGCGCCGGCGTATTTGACGAGGCGGTAGATGAAATTGACCGCAGTGTAGGTCTTGCCCGAGCCGGTGGCCATCTGGATGAGTGCGCGCGGGCGGCCGGCGATGAGGGAGACTTCGAGATTCTTGATCGCCTCGAACTGGGCGGGCCAGAGGTTGCCTTGGGTCAGGGCGGGAAATTCCTGAAGTCGCCGCGCGAGTTGTTTTTCCTGCTGCACCCAGGCGAGCAGCGTTTCCGGGCGATGAAACGAGAACACGCAACGGCTGCGCGGGTCGGGATCGAGGCGGTTGGTGAAATAGGTCTCTGCTCCCGTGCTCTCATAGCAGAACGGCAGCGGTGAGTGCCATGCGGGAAGACCGAACGGAACTCCATGAACATATTTTGCGGATTGCCCTTCGGCACTGGTGAGCGTGATCCCCTCCGGCTTCGCCTCTACTGTCCCTATGGCTTTGCCGTCCACAAAAAGCGTGTAATCCGGCTCGCCGGTTTTGAAGGACAGCTCGCAGACAGCCACCCCTAGGGATGCCGAGAGATTGATGTTGGCTTTTGTCTGAACGATCCAGCCCGCCGCTGCGAGCATTGCATCAATGTTCTCGCGGGCGAGTTCCTCTGGATCGGATGTCGCCATTCAAAACTCCGATTTCTCGACGAGAACGCGCTTCCCTGGATCTTCGTTGATTTCGAGAAAGAAACGCATGATTTCCCGGGTGATATAAGGGAAATTAATGCTGTCGTTCAAGCATTGTCCGGAAAGATTTGGAGTCTTGCGCTAGACGGAGCGGGAGTGAAGGAATCAACGCAGACCTGAAACTTGAAAGCGGGATCGGAAAGAAGAGGATCTCGGGGCTTTGTGGGCTTCGATCAGGCGGCGATCAACTCCGAGGCCGGGCGGATGGCGGAGGTGAGGCGTTTGCGATCTTTGGCCAGGGCGCGGAAGTCGCATTCCATCTGGAGGCCATACCAGAAGTTTTCGGACTGGCCGAAGAAGACGCCGAATCGGATCGACATGGCCGGGGTGATCGAGCGGCGGCCGAGGACGATCTCGTTGACGGCGCGGGGCGGCACCCCGATCGCGCGGGCCATGGCATTCTGGGAAATCCCCATAGGCTTGAGATATTCCTCCAACAGGATTTCGCCGGGTGTGATGTGCGGGTTCATGGGGTATAATGTATAGCGTTATAAGGGGGCAGTCAATGGTAATCCACAATGGCGACTTCGGCGGGACCAGATTCGGTCCAGCGGAAGACGATCCGCCATTGGTCGTTGATGCGGATCGAGTGAAAGCCGGCGAGTTTGCCCTTCAACGCCTCGAGCCGGTTGCCCGGAGGAGCGGCGAGATCGGTCAACTTTCCGGCGCGGTTCATCTGGAAAAGTTTTCGCAGGGCGACGCGGGCAATCGTGGAAAAGCGGCGGTTGGACTCGTTGACAAACAAATCTTCCGTGTCTTTGTCGGCGAAGGACCGGATCATTTGCTTTTCGGGAAATATTTGACATGGGGGACATCCTTGAAGTGTTCGTCCTGGGTCCAGAGGGTGGCATTCCGAGCGCGGCTGACGGCGTAGATGAGCGAGTCTGCCAGCGGAAGCTTGAACTGGATAAAGAAGTCGGCGGCGGCGAGAGCGATGTCCTCATCGATGGAGACAATCACCCCGGTCCGCATGGTTCGCGCAATATCATCCGCCTGTTCCTTGGAACGCTGCTTGAGAACCACCTTGCGCACCTCGGTGAGAACGATGGCTGGGATGATGAGGTCGGGCAGCTTGCGCAGGATGGGAGCAAAATGCGGGGTGTTCGGCCCGCCGTCCAGGCACTCGATCCAGCCCGAACTGTCGAGAACGTGCGCGTTCATTTTCCGGAGGATGTGGAAAAGTCCCGGTCGGCATCGCGTTCAAACTCAAGCGGCTTGTCGCTTTTGAGCATCCCGATCAGTTCATTCGGGCCGAGGATCGGACGGACCTCGATATGGGTGCCTTTCGCCGAGACCTGCAGGCATTGGCCTGGCTTCAGGCGAAAGATCTTCCGAACCTCCTTTGGTATCACGATCTGATATTTGGGTGACAAAATTGATGTTGTCATACGTTTCGTATTTTGTATTCCGAAATTCCGCTGCGATCAACGATGGAATCTAAAGAGTAAACCGGAAAACCAGCGCGCCAGCGCTTCGTGAGTAGGGAAGAGTCGAATGTTTGGTGCAGGGAGCACAACCGAAGCGGAGCGGAGTGCGGAAAGCGGAATGCGTCGCGGTGGGAACGGCGCGGATAGACTGACCGCAGGACAGCCCGCAATGGCGACATGAGATTATTCAGGGCAGAGGGATCGGTGGTAGAACCACGGTCTGACTGACGCGTCTATGCGTCACTTCATATAAACTTAAATTATCGCTTTTGACAAATAAAATAAAAATATGCGCTAAAAGCAATATTGACATTTTATCGGAAACAGCACATGGATTCAAACATGCATGATCTGGCACGCGATCCTAGACAGATTGGCAACCTTGTCCGACGCGCCCGTAAGAAGCATGGGTGGAGCCAGAGCGTGCTAGCTCAAAAGGCAGCTTTGCGGCAGGAAACCATTTCTCTGATCGAGACCGGCAGTGCCACAACCAGGATCAAAACGCTGTTGGCGGTCCTTGCCGCCTTGGACCTTGAATTTCTGATAGCTCCCCGCTCCAAGGGCTCAGACGAGGATATCCTCTTTTCTTAATGTCACGCCGTCGTCAACATGCGCCACTGAGGGTTCTCCTCAACAACCTCCATGTCGGGCATCTCCTGAAAGAGCCCGGAGGAGCGATTGAGTTCCGATATGCCGAAAGCTGGCTGAGTGGCGAGGCGGCGACTCCCGTTTCTCTTTCCCTGCCTTTACGCGAAGATGCTTACCGTGGCGAACCCGTCGTCGCTGTATTTGAAAATCTTTTGCCCGACTCCGACAAACTCAGAACTCGAGTGGCGGAAAAAGTCGGAGCCAAAGGCACGGATGCCTACAGCCTTCTGTCAGAGATCGGGCGGGACTGCGTTGGAGCTCTGCAATTTGTCCCTGAAGACGATCCTTCTGCATATGACACGTCGCGGATCGAGGGAGAACCAGTCAGCGATGAAGAGATCGAGAAAGTCTTAAAGAATCTCGTGCAAGCCCCCCTGGGTCTTGACCGCGATGATGCGTTTCGTATCTCGGTCGCGGGTGCTCAAGAAAAGACGGCTCTGCTGCTGCATGATGGACGCTGGCTAAAGCCCCACGGCACAACGCCGACGACCCACATATTGAAGACGAAAATCGGCACCCTGCAAAACGGCATCGATCTTTCAAACAGCATCGAAAATGAATTTTACTGTCTAAAACTCCTGGCCGCATTCGGGCTGGGTGTGAATAACGCGCAAATCCGCAACTTTGGAGAAACAAAAGCCTTGGTGGTGGAACGCTTTGACCGGGTTTGGTCAGAAAGCAAGCGGCTGCTTCGTCGCCCCCAGGAAGATTTTTGCCAAGCCCTCTCGTTTCCTCCAACGAGAAAATATCAAAGTGATCGCGGGCCGGGAATGGTCGAGATCCTGACATTGCTGAAAGGAAGCGACTCGCCGGCCACCGACCAGAAGGCGTTTTTGAAGGCGCAGATTTTGTTCTGGCTGATCGGGGCGACAGACGGGCACGCCAAAAACTTCAGCATCTTTTTGGGGCGGCGCGGAAGCTTCCGCCTGACCCCGTTTTACGATGTTCTTTCCGCGCAGCCGAGCCTTGATGCCAACCAGATTCACGAGAAGCAGATGAAACTGGCGATGTTCGTTGGCGATAGCCGCCACTACGCAATGGAATACATTCATGGACGGCATTTCGTGCAGACGGCAAAGCGAGCGGGTGTGCCGGGCACCATTGCTCGCGAGGCATTGGCGGAAGTCGCCGAAGAAGCAGAGTCTGCCCTGAGGACTATTGAAGGGCAGCTTCCCTCCGGCTTCCCGGAAGAGATTCATGCGTCGGTGCGAAGCGGTCTTTTATCCCGCATGAAACATATCGATCTGGCGGCTTCGTGACGCTAGCAGACGGTTCACTTTTCGCTCTCCAATCAGTCCAACGCATCGCGTCCCACTGGCGCGAATATTGGCAGAAAATATTTTCGGACATTTTCGGACAGTTGGATTGCGTAATTATGCGCAATTCGGAAAAACAGCCAAAACGCCCTGGAAGCCTTTAAAATGCTGATTCTAGCGGGAATGCACTTTTTTTACGAATCACCGCGAAATCTCATTATCGGGTTCGAATCCCGTTAGGGTCGCTTTTTTGCCTTTCATTGTCTGGTTCCTTTCGGCCCCAGACTAAGCCATCCTCGACTCAAAAGCGCGCGGTCAAGCTGACGGTTATTTTTCGCCGAGAAGGTCCGGGCGTTTCCGGCGCGTCATTTCCGCGGACTGTTCGCCGCGCCATTTTTCGATAGCTGCATGGTTTCCGGAGAGAAGTACGCCGGGCACCTCCCAGCCCCGGTAGTTTTCCGGCCTGGTGTAGTGAGGATGGTCAAGCCCTCCCCCGACAAAGGAATCCTGAACAGCTGACTGTAGATCGCCGAGGACGCCGGGAATGAGCCTGACGACGGCATCGGTGACCACCAGGGCGGGCAGAACCCCGCTCGTCAAAACATAGTCGCCGATGGAAATCTCGTCGTCCACCAGATAGTCGCATACCCGCTGATCCACCCCTTCGTAGTGACCGCTCAGGAAGATGAGGTGAGATTCGCGGGAGAGTTGCTCCGCGATTTTGTGAGAAAATTGCCGCCCCTGCGGCGAGAGAAAGATGACCTTAGTCTCCGGCTTTCGGAGTTCGGTGAGCGCGCGATCGATCGGCCCGATAGTCATCACCATGCCCGGTCCGCCGCCGTAGGGAGCGTCGTCCGTGCTGCGATGCTTGTCGTTCGTCCAATCGCGGAGGTCTACGGCTTCAAGCTCCGCGAGCCGCTTCTCTTGAGCCCGCTTGAGAATGCTTTCTCCAAGAACCGCGCGGCAAACTTCCGGGAAGATGGTCAGGATTTGAATTTTCACGGTGGCGCAGAGGCGGAACTTCAATAGCCCATCCTGAGGCAGAGTTCACGGAGAAACGCCCTGATTTGCCGTCTGAATCAGATTCTGACTGCGTTCGCCCGAAAAGATCCGGTCGGCGAGGAGCTTTTGATACTGGGCGGGCGGGAGGATTTCCCTGGCCTTTTTTAAAAGAGCCAAAGCCTCCTCGTTGGTTCCTGTCCGCATTTGAGAAGCGGCTAATGCCAGGATCCATTTGGTCTCAGTCTCCGGGTCTGCCTGCCGGATTTTCACCAGCGTGCGGTCAAACAGGCTCGCATCGCCAATTTCGAGAACAAGAAAAAGAATTGTGTTCGAGGTTTGAACGTTCGAGGGGTCGAGGCTTAGCGCATCCCGGAAGTCCCGGATGGCATGCTTCAGGTCATTCATTGCCCGTCGCGCGTCTCCCCTCGCTGCAAAATGTCGGGCCTCAACGACGTTCAGGCGGCAGGCGTGGTCGAGCGCCAGGACAGCCTGTTGATATTGCTTCGTTGCGAGCAGCGACCTTCCCAGCCCGCCCCATGCCCGATCGCTCTCCTGATTTGAAATGGTGAGCTCGGCGAATGCAGTTTCCGCTGCCGCGAAGTCTCCGTGTTCCTCGAGGGCCTCGGCTTCAGCCAACTTCTGGAGCAAGGCAGCGGGCTCAAGGGAAGGCTGGGGTTCCGTGGGGCGCTGGGTTGGATTCTCTGCGGAAACCGTCTCATGAGGGACCTTTTTTCCCTCGTGAAGGAGAAGGAAGACGATCGCGATCGTCAGGATCGAAAGTAAAGGAAGAACCAGAAGGACGATGAGCCTCTCGGCTCCCTTCTTCCGCTTGGATCCAAAAATTGTCCGGAAAACTTTGTGGGATCCTGGCATGGAGTGCCGGGTATGTGGAATTTTATGCAAATTCAGATTTCTGCGGCGTTCAGGGGATGATTTCCGTGCCGATGCCCGCATTGGTAAAAATCTCCAGAAGGAGACAGTGCTGGATGTGGCCGCCGATGAGGTGAGTTTTTTTCACGCCTTTTTTGAGCGCGGCGGCGGCGGATTGGACTTTCGGAATCATCCCGCCCGCGATGACTTTTTGACGGATGAGTGATTCCACCTGTTCGGCGGTGACCGAGGGGATGAGGGAAGATTTGTCGTTTTGGTCCCGCATGATCCCCGGCACATCGCTCACGAAGATAAGCTTCGTGGCTTTGAGTTCGGCGGCGAGGGCTGCGGCGGCGACATCGGCATTGATGTTGAGCACCGTGCCGTCTTCCTCGGCACCGATGGGGCTGATCACCGGCACAACCTCGTTGCGGATCGCGGTCCGGATCTCCCTGGCGTTCATGCTCGCCGCTTCGCCCACGAATCCGATTTCGACTACCTCGCCCGCCTCTCCGGTTTGTGGAGGAAGCCGCCGCGCCCGAAAAACCGTTTTGCCCGAGAACCCGGCCGCGCGTCCGCCGAACCCCTGAAGCGAGCGCACAATGGACGGATTGATCTCGCCGTCCAGAGTATCCTCGACAATCCGGATAGCCGCGCCGTCCGTGACGCGGAGGCCGTTTACGAACTGTGCCTTGAGGCCGGCCTCCCGCATCCGGGCGGTGATCGCCTTGCCCCCGCCATGCACGAGGACCGGATTGATTCCGACGGCCTCGAGGAAGACGACGTCGCGCAGGAACTTTTCGACGATCTGTTCATCTTCCATCGCA
>CAZSDC010000124.1:0-9236 GCA_964605515.1 uncultured Chthoniobacter sp.
TCCGATGCTTGCGATCCACCCACCCTGCCAGCCAGCGATACCTGACGAGGGACGTAGGTATTGACTTACCGCGACCTGCCGCCGCGTCCTTGAGAACCGGAATTTATAGGGGAAGGGAAGTCAGAGGAACGGCCTTTGAGCGAATCGATGGGAGGCTCCTCGGGAGCTTGTGGCGAAGACTCGTTGATTGTGTCAGTAGGGTTGAGAGGGGTGCAGACATCCTTCTTTTTGCTGGGAGGCACAGGCGGAATATAGTTGGGGCGCATGTCCGGGCAGGGATGATTAGAGACCGACACCGAAGGAACGTCCGCGCCCATCTCGATTTGACTGGCGAGTTTGTCCGGGGCGAGGCTCCTCGGGGAGAGCCGGGGAATGTGGAGGCTCACTCCCGACGCGAGAATCGCTTCGACGCCGTGAGGATACGGGATGATTTGGACGATTGAGCCCCGCAGATAGCGGGAGTTGCCGATTTGTTGGTATGGGGACTTGTTCATAATCTTTTGTAAGTTCGATGGCTGCGATACGTGCGGAAGAACGGGAGAAAGCTGCTTCGAGTTCGGGCTTACCGTCAGTGTAAATGTCGCAGGAGAAGCGGCCCCGGGAAGTGGCGACATAAAGTGTCTCCTGGGTTGCGGCCGATGCTGCGGACTGGGCATCAATGGCTAGGAAAACACGGTCGACGGTCTTACCTTGGGAAGCATGTGACGTGATGCAATAGCCGTGGGCGATGTGGCGATAGCTGGGCGGAAGCGAGCGACCATCGTCAAGCATTATGATGCCATTCTGAATCGACTTCACGCAGACGAGCTGGCCGTTGACAAGGCGAGAACCGGAGACGGCTTTGCCGTTGGCACGCAAGAGCAAGGAGTCACCTGCTGCAACGTGAATATCGCGTGTTTGGAAAACCTGGAACCCAGCGGCATGCTTTTTGGGGTCGATGACGAGGATTTCGCCGTCTGCGCGGCGGACCGTCAACAACCCGTCGAGATGCCCAACAACCGAGACTTGCTCACTGCGGGCAAAAAGCTTCGACTTGCGTGAAAACACGAGCACGCTGCCGTCCGAGATGAGGTGAGACCGCTCGCGCTCCGCATGTGTGTGGTGAGCAGGAACAAGGGAAGAAAACGTGACATCCGGCCCGATAAGCCTTCCCGCCGAACGCTCCGAAGCGCGAACGGCCTCAGTGACGAGGGCCGCTTCGCGCCAAGTGGCTGCCACGGCCAGAGCATGCTCCTTGCGGGATACCGCAGCGGAATAGTCCGCTGCGAGAAGGGAATAGCGTTCGTCAAAATCCGCCTCGTGGATCCATCCGAGCGAGGAAAAAACTTTGATTCCATCGGCAAACTTACCATCTTTGAAATGTGTGACCGCCTTCAAATATCCGGCGTGTTCCTGGCGGCGAAGCGTCTTCAGCTCTGTGCGGTGGATGCTTGTATGCCGAGAGAGCAGCGATAGTGAGTCACCGGCAGTTACAGATTTATGCTGATTTTCGTCACCTACAATTAAAAGGCGGTAGTTGTACTGTTTTGAGAGCTTAGTGAGAGCTAAAATGTCGGAAACCGAGGCAAGGCCCGACTCGTCCAACACCACCAGTCCACCGGCAGCGTCGGTCTGGGCATCACGGTCGAGCAGAAAGCGCTGCATGGTTATGGCGTCGGCGAATCCGTCTTTGTGCAGAGTGTCGGCGGCGGAACTGGAAGGAGCTAGAAGAGTGACCTGCAAATGGGCATCCTTGGCGGCAGCCACGATGGGTTGAAGAGTCGAAGTTTTGCGAGAGCCAGGAGGACCGATGAGAAGAGAATAGCGGTCGGGGCAGAGCAATATTGAGGAAACAACCTCGCGCTGCTCGGCGTTGAGGCGGGCCGGAAGGCCGAAGTTTTCGTTGAGAGGGGCCAGCTCACCGATGCCCGCGTTGATGTTGGCAATCAGCTCCTTTTCAGCGGCGAGAGCATCGTGAGTAGTCACAAAGCCATCGACAACGATAAACTTACTTTGGTTGGCAGTGATGGCGGCTTCTACCTTATCGGCCTCGAAATGGCCGCGCTCGGCTGCAAGCGTGGAAGTCACAAGCTCAGTCATTCGTACGGCGGACTTGCGCTCAAAATGATGCTTGGCCGCCCAGTCAATGGCGCCAGCCAATTCGGCCCTTGGCAAGTTGAGCGGGACAGTGGCAGAAGCTACAACGGAATGAAGGCGGGCCAAGTCATCAGTCGAAAGCTGAGCTTCCCAAGAGGCCCGCAGGTCGTCGATTGAAAGCGAGGTATCTTTCGCTTTGCGATGCTTGCGAGCGATTCCCGCTCGCAGAGCATAGTTATCCCTCTTCGCTTTAAGTTGTGCCGCGATAGCATCAATTTGTTTGTGGCGTTTGGAAAATGTGTCGATGACCGACTGGAAAACTCCGGCAATCTCAAATCCCTTTTCCGTCGCCTTGGTTCGGTAGCCGATGGCGCGAAGTTCGGCGACGAGTGCAGAACGGTAAATTTCCGTGAGCAGACCGCGACGCCGGAAAAGCTCCAAAGCTTGCAAGGCTTTCATAGTGCCTTCCGTCTCATCAAACGTGCAGTTCATTATGACGACATGGGAGTGAACCTGCGGGTCATTCTCGCGAGAGGTTAAATGCTCGAAGATGGCGGTAATAAAATTTCCGGTTACGCGGTCGTCGTTGGCTCCGCCCTTCCGAACCCGCCCCATGGCAAAGCGCTCCATGTAGGCAACAACCTTGGCGAGAGCCTTGCGGTGGGCGTCGAGGATGCGTTTGTCGCCCGTGACGAGGGCGAGTGTAGAAACCGACTTAGGCATGGAAAACACAAAGTCATAAGCTGAGCGGGCATTAAATTTCTTCCTGAGGGTTAGCGGTGTTCCGTTGATGGGGTGCAGGTTTTTCGCCAGGCGCTCGAACTGCTCTTTGGTAACCGGCAGGCCGAGGAGTCCGAAGCGGTGAGCGAGGCCGCCTGACCAGCACACCTGCGGACTGGCGTCCTTCGCGTAGTAATCGGAGAGAATGCCCTTCTCCAAATGCTCCTCGTGATAATCGGTAAGCTTACCCGGGGTGCGGTGGATGTGAATGGAGACCATATAATATGATGGACACGTATACCCTTAGCCTTTCGGCTTAGGATTTAGCGACCACCTCCGGGACGGGTTGAGAGCTTGATTTCGCGACAGGAGCCGATGCAAGAACAGCACGGGCAACAGCTCGGGGAGTAATCGAGCGGGCGGCCTGTGTTCGCACCTGTGCGGCTAGTTTGGCCACCAAATGCGTCACGGCAGCCGGGGGAAGTTGTGACAAGCCGAGCGCGGCCAAGCGTTCGCGGACAATGCGGGGAATAGTAATCTGCTCCATCCCCTGCTTAATAACTTTGATGCGGATTCGGTCTAGGGCCAGCACATTCTTTTTAGGAAAAAGTTCAGCTTGCTGGCTTGCAATAGGGAATAGATTATCGTGCACCTTAAGCTTATACCGCAAAAGCAAAAAAATGGGGGCGATTTGTGAAAAAATATTAAAAAAACTTCTCCCCCCTGCCCGGAGCCCGTGCTGCGCACCGGCTTTCGGGCCCCGATATAAGTGCCGCTCAGTGCTGCGGGGCGTGCCGCTCCTCGCATCGAGCGAGCGCACGCCAAGCGTGCTTACGGGTGGAAAAAGCGATGCCTTTCTTGTTCTAAGAAACTTGTCCGCTGACAGGGGGTGTATAGTCTCTTCTAATGAGCAGTTTCAAGATTCGTAATGAGCTTGCTTTAATTTTCTGCTTTAATTTCCTTGACTTCGTTCTCTGTTTCTGGTAGTGTTGTGTCTAACCACAAGAATATAATAGAAGGACAGGCTACCTGGATAAACAGCCATGCTAGGGGAGCGTTTGACACAAAACGCGATTTTCAAGAACCAAGGCGTTCCCCCATCTACCGCGTCGCGAGCCATTTTTGGAGACGATAAAAACCCAAGGGCACAACCACATACAAGCTTGTGGGCATGTGTCGTGTCCAATATCGCAGAAACTCCAAAACTACTCAGGCTGCCCGCACTCGCTCGCGAGTTGGGGGTTTCACCGTTTTTCGTCCGCACGATGAAACGCGCGGGCTTTGCGATGCCGGGGAATGTTGCTTTGCGCGACTGGGCGCTCGACTGGCTCCGCGCGAATCCTTCTTTCCACCCTTCTGCTTACCAACGTGCAGGAGCCTGCCAAGGTGCGCCACGTCGGGCGCTGACAGTCTCAAATACACGTCATTCACGGCCTCTGAGGCATGGCCGACATACGACATTGTCTGCGCCTTTGACGCGCCGCTCCGCGCGAGCCGTGTTACGACAGTAACGCGTGTCGAGTGGAAGGTGAGGTGAGGCAGCCCGATTTTTCGGAAAAACTTCCCCCACCGCAAACTGGCTTTCTTGGGGAGTTCGCTGATGAGTGTGTCCCGCCCCGCCGCTTTGGCTTCAAGGGCGAGTTTCCTGACATCTGGATGGAGTGGGCCGGTGTGAACCTTCTTCCCCTTTCCGATAACGGAAATCGTGTTGAGCCTCAGGTCGATTCGGGAAAGCGGGCAGTTCGTTTCGCCAAGCCGCACCCCTTGGCACATGCCGACAGTCCAGCATTCCATCATCCATTTCCTCTCGGATATCAGCTTCTTTTCGATAAGCGCCTGTTCCTTTTCCGAGATTTCCGGCTTCTGTGTCGTGTCTCTCCTTTTCAGGCCGAGCCGGAAACACGGGTTCGCGAACACCATGCCCTGGTGGACGGCGTGTGAAAGAATTCTCGAAAAAACTTTCAGTTCGGTCAGCGCGGTATTCCACTTCGCCCTCTTTAAGTTTTTGTTCGGCGGGTCTATCCTCCATGTGGGGTAATGCAGGCAGGTGTCGTGCGTGACTTCGGTCGGGCCGTAGATTTTGTTTTCTTCCAAATACATTTCCAGCGCCGTCCACGCCTCGGCGTAGCGAATCAGGGTTTTGGGGGAGCCGCCAAATTGGGCGTTCAAGAATCGGGGCACCCATGCCCACCCGGCAGAGACCGTTGTCGCGCTGGCCGCTGCCTGCGCGGAGGCGGTGTGGACGATGACCTTGATTCTTCGTTTCGCGTCAATAGAGTCCTTGCGAACCGCCGTCTTCTCTTGAACCCACTCACCATTTCGTTTGACTCGCAGGTAATAGAATTTCGACCACTTCGGAATGAATGCTGATGCCATACCCACCAAACCCCACCAAAAAAGCGGCAAAAGTCCACACAAAACCACACATTTACCATAGAAGCCGCTGCGGGGCACCCCTGCATGAACGTGTCGGGGGTTCGATTCCCTCCCCAGCCACGCCTCTAAACCCTTCGTTTATGAGGCCTCACTTCCAAGCCAGGATGCCTTTAGCCCAAGCCCAGACGAGGCCTTCGACGAGGAGGAGGAGGAAGACCATGAGCACGAGGAAAGCGGAGACGGGGAGCTTCAAAAACGCAGCGGCAAAGGGCATGAGGAAAATGGTTTCGACGTCAAACACCAGAAAAACGAGCGCGTAGAGATAATAGTGGGACTGGAATTGGATCTGCGCGGGGCCGGAGGATTCGATGCCGCATTCGTAGCTGCTCTGCTTGTCGTGCCCGGGCTTTGCAGGCGAGAAGAGGCGTGCCCAACCCCAAGCCATGGCCAGCGGGATCAGCGGAAACACGATCGCGATGGCGAGAAAAATCGTGAGGAGCAGGTAGTCGTTTGTCATGGGTGACTCGGCATGTGTGCGGCGCTGGCGAGAACGGCAGTTTTCACCGGCGGGCTTTTGGTCAGCGGGGCGAGGAGAAGGTTCGGTGCCAGCCCGATAGCCAGGACGGAGAGAGCGAGGGCTGCAACGAGAAATCTCGAAGCCGGGGCGCTGTCGGGCCGGACGTCCTGCCGTGCAGGGAGGACGAAGGCATGCTTGAGAACGATGAGGTAGTAGTAGAGCGAAATGGCGTTCATTGCGATCGCCAGGACAACCAGCCAAAGGAGCGAAGGCTTCGCGAGCGCAGCGGTGAAGAGGTAGAATTTTCCAAAGAATCCGGCGAGCGGCGGGATGCCGGCAAGCGAGATCAAAAACACGAGCAGGCAGAGCGCGAGGACCGGGGAGGATTTGACCAGTCCGTCGAAGTCGTCGAGCCCGGATCCGCCTCGCTCTTTTTCGACAATGGCCACGACTCCGAATGCTCCGGCAGTGGTCAACGAGTAGATGATGACGTAAAACAGGACCGCAGTCACCGGACTGTCCTGTCCGGCGGAGCAAAGCCCGATGAGGAGGTAACCGCCATGAGCGATGGCGGAGTAGGCGAGTAGGCGTTTCACGTTCGACTGCACGAGCGCCGTGATGTTGCCGAGGACGATGGAAGCGGCAGCCATGAGCGCGAGCACAGGAGCCCACCCGGGCAGAAAATCCCCCCATCCCGCAGAGCCCGCCCAGTGGCCGAGCCCCAACGTCAGAATTTTTGCCAGAATGAAAATGCCGGCGACTTTTGAGCCCGAGGCGATGAGCGCGGCAGCCGCAGTGGGCGCACCCTCATAAACGTCCGGTGCCCAAAGCTGGAACGGAACAGCCGCGACTTTGAACGCGAAACCGGCGAGCGTCAGGACAATTCCGGCGATCAGAAGAGGATCGGGAGTTCCGGAGAGCTTCGAGATCGCCTGCAGGCCTGTGCTTCCGGTGACCCCGTAGATCAGGCTCAGGCCGTAGAGCAGGAAGGCGGCGGAGATGCTGCCGATGAGGAAGTATTTCAGGCCGGCTTCGGCCGAGGAGCGGCTTTCTTTGGCGAAGGCGGCTAGGATGTAGAGCGGGATGCTGGTCAGTTCCAGCGCGATGAAGATCATCAGGAGATCCTCGGTTGCGGCGAGCAGCATCATGCCGAGCGTGCTGAACAGGACGAGCGCTAGGGATTCGGCAAAGTGGGTTTCCGGGAACGAATCGGAAGCGAAAACGACCGCTACCAGCCCGAGGCCAAGGATCACAAACTGAAAGATCCGGGCGATCGGAGAGAGAACGATCATGCCGTGAAGGAAGTTCCCATCTACCGGGAAAAGGAAGATGGCGGCAGCGGCGGCGAACCCACCCGCCAGGGCGGCCACCGTGATCAGAGACCGGGCTCTTGGTGCGGAAACGCCAAGCCCGAGGACCACCAGCGCGGTCACAACAAGGAGGGACTCGGGAGTCAGGGCGGTCAGCATACGCGCGGGTGGAATGCTGGAAGTGTGGCCAGGGACGCCCGCACGGAACCGCCTCCCATCCGACGGACAAGTCGAATCGAGAACCGGCCGAGTAATGCGCCTTCCAAGCGCTTCCGTGCAGGATGCGTTGACATCCCGGAAGCATAGGAGATGACACGGCGGTTCATCAATTCGCATTTTTCATTCTTTTGCGATGAGTCAATTCGCTGAATGGCCGGCGGAGAGGAGGAGGGATGGAATTTTATTTAGAATAATTCTTGATCAAGAGTTATCAGGCGGTAAGTTGCAGCGCCATGTCGAAACCATCACCGGCCCTCTCCGGATATGAGGAGCTGATCAGCCACAGCGGACACCGGCTGACCCCGCAGCGGCGGGAGGTTTACGACGTGCTGCTGGCCGAGCGGGACCACCCGACGGCCACCGAGGTTTTTATCCGGGCGAAGAAGCGGATTCCCGGGATTTCGCTGGCCACGGTTTACAACTGCCTGGAGACGCTGGTGGATTGCGGTCTCGCCAAGCAGGTCAACGTGGCCCGCGACGCCACCCGGTATTGCCCGAACCTCAAAGAACACGGTCATTTCGTCTGCGAGCGATGCGGAAAAGTCCGGGACATTGCCGTCGCCAAGGGATCCCCGGCCGGGCACGCCTGGCAGCTCCCAAAATCGTTTTCTGTAATCCAGACCGAGGTCACCGTCCGCGGCCTCTGTCCCGATTGTAACACCTGAACCCATTCTCATGTCACTCCACATCAAAAACCTGCACGCCAACATCGGGGACCGCGAAATCCTGCGCGGCCTCGATCTCGAAGTCCCGAAAGGGGAAGTCCACGCCATCATGGGCAAAAACGGATCGGGCAAGAGCACGCTCGCCAAGGTCATGGCCGGCCACCCGGATTACGAGGTGACGGCGGGCTCGGTGACTCTTGATGACGTGTCTTTGTTCGAGCTGGCGGAGCCCGACGAGCGGGCGCGTGCCGGACTGTTTGTGGCCTTCCAATACCCGATGGAAGTGCCGGGCGTGACGATCGCCAATTTCATCCGGGCCGCCCGCCAGGCGCGCCTGACGGGTGATGAGGAGCTCGATGCCGTCGAATACTACGAGGAACTCTATGCCAAGATGGATTCGTTGAAGATTCCTCGGACGTTCACTTCCCGCGCGGTTAACGAGGGGTTCTCCGGCGGGGAAAAGAAGCGCTGTGAGATTTTGCAGCTCGCCATGCTCGCGCCGAAGTATGCCGTGCTCGACGAGACCGACAGCGGGCTCGACATCGACGCGCTGAAGATTGTCTCCGACGGCGTGAACGCGTTGCGCTCGCCGGACCGGGGATTCCTGGTGATCACCCACTACCAGCGGCTTTTGGACTATATCGTGCCCGATGTCGTTCACGTGATGGTCGCAGGCCGGATCGTCCTGAGCGGCGAGAAGGATCTTGCCCTGAAGCTTGAGGCCGAGGGCTACGACTGGGTCGAAAAAGAGGTGCTCGCCACCGCCTGAAAGCACCATGAGCACCGAAACCAAACACGATCTCGATATCGACCGCTCGGTCGGCGATTTCAGCTACGACGTCAACTACGAGTTCGACGCCGGGCTCGGCTTGACCGAGAGGACGATCGACTACATCTGCGAAGTCAAAAAAGACCCGGACTGGATCCGCGAGTTCCGCAAGGACGCGCTGCGCAAGTTCCAAGGCATGCCGATGCCCACCCACTGGGCGAGCCACGACCTCGACAATATCATCTTCGAGAACATCCGCTACTACCTGTCCCAGGGGACCGCGCCGAAGCGCTCGTGGGACGAGGTGCCGGCGGACGTGAAGCGCACGTTTGAGCGGCTCGGAATCCCGGAGCAGGAGAGGAAGTTCCTGGCCGGCGTCGAGGCCCAGTTCGACAGCGAGGCCGCTTATTCGAACATCAAGGCGGCGGTCGGAGGGCAGGGCGTGATTTTTGTGGGGTCCACGGACGGACTGCAGAAGCATCCGGAGATTTTCCGCAAGTGGTTCGGCAAGGTGATCCCGACCGGCGACAACAAGTTCAGCGCCCTGAACAGCGCGGTTTTTTCCGGCGGGTCGTTCATTTACA
>CAZSDC010000125.1:0-9061 GCA_964605515.1 uncultured Chthoniobacter sp.
ACTCAAGATCGAGGAAGGGTCCGCGATCTTGGGAAAATCTCTCCCTGGCGAAAAAATCGTTCTAAAAAATGACACCGGCTTCTCGGGCAAGGAGGTCGAGCGGGAGATGTTGAACATGATCATCCACGCGCGGCTCGAAGAGCTGTTTGTGCTGCTGCGGAAACGGTTCGCAGGGGAGGTTCCCGAGCGGCTTCTCGGCTCGGGCGTCATGCTCACCGGGGGCTGCAGCATGATCCGGGGGATCCGCGAGATCGCAGAGTCGGTCTTCGACATGCCGGTCCACCTCACGCGGGCGCAGGCGGTCTCCGGCCCGACTTCCGCATTTGAAAATCCGCAGTTCTCAACGTGTATCGGCCTCGCAAAGTATGCACAGGCGGTCCGCTCGGAAATGCCGGAACCTTCCTTTTTTGGCGGTATCTTCGGGGGGATATTCAAAAAACTCCGTCCATTTTAGAAGCTTATGATCACGTTTCCAAAATATCTCGACCGTTCGCAGAATCCGGTGGTGCGGCTTGTGGGCATCGGCAATGCGGGGGTCAACCTCGCTGACCGGATCACCATGGCCGGCGGGCCCGGCCTGGAAGCCGTGGCGATCAACTCGGACCAGCAATCGCTCTCCTCATCGGTCTCGCCCTTGAAGGTCACGCTCGGGCCCCTGACCACACGCGGCCTGGGAGCCGGGGGAGATCCGGAAATTGGACTGGATGCCGCGAAGGAATCGCTCCAGGAGATCGAGGAGGCGCTCGCCGGATCGGACATCATTTTCCTGTGTGGCGGCCTCGGCGGGGGCACGGCCTCGGGTGCCGGCGGGATTGTCGCCGAAATTGCGAAACAATCCGGCGCCCTCCTGATAGCGATTGTCACCTCGCCATTCGGATTCGAGGGGCGACGCCGGACCACGCAGGCGGCGACGGCATTTCAAGAGATCAGCGCCCATGCGGATGCGGTGATCCATTTTGAAAATGACCGGATGGCGGAGCTGACCGCGCCGAAATCCGGAGTGTCGGAAACATTTGCGGCCTGCGACGAATTACTCTGCGGGTGTGTCGCCGCTGTCGCCGGATTGATTTCCGCCCCGGGCCCGCTGGGTGTCGGGCTGCCGGATCTGCTCTCCGTGCTGAACGGCGGAAAAGGAGGATGCCTGTTCGGAACAGGCTCGGCCTCCGGAGACAATCGCGCTCACGAGGCATTAGAAAGAGCATTGAAGAGCCCGCTCCTGGACCGGGGCCGACTCCTCGATGACGCGGCGAGCATCCTCGTCCATCTCTCTGGTCCACCTTCGCTCTCGTTTGCCGAGGTGGGAGCCATCATGCAGGAGATCGCTCGCCAGACATCGGAGGGCTCGATTCTTCATTTGGGCGTAAGCACGCTACCGGATATGAACGCGCCGGTCGTGGTGACCATTATTGCCAAGGCGGGCGCCTCGGCAGCCGCCCCTGCTGCGCAGCCCGCCCGTCCGCTCCGGGCTCCATTACCGGAGCGTCCACCTGCCCCGGCACCAGTTGAGCCGGAGCCCGAGTTGCCAGCGACTCCCGAACTGGTCTCTGCGCAGGAACAGGATCCCGGCCCGGCCCCTTCCCGACAGGCACCACCGCCACGCCCGGCCGCCCAGCCATCATCAAAGCCATCCCCCAAACCTTCTCCCAAACCCTCCCCGGCGAAAATTAAACAGGAAACTCTCCAGTTTGAACCGGTCGCCCGTGGAAGATTCGAAAAAATCGAGCCCACGATCGTCGAGGGCGAGGATCTCGATGTGCCGACATTCCTCCGCCTGAGGAAACCCTGAATGGCCAGCAGAAACTCATGCCGGTTGGGGCTTCTCGCCGGGATCCTGCTTCTGGCGGGCTGCACCACATCGCAGAAGCATGTGACTGCGCCGGTTCCCGCCCCTCTTCCGGCGACGACGCCGGCAGGGTCCGCGACAAGATCACTGCCGCCGCCTGTCATCCCGGAAGAGCCGGCCAATAAACCCCTGCCTCTGCCTGCGGTCGCAACGGATGAGCAGCGCGTCCGGGAAACACCCTCCACAAGCCTCCGAAAACTCCTTCCGAAAACCTGTGTGGTCATGGAAGTCACGCCCACCATGTTGCTTGTCAAATCCGGTGCCCCCACGATATCCCCATCCCTTTTCGAGGAGGCAATCTCCCTCAGCAAGCTACGGGGACTCCTCTCATCGAGGCCGACAATCCCAAAAGAGACGGCTCAGAAAACCAGGTTACAAAACGGCACGGCCACCATCCCGTTCGGAAAATGCGTTTCATCCGCAGACGCTGCGGCAGCAGTTGTGGCCGCGCTTTCCGTAGATGGCGTGCAGCGGGTCCGGGCCGTCCTGAACGTCAATTGATCACTCTTAAATTTGATGTGTCCGGCGCAATTTTCCGGCCTCATCTCCTCGGATTCTAAAAGACATTACCGGACAACCTGGAGGACGGAGCTACTCCGGACGAGCCACGAGATCGTAAATCTGGGAGCCGATAACTTCTGCGTTCACAAAGGTTCCCGGCTCACAGGGCTCCGTGAGGATGACCCGGCAATCGACATCAGGGGCGTCATGCTCCGTGCGGCCGAGGTTCGGCTGCTCGACCAGCACTTTCAGCACTTTTCCCACGGCCGCCAAGGCGGATTCGAGGGCGATCTCCTGCTGAAGTTTCATCGCCTCACGGTAGCGGCGGTTTTTGACGCGGGCGGGAATCTGTCCGTCCATTTTTGCAGCCCTCGAACCATCCTCCTGCGAATAATTAAAAACTCCCAGCCGCTCGATTTTTGTGGTTTCGATGAACTCGAGGAGTGATTCGAAGTGCTCCTCTGTCTCCCCTGGAAACCCGACAATAAATGTGGTGCGCAGACCCAGGCCAGGAATCCCGCCGCGCAGGCGGGCGATGAGGTCCTCGATGTGTTCGCGCGATGTCTCTCGGCGCATGGCTTTCAACATCTCCGGGTGGATGTGCTGTAGCGGCATGTCCACGTAGCGCGCCACCTTCGGGTTCGCCGCAATCGCCGCAATGAGCTCATCGCTCCAATGTGCCGGGTGCGTGTAGAGAAGCCGGACCCAGAAATCCCCGCCGATTCCGGCAAGCTCGTCGAGAAGGTGGACGAGGGACGTGCCACGCGCGGAATCCACCGGCTGGCGTGGCCCCGCTTTTTCCTCCCACAGATCCATGCCGAAGTAAGTTGTATCCTGACTGATGAGGTTGATCTCCTTGACTCCGTCGGCGACGAGTTGCCGGATCTCGCGCACCACCGAATCCACCGTGCGGCTGCGGTGGCGCCCGCGCATCTGGGGAATCACGCAAAAACTGCACGGATGATTGCAGCCCTCGGCAATTTTGACGTAGGCCGTGTGTCGAGGAGTCAGGCGAAACCGAGGCGTGGAGTAGTCGGGGATGTAGCGTGATTTCGGCGTGACGAGATTCAGAACCCCGCCGTCTTCATGGAGGATCCTGCGGAAGATTTTCCCCGCATCCGCGACCTGATCAAGCCCGATAAAGGCATCGACCTCGGGAATATCCCGCACGAGTTCGGTCGAAAACCGCTGGGACATGCACCCGCTCACGACCAGCTTTTGTCCGGGCCGCGTACGCAATCCGCGCAGGCGGTGGGACTCTAGAATGGCATCAACGGACTCCTGTTTGGCCGAGTCTATGAACCCGCAGGTGTTCACAACGAGGATGTCCGCTTCGTCCGGATCAGAGGTGATCTCAAATCCCTCCTCGCGCGCTCCGCCGAGCATGATCTCCGCATCAACCAGGTTCTTCGCACACCCGAGGCTGATCATTCCGATTTTGTGGCCCATGATCAGTTAGCGAACGGGGCCGGGGAGGAAACCGGGGTTTCACGGCCATCTGCCGGCGTGCTGACGGGAACGGCGGCAGCAGGCAATCCGCTCTCCACCGCAACCGGCTCTGCGGGAGAACCCGATAGCATCCCCCCAGCAGGGTCAGGCGGCGCCGCAGGTTGCTCAGTGCTGGATTTCCCTGTGGCAGGCGATAAGCGCGGGAGGCGCTCGATCTTTTTGATCATTGAGTAAACAGAAAGACCGCCAACCACCAGAATGAGCCCCACGACAGCCGCAACGAATATCCTGAGAAGATTCGGTCGCTTATATGGCATCGGAACCACCGGAGATGAGGGGTCGCGTGAAAGCGCGTTGATGTATTGAAACCCTCCCCCAGCGGACCCGGCACGGTCGGGAAGGAGTGGGCGAACCTCGTCCCGAGAGAGCCCGAGGTATTCCGCATAATCCAGCAGGAACAGGCGCGAATACGTCGGGTGGGTGAACCCCGAAAAATCATCCGCCTCAATTTCGCGAAGCCGCTGAACGCGGATGCGCGTGTCTTTCGCGGCCTTCTCCAGTGAGATGCCCGCCTTGATCCTCGCCCCGCCCAGCCGGGCTCCGACAAAAAAGTCAGGTGTGTCCATTTGTTTAAAATTCTTCGTTCAGATCGACAAGGATCTCGCGATCTTTCGCGCCATCCTTCGGGCCCACAATGCCACGTTGTTCCAAAATATCCATGACTCGTGCCGCACGTGTGTAGCCAAGCTTGAGCCGCCGCTGCAGCATAGAGGTCGAGGCCCGGTTTTCCTGCCGGACGACCTCGAGGCATTTCGTGACCAGATCCTCATCGTCGTCGCTGACTTCCTCTTCAGGGATTGCCGTACTGGTCAGCTTCTCGTGGATGCCCGCATCGAATTTTGGCTCGGCCTGGCCGGCAACAAACTCGACGATCCGATGGATTTCGTCCTCGGTGACCAACACCCCCTGCGCCCGGGTGTATTTCGATGTCCCGGGCGGAAGGTAGAGCATGTCGCCCTGCCCGAGCAACTTCTCGGCACCGTTTTCGTCAAGGATCACCCGGCTGTCGATCTTTGACGCCACCTGAAAAGCGATCCGGCTCGGAATATTCGCCTTGATAATGCCCGTGACCACGTCTGCGCGCGGCGTCTGCGTGGCAACAATCATATGGATCCCGGCGGCCCGGGCCATCTGCGTGATGCGCGCGATCGCGCTCTCGACATCCGCCGGGGCCGTCTGCATCAGGTCGGCCAACTCATCAATGATGACAACGATGAAGGGCATGCGGTCCGGCACGATAATGTCGTCGGACCGGGGAACCCGGATCGGCGGCATCTCCTCATCGGGAGGCTCCTCCTCAGTGCCCTCAGGCTCGGCAGGGGCAGCAGGCTCCAAGGCCGCCTTTTCCTCATCCAGCTCCGCCTGCGATTTTGGGAGCGGGCGGTCGTTGAAGGATGTGATGTTTTTGACCCCGCACTTGGCAAAGATCCGGTAGCGCAGCTCCATCTCATCCACCAGCCAGCGCAGTGCCAGCAGCACCTTTTTCGGGTCGGTGACGACCGGTGTGATCAGGTGCGGCAGCCTGTTGTAGATCTGCATCTCGACCACCTTCGGATCAATCATTATGAAGCGGAGCTGCTCGGGGGAATATCGGAAAAGCAGGCTGGCGATGATCGAGTTGATGCACACGCTTTTTCCGCTGCCAGTCGTCCCGGCCACGAGGCAATGCGGCATCTTCGCGAGGTCCCCGATGATCGTGTGACCGTAAACGTCCATCCCGAGAGCCAGCGGGAGCCTGGAGGTGGTTTCCCGCCATGCGTCTTTTTCAAACAGCTCGCGGAGGGTGACTTTAACCTTTTTCGAGTTTGCGATCTCGATCCCCACGGTGTCCTTGCCCGGGATCGGTGCCAGGATGTTGATCCGTTCGGCGCAGGTGGCCCGTGCGATGTCCCGCTCGAGAGAAACGATTTTATCCACCCGCACACCGATGTCCGGATAAACTTCGTAGCGCGTGATCGTCGGGCCTTTTGTTATCGTTCCTGGTGTTGCTTTGATCCCGAACTGCGCGAGTGTCTCGATAATCAGACCCTGGATCGTGAGCAACTCGTCGCGGTCCAGCGGAGTGCGCTCGCTTTCATCGTGCACATCCAACAGGTCCAGCCCAGGCAACGTGTAGTTTTCAAGGTGGACATCCGCGAGGCCGGGTTTGAATCCCTCGTCCTTGCCGGCACGGAGTTCGGCAAGCTTCGGCTTTTTCGACGGGATGCTCGGGGCCGTCGCATCAATGATCTCCGGCTCGATCTCCGGAATCGGAGGCGAAGGCTCGAGAGCGGTCTCGGGAGCCTGTTTTTTGAGCTTTTTCTCGAGCTTCTGCGCCTTTTTTTCAATCAGTTTCCTCTCCTCTTCGACGCGGCGCTCATCATCAAGCCGCTGGAGCCGTTCCAAGTGCTTGGCCTCCCGCCAGGCCAGGAACGATTTCCATGCGAAGCTGATGTCGCGGATCGGATGACTCGAAATCGCGAAAACCAGACTCATCAGATAGACGAGCACCAGGAACACAGCCGCAGCCGGACCAAATGGCTTTAGGATCGCTTTTTCTCCCAGGTTGAGCCCGATCCAACCTCCGGGGCCTCCGATATCCTTCGGCCAATTTTGAAGCGCCCACGGTTGGATCTGTAAAAGGCACGCTGCGAGCAGCACCATCAGAACTCCCCACCCGGCCTTGTCCTTCAGCGAGTAGCGTGGGACAAACCATTTTCCCAAGCCGTAGCCGATGAGTCCCACCGCCAAGAGGTATCCGGCGGCACCGAACAGAAACAGCACGTGCCCTGCAAGGAGAGCACCGAACAGCCCTCCCATATTGTGTGTCACCGACGAGGCGGATCCCTTTGTGTAAATCAGCCAGGCCCACTTGGGAATATCCCCGGGCGAATACGTCGCCAGCGACACAAACAAATAAGCGCCCAAACAGACCAGAACGAGTCCGATAGAAAAATTTGCTGCCCGGTGATTGCGCGAACGGTTTGCCATGAAAGCCCTGAGGTTCCCGCATTTCCCAACCGGACGCAAGCGTGCAACTGACTCCCCTGCCCCCCTCGGGGCGGGCCGTCAGTCGGCGATTTCCGCGTAACGATCAAGAGCCATTTCGAAGCTCATCCGCTGGATGGAGGCCGAATCCTCCATGGTGAGAGCGGTCCGCACAAGGGCTTCGCACCGCGAGGCATCGAGCGATTGGACGGCCTTTTTCACGCGAGGGACGATCACGCTCGTAGCGCTCAGTTCATCCACGCCAAGCCCGATGAGCAGCGGGGTAAGCAGCACATCGCCTGCCATCTCGCCACAGACACCGGTCCAGATCCCATTCGCATGCGCCGCATCCACCGTCATTTTGATCATCCGGAGGATCGCAGGGTGGGTCGGGTTGTAGAGGTGGGCAATCCGATCGTTCACACGGTCCACCGCGAAGGTGTATTGGATCAGGTCATTGGTCCCGATGCTGAAAAAGGCCGCCTCGCGAGCCAGGTGGTCCGCAGCCAAAACCGCACTCGGAATCTCGATCATGATTCCCACCTCGACAAACGGGTGGAATGGCACACCCCGTGCGGCCAACTCGGCCTTGCTCTCCTCGAGAATCGCGTTCGCCTGGCGAAGTTCGTCAATGCCCGAGATCATCGGATACATGATTTTGACGTTCCCGAACGTAGCCGCTCGGAGGATCGCACGGAGCTGGGTTTTAAAAATCTCCGGATTCAGCAGGCAGAACCGGATCGCCCGGCATCCGAGAAACGGATTCTGTTCCTCCGGCAGGTGAAGGCTCTGGGTTGTTTTGTCGCCACCGATGTCCAGCGTCCGGATGATGACGCCGTTTGGCTTCGACCGTTCGGCGGCAAGCCGGTAATGCTCGAACTGTTCTTCTTCATCCGGCGGTTCGACACGATTGAGGTAAAGGAATTCCGTTCTGTAGAGCCCTATGCCCTCAGCCCCATTTGCGGCCACATCCTCGAGTTCCTCGGGAAGATCGATGTTTGCCGAAAGGATAATGTGGCGGCCGTCAAGCGTGGTCGAGGCAGTCTCGCGGATGAGTTCGAGGCGTTCGACAACCTCTTCCTTTGCGGATTCGATCCGGCCGTATTCCGCCAGCGTCTCCGGGGAGGGGTTCAGGATCAGAGTTCCGGAATACCCGTCGAGCAGCACATCATCGCCGCTCGTCAATTGATGGCAGATCCCGTGCAGACCGACGATTGCGGGGATCTCCAGCGACCGGGCCATGATTGCCGTGTGGGAAGTCTTGCTTCCGGTTTCGGTGGCAAAACCCATCACCAGTTCCCGGTTCAGTTGGGCGGTGTCCGACGGGGTCAGATTGTGCGCGACAATGATGTGCTGACGGTCGTGGCTTGCAGGATTTTTCGGGGCCTTGCCCAAGAGGTGGCGGATGACCCTTCTCGTCACATCCTCGATGTCTACAACGCGCTCGCGGAGGTAGGGATCATCAATCTGCGCCAGCGTCCTGCAGTATTTTTCGGCCACCTGATGGAACACATACTCGACGTTGCAGCGTTCCCGGTCGAGATTACGGAGGACCTCGTCAATGAGGGTGCGATCTTCGACCACCAGCAGGTGCGCGTCGAAGATGCTGGCATCGGTGGCCCCGATGGCATTCACGATCCGCTGCTGGATCTCGAGAAGCTCCGCGCGCGTCGCGATGAGCGCGGACTCGAACCTCGCAATCTCCTCCGGGAGTTCGTGCAGTTCGATTTTCCGGAGGGTGATATCCTCGTCCTCTTCCCACTGGACCATGATCGCACAGTGGGCAATTCCCGGAGCCACAGGAATGCCTGTGAATCTCTGTTCGTTCCCGCTGGCGTTCGGTGGCTCCATGAGGGAGCCACTCCTAGCAGGAAAAATTCACTTCGTAAATACTTGAACTACTCTTCCCCGAAGCGTGTTTCGACAAGGTTTTTGATCTCCGCGACGGCCTTGTCCGCGTCCGCCCCCTCCGCGATGACCTGCAGGCGAGAACCCTTGCCGGCGGCCAGCATCATGAGCCCCATGATGCTCTTACCGTTCACGCGCTCCCCATCTTTTTCTACCCAGACTTCCGCGCGATAGCGGCTGGAAATTTTGACAAACATGGCGGCCGGACGTGCGTGGAGGCCGTTTCTGTTCTCAATAACGACCTCGCCCGTGCAGCGGTGCGCCGCTTCAGTTGATTTTTTTTTGGAAAGTATTCCCATTACCGGCTCCGGCGTTCGCTGATCATATGCAGCA
>CAZSDC010000126.1:0-9048 GCA_964605515.1 uncultured Chthoniobacter sp.
TGATGCCGGTGCTGGACGAGCCGAGATCGAGTGTGCGCGAGCGCCGGTTCATTGGCCCACCTTACAGGTCCCGCAGGAAAATATCCATCAGAGGCTGAGAAAAAATTGGCAGCGTGCGCGTCACAAATTGAGTCCGGCCACAACGAGAAGGCCACGCAGGGTGAGCAGTGGGTCCACAGCATCGAAAATGGCGGATCCTGAGGCGATGAGCGAGGCATCGCCGCCGGTGGCGATCACTTTCGGCCTCTTCCGTGGAAAAGCTTCCTTTCTGACCCGGTAGATGATTTCTGAAACCAGGCCGCGATACCCGTAAACGGCCCCGGAGATCATGGCATCGCGCGTGGAACGGCCGACAGCAGACACTGGTTCGCTCAGTTTGATGAACGGCAGAAGGGCGGTGTGATCATGCAGATACTCGGTCATGGCATTGAGCCCAGGGGCAATCACGCCCCCGATGTAGTCGCCTCCTGCAGAGAGGACATCGAATGTCACCGCTGTGCCGAAATCCACGACGATGGAGGGGACTCCGTAGTGCGCCTTGCATCCGGCCGCATTGGCGAGGCGGTCAGGCCCGATCCCGCGCGGGGACGGATAATTAATGCCCACACCGAGCGCGATATCCGGCCCGACCCAGCAGACTCCCGGCCCGCAGGCCGCATTCACCTCGCGGTTTTTTGCCGGGACCACCGAGGCGGCGACAGCACCTTTCAGACGACGCCCCTCCGTAATCGCAAGGATCTGCGCAGCCCGAAGCGTTTTCGTGGGAAGCCGGTGCACACGTCCGATCCGTCCGTTCTTTGCGATCGCGAGTTTGGCAAACGTGTTGCTGATATCCACAAGGAGGACTTCTCCGCCCGGGGCAGCCGACACCGGCTTTTTTGAGGATGGATGATCCGCAGACCGGCGGTATTCCAGAGCCACACGCGGGGCTGTGGACTTCACGAGTGCTTGAGGTTCTTTTTAATTTCGTCCACGGCGGTTTTTGGACGGAGAGTTGGTCTTTTTCCCAAGTCCTGGTGATCGACATCGTCCGGAACGCCAGCTGCGTTCGCGAGCCCCTCCTCCTCCGGGGGAAGGAACGGCTTGAACCGCTGCTTGTCGATGGCCTTCATGTAGGCCTCGTGTGCGTTCACGGCTCCGGTCATGAGCTGCTCCATGATCGCGTCGTCCATGAATTGCATGCCTTCGCCTTTTCCCGCAACGATTACGTCCTGGAGTTTCTGGGTGGCTCCTTCGCGGATGATTGCCGAGACCGCGCTGTTGACCACGAGGATCTCGTTGACCGCCACGCGGCCTTTGCCGTCCTGCTTCTTCATGAGGAGCTGGGCGACAACTCCACGGAGCGATGCGGAGAGCATGGTGCGAACCTGGGCCTGCTGGTCGCTCGGAAACACGTCGATCATGCGGTCAACGGTCTTGCGTGAGTTGTTTGTGTGCAGGGTGCCGAAAACGAGCAGGCCGGTCTCTGCGGCAGTCAGCGCGAGCGAAATCGTCTCGAGGTCGCGCATTTCGCCCACGAGTACGATGTCCGCATCCTCGCGCAAAGCGGCTTTGAGTCCGATGGGGAACGAGGGGGCATGCTCCGGCACCTCGCGCTGGGTGATGATGCTCATCTTGTTGCGGTGCACAAATTCGATCGGCTCCTCGATGGTCACGATGTGGCGCGAAAAATTGCAGTTGATGTAGTCGATGAGGGCGGCCAGCGTCGTGCTCTTTCCGGATCCGGTGGGCCCGGTGACCAGCACGATCCCGCCGCGCATGTGCCCGAACGTTTTGATTACGGTCGGCACGCCAAGCTCCTCGAGAGTTTTGATCTTCGTGGGGATGATCCGGAAGACCGCTCCGTAGCCGTTTGTCTGCTTGAGATAATTGCAGCGGAAACGGTTTTCCTCGTCCATCTCGTAGGCGAAGTCGAGATCGCCGGTGTCCTCGAGTTTCTTCCATCTCCGCTCGCCGCAAATCTCCTGGAGCATGAAGCTCATCTCCTCGTGGGTTAACGCGGTCTCGCGGATCGGCACGATCTCGCCGTGCCGGCGGATCTTCGGCGGCTGGCCCTCGCCCAAATGAAGATCCGAGGCCCCGGTTTCGATGAGGACATCAAAAAATTGGTTGATATAGGCCATATCAGTGGTGTCCCGTCACCTGCATCATCTGGTTCTTCTGGTCGGCCCGGTAAACCGCCTCCTCGGCGGAAATGACGCCGGCCTGGAACAGCTCCGTCAGCGAGTCGTCCATCAGTTTCATTCCGAGCTTGCGTCCGGTTTGGATGATGCCCGGAAGCATGAAAGTCTTGGATTCGCGGATCACGTTTCCCACCGCCGGCGTGTTCATGAGGATCTCGATGGCCAGGACGCGCCCGGTGCCGTCCGCCCGCGGGACGAGCTGCTGGGATATGACCCCCCGCAGGGACTCGCTCACCATGATCCGGATCTGGTCGCGCTGGTCGGTCGGGAATACGTCGAGCACCCGGTCGAGTGTCCGCGCGGCATTGCTGGTGTGGAGTGTTCCGAGCACGAGGTGGCCGGTTTCGGAGGCGGTGATCGCGAGCTGGATCGTTTCCAGATCGCGCATTTCACCGACCATGATCACATCCGGATCCTCGCGCAGGGCGCCGCGCAGGGCATTTCCGAAAGATTGGGTGTGGGTGTGGACCTCGCGCTGGGTCACATGGCAGCCTTTGGAAGGGATTACGTATTCGATCGGATCTTCGAGGGTGATGATATGGTCCTGCCGATGGCAGTTGATCTCATCGACCAGAGCCGCGAGAGTGGTGCTTTTTCCGCTGCCGACCGAGCCGGTGACCAGCACCAGGCCATTGTGATATTGGGTGAGCAGCTTCAACTGCGGCGGTAGTCCCAACTCGTCCATATTCCGGACCCGGCTGTTGATGATGCGGAACACGAGATCATACCCGATGCGCTGGCGCACGACGCTCGTCCGGAAACGCCCGAGGCTGTTAGAGTAGGCAAAATCCACGTCCCCGCGTTCGGTCAGTTGCTCCTTCTGCTTGTCGTCGAGAAATCCCATCGCCAGACGCTCCGTGTCTGTGGCGGTGAGAACCGGAGCCTGGTTCCAGATGGGTTCCAGAATGCCGTATCTTCGCCAGATGGGCTTCGAGTTCACGCTCAGGTGGATGTCGGAAGCGTCCGACTCCTTCCCGATCATGAGGTATTGGTCGACATGGTCGAGCGTGTGGACTTCCTGCTCGACAACTTCGATTGTGGGGGATTCCTGACTCACGTTTGGATGCGTTTACCAGCGAACCTAAAGCAATCCAAGTTTTTCCTCGGTTCGTGGATAAAATTCATCCGCCCCCAGGCATGGAAGCCCGCCCGATCCGTGGAATGCCTCTGGAAAAAACCTGGGGCTAAAAATGCTACTTGCCGACAGGGATGGGCTCGGCGGGTGTCAGCGCTTTGGCGAGTGAGGCCAAGCCTTTGTATTTCTTCCCGGTTTTCTTGACCATGCCCCGGGAAACAAGGTTCTGGAGTTTTTCGTAAGCCCGGAGGCGGAGCATTTCTTCGCCGCCGCTGGCCGCATTGCGAGCCCGCAGGCGTTCGTGGACGACGTCGAACAGTTGCTTGAATTCAAACGAACTCTTCTTGGTGAGCACCGCTACCAACTCCTCGGTCACCAAATCCGGAAGACGACGAGAGAAAGCACTTTTCCGTTGCATAAGCATAAGATCCATATAATAGCAGAAGGTTTTCGCTTGGCCAGCCAATTTTTTACCGGCCCGGTTTGCGGGAAAAACAGCGCCCAATTGAGCGCCGCGAGACGATTTTTCTTGCGGGCGCAGGACGGCCTATTAGTTTCTCTAATGATATGAAATCACCCATCAAAGTTGCTGTGACCGGTGCTGCCGGTCAGATTGGATATGCCCTTCTTCCCCGCATTGCTTCCGGCGCGATGTTCGGACCCGACCAGCCGGTCATCCTTCAGCTTTTGGAAGTTCCCGTAGAAAAAGTCATGAAAGCCCTCGAGGGAGTGGCCATGGAGCTCGACGACTGCGCGTTTCCGCTCCTGCAGGGGATCGTGCTCACCGATGACCCGAAAGTCGGGTTTGGCGATGCCAACTGGAGCCTTCTTGTCGGCGCAAAACCGCGCGGACCCGGGATGGAGCGCGCAGACCTCCTCAAGGACAACGGGAAGATTTTCACCGCGCAGGGCAAGATCATCGACGAGGTTGCAGCGGACAACGCCCGCGTCGCCGTGGTGGGCAATCCCGCGAACACGAACTGCATGATCGCTGCGAGCAAGGCCCGCCGGCTCACGCCCGACCGGTTTACGGCGATGGTCCGCCTCGACCAGAACCGCGCCCGGACGCAGCTCGCCAAGAAGGCCGGCGTCCAGACCACCGACGTCAAAGACATTTTCATTTTCGGCAACCACAGCCCCTCGATGTTCCCCGCTTTCGGGTTGGCCACTATCTCGGGAAAACCCGTGGTGGATGTGATCAAGGATGACGCCTGGCTTCAGGGACCGTTCTGCGAGACCGTCGGAAAGCGCGGCGCGGCGATTATCGCTGCCCGCGGAGCCTCTTCCGCTGCCTCGGCCGCGAGTTCGCTGGTGGACCATGTCCGTGACCTCAGCACTGTTGGGACCATCCACTCGGTTGCCGTTAAATCCAACGGCCTTTACGGATTCGACCCCGAAGTCTGGGCAGGCCTTCCGGTGAAGACCACCGCCCCGGGTGCCTACGAAGTTCTCACCGGCCTTGAACTCGATGCCTTCGCAAAATCGAAAATCGCTGCGACCAACAAAGAACTCACCGAGGAGCGTGCCATGGTCGCCGACATGCTCGGCTGACGTGGGCTCTGCAGCTGCCGCCGGGGTTATGCCACCGTCCTGATCCACTCGGCGGCCATCAGGGCGTGACCGGCCAGGCTGGGATGAACGCCGTCCCCGGCCCAATAGGAAGGCGGTTGTTGGACGCTCCGCGCGGCAAAAATCCCGTCAAAGGGCACGAGCCGTGCGGCAAACTCACGGGCCAGCTTTCGTGCGACATGGATTTTTGGATCCAGATCCTCTCTCCATGCCTCGCGGTCCGGCGGGCAGGGCAGGAGGAACGGCTCGCAGATGATGATCCCGATCCCCCGGTGCTTTGAGCGTTCGAGGATATCGCGGTAGTGCGTTTCAAAAATCTCTGCCGGAGTCGGATCTTTGGCATCGTATCGCCGCCAGCAGTCGTTGACTCCGATGAGGATGGAGACCCAATCCGGCTTGAGGTTCAGGCAATCCACCTGCCATCGTCCGGCCAGATCAACCGCGCGGTTGCCTGAGATTCCCTTGTTGATGAACTTGAGTCCGAGGTCGGGGTAAAGCGCCTGCATCTGCGAAGCAGCCATCATGGCATATCCCCCTCCCAAACCGGCCGCGTCCTCACGGTTGCGGCCCGCATCCGTGATGCTGTCGCCTTGGAATAAAATTGTCTGACCGGGTTGGAAAAGCATATGGCCTTGGTTTCCTATCAAATTTTTTGCGCACGGGGAAGTTCGCTGTCAGGACATCCGAATTTTTTTGCCGCGTAGAGGGAGACAATGCCCAAGCACATTTTGCGCGGTGGCCCGCAGTGGAACCCTTGGGGCTCGATGAGAGCAGCCATGCCGGAACCCCGCGGGAACGCCTCGATCGATTCGCCAAGATATTTGTAGGCCTCGGCGCGACCGGTCGTCCAACCCGCAATCCGGGGCAGGAAATGATGCAGGTAAACCCGGTAGATCTCGCGGAGAGGTCCGCGAGTCGGCAAGGAAAAATCCAGCACGACCAGGAGCCCGCCCGGACGGAGGACTCGGTGCATTTCGCCCAGCGCCTTTTCCCAGGAAGCCATGTTCCGGAGCCCGAATGCGACGGTCACCGCGTCGAATGATTCTCCGAGGAATGGGAGCGCCAGTCCGTCGGCCTGAACAAGGCACGGGACATTTTTTCGCTTCGCCTCTCCGAGCATGGGCAGGCAGAAATCCGCCGCGATCACCTGGGCTAAAGGGCAGGCCTTTTGAATTGCGATGGCGAGGTCTCCACTTCCGGTCGCCAAGTCGAGCACGCGCGAGGGGTTGGAGGCAGCGACGACCCGCGAGACCCGGGCCCGCCAGAAAAAATCCAATCCTCCGCTGAGGAGGTGGTTTGCGAAATCATAGCGGCCCGCAATGGACGAAAACGTTTTTTGAACGAACTCCGGATCTTGTTGTGGCAACAGGTGAGGCACGGCTTTTCCGGGAATAATGGTGCTCACGAGAGGATTCGAACCTCCAAGGGTTACCCCATACGGTCCTGAGCCGTACGCGTCTGCCAGTTCCGCCACGTGAGCGACGTAAGCCGGGAGTATTCCTTCAACGCCTGATCAAGTAAACCCGAAAAACCATTGATTCCCGGAGGATTTTCGAGCGAACTCGTCTCCATGACCGATTCCGGGGATCACGATGTGGCAGAAAGGGACTTTCTCCCGGAGGATTTTCCGACCGCTCCGGGGCCGGCGTTGATCCTGCTGCTGGGGGCGGTGGTCGTGGGTGCTCTGACCGGGCTCGTGGGCATTGCGTTTCTTCTCCTTTTGCGGAGAGGGGATGCTCTTCGGGAAATTCTGACCTCCGCGCTCCGCACATGGCCGCCATTTTTTGGATGGCTCGCCCTTTCGGTGATCGTTGCCGGTGCTGCCAGCCTCGCCGCATGGATGGTCGTCAGGTTTGCACCCACGGCGCAGGGAAGCGGGGTTCCCTACGTCGAAAAAATCCTTCGCGGCAACGGACAGCCCCGCCATTCCTGGGTGCTTCCGGTGAAGTTCCTTGGCGGCTGGCTGGCTCTGTCGGCTGGTCTGGTGCTCGGGAGGGAAGGTCCATTGGTCCAGATGGGCGCGGTGATCGGAGAAAAAGTCGGGCGCCGGTTCCCCGGATTGCAGGGCGCATGGAAATCCCTCATGGCGGCGGGCGCGGGGGCCGGGCTCGCGTCCGCGTTCAATGCCCCGGTCGGCGGAACGATATTTATTTTGGAGGAAGTCTTCCGCAAAATCACCCCGCAGACATTCATCCTCGCCGCGACCGCCGCTTCGGTCTCGGTCTTTCTCCAGCGGGCGGTTTTTCACATGCCGCAGGACTATGCGGTCCCGGTGATTCCGGAGGCTCCGGCACAGGCGGCATGGTTGTTTTTTCTCTTCGGGCTCCTGGTCGGCATCCTTGGAGTCGCCTACAACCGCCTGCTTCTCGCCCTGCTGGCGCTTGGATCAAGGCTGGATAAAATTCCGGTTCCTCTCCGCGCCGCAGTGATCGGGTTTTGCATCGGTTCCGTCGCATGGTTCGCCCCGAAATGGGTGGGCGGGGGCGACGACATCACGCAGTCGATCCTGGCCAACCGGTCGGAAGTCTGGCTTTTGCTCGGGGTCGCAAGCCTCAGGTTTTTTCTGGGACCGCTTTCATATTCCGCTGGCACCCCCGGCGGGCTCTTTGCGCCGGTCATCGCCCTGGGTGCCATCGTCGGCGCGGCCTCGGGCACCCTCAATCACGCTCTGCTGCCCTCGCTCGTCCCTTCGCCGCTGGCCTTTGCAGTTGCAGGCATGGCTGCGTTCTTCACTGCCACCATCCGGGCGCCGCTGACCGGCATCGTCATCTGCCTGGAAATGACCGGGTGCTACTCGCTGTTCTTCCCTATGCTCGCCACGTGCCTCGGTGCCTATCTGATCCCCACACTGCTCAAAGACCTTCCAATCTACGACGCGCTCGCTGCTCGGGATGAAAAGAAAATGCGCCGCTGATCTGTCCGCACTCGCTAGGCGGGAGTAAAAACCGGCCTCTTCTTTGTTGCCCCCCGGTGGCATGGGCAGGCATGATAGACCGCCTGTGAACGGACCATTGATCATTGCCGGCCGCGAATTTTCCTCGCGGCTCCTGCTGGGGACGGGGAAATTTTCCTCCAACGAGACGATGCGCGACGCGCTGGAGGCGAGCGGTGCTCAGATCGTGACCGTCGCCCTGCGGCGCGCGGATTTGAGCGGTAACAAGGACCCGTTCGCTAATATCCTGGATTTCGTGGACGGGAAAAAATATCTCCTCCTCCCCAACACAAGCGGGGCGATGAACGCGGAGGAAGCGGTGCGTTTGGCGCGACTGGCTGCAGCGGCCGGACTTCCGATGTGGGTGAAGCTGGAGATCCACCCCGATCCTCATTATCTGTTGCCGGATCCTGTCGAGACCCTGGCGGCGGCGGCGATCCTCGTGAAGGAAGGATTCGCCGTGCTGCCCTATATCAACGCCGATCCCGTTCTCGCCAGACGCCTGCAGGACGTCGGGACGGCCACCGTGATGCCGCTCGGTTCGCCGATTGGGAGCAACCGGGGCATCGAAACACGGGCACAGATTGAAATTATCATCAAGCAGGCGACGGTGCCGGTGGTCGTGGATGCCGGGATTGGTGCCCCGAGCCACGCGGCGGAAGCGATTGAACTCGGCGCCGACGCCGTGCTCGTGAACACCGCGATCGCCGCCGCGGAAGATCCCGTCCGCATGGCGCGGGCGTTCCAGCAAACCGTTCAAGCCGCCCGCGAAGCGGTCGAGGCCGGGCTCCCGATGCGGCTTTCCCACGCCTCTGCCACCAGCCCGCTCGTCGCATTTCTCGACACGCTCTGATGTCCGCGGAAACCCTCACCCCCATGATGCAGCAGTATCACGCCGTCCGGCGCGAGCTGCCAACGGGCACGTTGCTGATGTTTCGCCTGGGAGACTTTTACGAGATGTTCGGGGAGGATGCGCTGGCGGCTGCACCGGTTTTGAATGTGGCGCTGACAAAGCGCGGGGCGACGCCGATGTGCGGGGTGCCGTTTCATGCCGCGCGCGGATACATCGAAAAGCTGATCGCCGCCGGATGGCGCGTGGCCATCTGCGACCAGGTCGGCGAAGTCACCGCCGGAAAACTCGTGCGCCGCGAAGTCTCCCAGATCCTCAGCCCGGGAACGCTCGACGACTTCGGCCTCGATGACCGGAAACCGAACTATCTGGCCGCGGTCAGCGAGAGGAAAGGAGCGTTCGGGCTCTCGTTCGCGGACTTGAGCACCGGGGAATTCCG
>CAZSDC010000127.1:0-7898 GCA_964605515.1 uncultured Chthoniobacter sp.
CGCTGCCGGTGGTGTCGCGGATCGCTGCCGGTTCGGACACCAGTTCATTCGGCCCGACGCTCGGGAAGGCGATGCGGCTGGCTGTCTTCCTGACTCTTCCGGCCGCCGTGGGTCTCTGGTTTCTGGCCAATCCTGTGATCGGGTTGATTTATCAACACGGCGAATTTCACGCCAGGGACACACTGCAAACCGGGTTTGCCTTGCAGTTCTACGCCCTCGGACTCGTCGCCTATTCGTGCATCAAAGTCCTCTCGCCTGCGTTCTACGCTATCGACCGCAAGTGGACGCCGATGCTCGTCAGCTTCGCCTCGATCGCGCTCAACCTCACCCTGAATTATTTTTTTGTGTTCAAGCTGGGCCTCGAGCACCGAGGGCTCGCGCTCTCGACCACGATCTGCGCCACACTGAATTTTGCAGCGCTCTATTTTTTAATGCTCGGGCCGGCCGGCACGCTCGAAAGCCGCCGTTTTCTCCTCGCGCTCGCGAGATGCGCTCTGGCCGCCGTTCCGCTTGGACTGACGTGCTGGGCGGGAATGCATTTTGCGCCTGCACTTTTTCCCGAGCCGGTCTTTTGGCAGCGGTCCCTCGTGCTTTTTGCCACCCTGGGCGCTGCCGCGCTGGTCTATTTGGCCGCCTGCTTCGTGCTGCGGGTCGAGGAAACGAGCGACGCCGTGCGGATCGCGCTGAGAAAAATCGGTCGATAGTCCCGGTCAGGGCTAGATCTTGCTATACCTAGTGGGCTGTGCGAACTTTCCCACGCAGGTTTTTCGTCTCTGATCGGCGGCGTTTGGATTCCACCATGCGGGCTTTTGTTCCCCGTGAGCGCTTGGCTTTCCTGCGGCGTTCGCGCGAGGCTTCAGCGAGGTCGGCGAGTTTTTTCCTGCGTGCGGATTCGGCCAATTTTTCCTCGAGACGTTCGCGGGCGAGAGCGCGGTTCTGCGACTGGGAGCGGGAATCCGATGCGGTAACGATGAGCCCGGTCGGGATATGCTTGAGGGTGACGGCGGTTGAGACCTTGTTGACGTGCTGGCCGCCGGGCCCGCTGGAGCGGTGAAAAATCTGTTCAATATCCTCTTCGCGGAGCCGGATCATGAAAACGAGTTTCACGCGGAGTTTGAATTTCCGCAAGGCCTGTGATGCAATCCCGGGTTCCATGCATTTTCGCACCATCCTGCAGGACGGCAAAACGTTGGACGAGATCGAGTCCGGGGGGCTGCGCGTGCGTATTGACCGGCACGGCGCGGAGATGGTGAGCCTGGCTTTGAATGGAGTTGGGTTTTTGTATCGGGATGGAGATGTCTCCCAACCCGCCTCCGGCTGGGCGAACCATGCGACGGTCATGGGATATTTTCTTCACCGGCTCTGGAATGAACAATCGGTCTATCGCGGCTCGACCATCCGGGGTGGGAACCACGGTTTTCTGAGACATTTTGATTTTGCGGAACCGGAGCGATTGGCCGACGGGCTCGCCTATCGGGTGAGCGCGGACCAGGTTCCTCCGGCTGCATATCCGTTGAAGGTTTCACTGAACTTGAGCTACCGGCTGACCGGCTCCGGCGTGCGCATCGATTTTGAGTTTACCAACGAGGAGCCGGCGCGGGATGCGCATGTCAGCTTCGGCCTCCACCCCGGCTTTTCCGTGGGGAGCGTCCGGGAGGCGAGGGTGATTCTTCCGCCCGGAAAATACGTGCGCCTCATGGCTCCGGGGAATTTTTTGGACGGGGCGACCGAGATGCAAGATTTTTCCGGCGGCGAATTCCCTTATCCGAAATCCGACCTGCCGGGATCTTTCATCTTCGGGATGGAAGGGATCAAGGAGAGGACGTTCCGTATCGAGGATCTGCAGAGAGGCACGGCCGTCGCGCTGGATTTTTCCGAGGTCCCTTATGTGACGTTCTGGAGCGATTCGGACAACTTTCTCTGCATTGAGCCCTGCTGGGGGCTGCCGGACAGCAATCCTCCCGTGGCTTTCGAAAACAAAGCCGGCATCCAGGTCCTCCAGCCCGGCGCTACCCTGAAACGCGGGTTTTGCATTCAACCATCCATCCTCACATGATCACATCCCTGCTCGCCTTCACTATCCGGATCGCCCTCGTGGCCGCGATGACATTTCTCTTTGTGGTTCTTTTCGAACACGGCCCCTCGAATTATCTCGAAAATGTGCAGACGGATTTCTCCAAGTTGCTCGAGCTCGCGAACCTTCCCGCCCTGCCATCCCCGGCGGCTCCGGAAAAATCTCCCAACAGCGGGACTTGATGAACCGGACGGCTGGCGTTAAAGTCGCCGTTCTTTATGGCAGTCAAGACCGAGAAGGACCTTCCTGAACAGTTTCGTGCAACATGGCTCAAAGCAATGAGCGCCATGCAGCTCCGGAATTTCGGCTATGCGGTGCAGCTCCTCCAGCCACTCCTCAAATCGCATCCCGAATTCCTGGCTGGACGCCAGCTCGCCCGCAAGGCGGCGATTGCCAAGACCGGCGGCAAGAAGGGCGTGCTTGGCGGGCTCTCCAGCGCATCGTTCAGCACCATGAAAGTGCAGGGGTTGATCAAGAAAGATCCCGCCGCTGCCATGGATGCCGCGGAAAAAATTCTCGAGACCGAACCGTTTAATGTGCAGGTGAACCAACTCCTCCGCGAAGCGGCCATGGCCGCCAACATCCCGGAGGTGGCGGCGTTCGCTCTGGAAACGATCATTGAAGGGAATCCCCGAGAGACAAAAATCCTGCACGAACTCGCCAAGCATCACATGCAGCAGGGGAACCCCACCAAGGCCGTTGAAATTTACAACAAGATCACGGAGATCACCCCGAATGACCTGGCCGCTATCAAAGGAGGAAAGGACGCCTCCGCCGCCGCCTCGATGCAGAAGGGTGGATGGGAACGCGAGGGATCAACCTACCGCGACCTCCTCAAAGACGAGGACCAGGCCGTCTCGCTCGAACAGCAGGCCCGTGTCGTCCGCAGCGACGATATGATCGAGCAACTCCTCGAAGGGCTGCGCGCAAGAATCGAACGTGAGCCGGACAGCGTGGATGCCGCCAGAAAGATCGCGGAGCTTTGCGAGCAGAAGGAGGATTTCGAAAGTGCGACCAACTGGTATAACTATGCCGCCAGCCTGACCGGGAATTCCGACCAGGCGCTTGTGCGCAAAGCCGCAGATCTCCGCCTCAAACAATTCGATATTGCGATCGCAGCCCGCGAGGAATTCATCGAAGCGAATCCCGACTCGGAAGAGGCCGCCCAATACAAGGTCGAGCTGGAATCCCTCAAGCTCCAGAGGGCCGAACAGCTTCTCGACGAGGCGAACCGGCGGGTGGAGCGGAACCCGACCGACCTGCAGTCCCGTTATGATCTGGGCGAGATTCTGGTGAGCCTGCAACGGTATCAGGAAGCGATTCCCGAACTTCAAAAGGCGAGGATGAACCCGAACGCCCGCATCCGTTCGATGTGTCTGCTGGGCCAGTGTTTCACCGCTCGCGCGATGTATGACCTTGCGGCCAAAACCCTCTCGGACGCGTGTGCGGAGCTCACCCTCATGGATGCCGTCAAGAAGGATGTCGTTTACAATCTGGGCCTCGTCTATGAAAAGATGGGCGACAAAGAAAAATCCATCGCCTGCATGAAGCAGATCTACGAAATCGACTACGGTTACCGCGATGTTGCGGCGCGGGTCGAGGGTTCGTATTGACGATCAGGCCGCCCGGGTCATGAAGCCGGCGAGCAGGCGCGTGAGGACGACCTCGTCGCTGGATTGGCTGGTGACCATCTGAAGGTTGGCCTCGGCGCAACCCTGGAACGCGCGGTGCAACTCCGCAGAGGTATAATGGACCGAATTTCTGGCTGCAATTCCCAGGGGATACGTGTTCAGCGTCCCGTCCTTTTTTCTGGGGAGATGGTCGATGTCTGCCGCGTTGAGGCGGTTCAGGAGGGAGCCGAAAAACTGGGGCTGTGCCGGTGGCTGCAGCTTGTGGCGGGCGAGCAGATCCTTCACGAGAAGAAGGTTTCTGACGGTCGGCACAATTGAGGCGAGTAGGATGCCGACTCCCTTTTCGCCTTGGCGGAGGAGCTGCGAAAGGGTCTCCAGTGCGAGGGGAAGGTTGCGTGCGGAGATCGCATTGCCGATATCAAAGATCCCGCTTTCCCGGGTTGCCGGAACCAGCGCGCGGACGTCGGGTGCCTCGATGGCGTGTCCGGGGCCGAAGGCCGTCTCCAGCTTATCCAGCTCGTTATCGAGCTGGCCCGAGTCGAGTCCGACCCTCGCGGCAAGCGCCTCGATGGCCTCATGGGAAATCTTCAGCCCACGGTCGTGGGCTTTTCCGGCGGTCCAGGAAACAACCTCCTCCTCACCGGCGCGGAAGCCGAGATCGGGCTTGTCGTGAAGGCTCGTCTTGCAGAGCTTGGTGAGCTGTTTGTAGGCCGATCGGCGCTTGTCCGGCTCGGGGGCGCTCATGAGAAATGTCACCCCGTCGGGCAGCGGGTTCTTCAGGATTTCACAGAGCGCCTCCAACGCGTCTGCGACCGACTCCGACCGGCCGGTGACGGAGTCGGCCAGGAAGGTGGCACTCTTCAGCCAGACCAGCTTGGTGCCCCCCAAAAATGGCAGCGTGAGCAGGGCTTGCGAGGTCGCGTGGATCTTCCCTGTCGCCGCGTCCACCGTATCGACCGCCCCGTCGATAGTCTCAAGCCCGAATGCGTCGGCTCCCGGTGCCAGCTCGGCGGCAAGCGCTGCGGCCGCTTTCTTGACGGCCGACTCGTCGGAGCCCGTGACGAAATAAGTGGTGGAGGTTTTGGAAGCCATCGCTTCAAGGATTGTCACGGCGGTGTGCGGGCCGACGGGGATTTTTGCGGGCAGGAGCGGGCGTCCGGGATTTGGGCAATTTGGAGGAAGGGGGATTTTTTTCCGCCTGCAGGGATTGGAGTTCGTGCGGGGCGAGCAGGCGGAAATGGCCCGGAGGAATCCCCTGGTCGCCGATCATTCCGATCCGGGTTCGCTTAAGGCGCTCAACCTCATATCCCATGTCGTAGAACATGAGGCGGATCTGGCGCTTGATCCCCTGGCGGAGGACGACGCGGACGCGGCCCGGGCCGAGAATATAGACCCGCTCGAAGCGCGCGCGGCCGCCTTCGATAAAGATGCCGCGGATCATTTTGGCGGAGTGGGCGGGGTCGAAGGATTTGTCGAGCGTCACCTCGTATTCCTTTTCGATTCCGTGAGACGGATGTGTGAGCTTTTGCGCGAGGTCGCCATCGTTGGTGAGAAGGAGGAGGCCCTCGCTGTCCTTGTCGAGGCGTCCGACGTGGAAGAGCGTGGAATACTCGGGGGGCAAAAGATCGTAGATCGTCCGCCGTCCTCGCTCATCGGACTTGGTCACGACAAATCCGCGGGGCTTGTGGAAGAGGACGTAAACCGGCCGGGCCACGCGTATGATGCGACCGTGGACACGGACGTCGTCACCGTCGGCGACCACCGTCGCCAGTTTTTCGACACGGCTGCCATTGATCACCACCGCGCCGGTCGCGATGAGGTCTTCGCAGGACCGTCTGGACCCGAGGCCCGCAGCGGCAAGAAAGCGGTTCAGCCGCATAGGGGGCAGCGGAGGAATTAATCCTCCGGTTTTGTTTTTGGAAGGCCGATGACCCGCTGGCCGTCCTTGAACTGACCGCGCTTCTTCAAGAGATCAACGCGTTCGAATCTTTTTAAAACACTGCGCTTGGCCTGGATGGCCCCTTTACCTTTCAAACTGGGATGCTGGCTCATAAATTGGATGGAGGGGGAGACTGGACCCGACGGCGGGGAAATGCAAACGCTTTCTGGTGTGAATTACGGTGGCGTGCACACGGGACCACAATGGATATCCCGGCTCAGTCCTCCTCGTCGTCGCCCGCGCCCTTTTTGTAGGTGAGGCCGCGGAGTTTGCCTTCGATGAAGGCATCGATCTCCCCGTCCATCACGCCTTGGACGTTGCTGGACTGGACTCCGGTGCGGAGGTCTTTGACCATCTGGTAGGGCTGGAAGACGTAGGAGCGGATCTGGTTCCCCCAGGCGATGTCCCCCTTCTCGCCGTATTGGCGGTCCACCTCGGCCCGCTTTTTGTCCACTTCGAGCTGGTAGAGCTTGGCCTTGAGCATCTGCATGGCCAACTCGGAATTCCGGCCCTGGCTGCGCTCGGCTTGGCAGGCGACGACGATCCCGGTCGGGACGTGGCGGAGGCGGACTGCGGTCTCGACCTTGTTGACATTCTGACCACCCTTGCCGCCGGAGCGGAAGGTGTCGCGCTCGATGTCGGCCGGGTTGATCTCCAGCGGAACGTCCTCAATCTCTGGGACGGCGTCCACGCTCGCGAAGGACGTATGTCGGCGCTTGTTGGAATCGAACGGGGAAATCCGCACGAGACGATGGACCCCGATCTCGGTCTGCAGGTATCCGAACGCGTTTTCTCCGCTCACCCGCAGCGTGGCGGATTTGACCCCGGCTTCATCGCCGAGTTGGATGTCCACAATTTCAGAAGCGAGCCCGCGCCGTTCCATCCACCGCTGGTACATCCGAAGAAGCATGTCCGCCCAATCGCAGGACTCGGTGCCCCCTGCGCCGGCATGGATGGTGAGGAAGGCGGGGTTGTTGTCGAACTCGCCCGACAGCAGGGCCGTGATTTCAAATTTGTCCAGGTCCTTCTGGAGCGTTTCAAATTCTGCAACCACCTCGGCAACAGCCGCCGGCTGGTTTTCCGGGGATTCCCCGTCGGCCAGCTCGCGGAGAACATCAAGGTCGGCGGCGCGGGATTCAAGCCCATGGAGAGGGAGGATTTTGCCCTTCAACGCAGAGACCTCGGCAACATCCCGCTGCGCCTTTTCCCGGTTGTTCCAGAAATCCGGCTCGTTCATGCGCGCCTCGATTTCCGCGAGTTTCCGGGTCAGTTCCGGCAAGTCAAAGAAACCTCCGCAGCGCAGCCAGACGGGCTGAGATGGCGGAGGTATCCAATGCCTGAAGGGCGTCGTTCATGCAAGGCGGATACCATGCCGCAGGGCCCGCGCAAATAACAAAGCAGGATTATTTTGCTTTCGGAGGCCGGGTGGTTTCGACGACGGGAGCCCGCGAACCATCGAGGCGGAAGATCGTCTCGCCCTCCTTCATGACTCCGAGCTTGTCCCTCGCGATCGTCTCGACGTAGGCGGGATCGGTTTGCAGAAGATTGACTTCCCGCTCGCGCTTTTTTTGCAGGAGCTGCTCGGCTCGGAATTTGGCCTGCTCGTCTTCCAACTGCGAGGAGAGCTGGTTGCGGTGCCGCCACTCCGGGTAGAGCGACAGCCCGATAAACAGGACCCCGGCAAGCACGATCAGAACCGTGAGAAACCGGTTGAGGTAGTGCCAGACGGCGGGGTTGCGGCGTTGTTTCGTCTCCTCCACTCAGGTTTGCAATACCACAGATCGCCGGTTTGTGCGAGCGCGGCTTTTTTCGGGCCAAAGAGCCAGATCAATCGCCCAGCTCGACATTCCAATACGCGATGTCCAAAAAGTGTTTCCAGCTGTCATGCGGTGAATTCGAGAGCGAGATGTGGAGGAACGGCCGCCACTTCGGACGCTTCGGCTTCCGGATCAGGTGCATCTTGGCCTCGTGCGGCAGGCGGTTTCCTTTCCGCGTGTTGCAGGGGATGCACGAGCACACGATGTTTTCCCAGCTTGTCTGCCCGCCGCGATCGCGCGGCATAATATGGTCGAGGTTCAGATTCTCCCGGGAAAAATTTTCCCCGCAATACTGGCAGGTATTCTTGTCTCGCTCGAAGACATTGTGGCGGGTGAACTTCACTTCCTTTTTGGGAAGGCGCTCAAAAAGCAGGAGGACGATGATCCGGGGGATCCTCACATTCATCGTGATCGTCTTGACCATTTCCGGCTGGGGG
>CAZSDC010000127.1:7908-9023 GCA_964605515.1 uncultured Chthoniobacter sp.
GCCCTCGCCGGAATCTGCAGAGACGGCCTGGGCGTGGCCTTGGTAGAGCAATGTGAAGGCCCTCCGCGCGCTGCAAGTGTTCACGGCTTGCCACAGGCGGTTCAGCACCAACACCGGAGTATCGAGAACTGATTGCATAGATATTGTGCCGCAGGGAATCCACCTCCACAACATCTGGGGGAAGCCCCGCGAACTCGCGGAAGTTATCAACCGCCTCCCCGCTTTGTCAAACCCGGATTAAAAGATCACGCTCATCTGGGCGCCGAGCACGAGCGCATTCGGAATCCTGCCCGTGCCGCCCGGGTTGATCACCCATTGGAGGTCGGGTTGGATGTAGGCAAATTTAGTGAAGTTCACCCGGTAGCCCCATTCGAGCACCATTTCATACTGGGGATATCCGTTTCCCGCGGCTTCGACCGTGCGCGCGTAGTTGCGGCTGAACTTTCCATAGACGAGTCCAAAGATCGTGTCGTCCTGTTCGCGGGCGGGGATGAGGCCTTTGTAAACGACGCCAGCGTTCGCCTGGAACGGGAGCTTGGCGATGTTTTGCTGCGGGGAGAGCACGAACGATGACCAGAGGGTCAGACCTTGGTCGCTGCCCGGCGCCTTCTGCCAGACCATCTGGTCGGCATGAAAGTAGAACCCGTAGGAATTGGTTGCGGTGTCGGATGTGCCGAATTGGGCGAACTGCCAAGGCGAGTAATACGCGCCGAACCAGTAATGCCCGGGCAGACCTTTCATCTCGGTTTCCGGGGAGACCGCCTTGAATGTCTTGCCCTCCGAGCGGGCCTTTGTCGCCGCGACCGATTTTCCGTCCGATGCCGGTGCCTTCTCAACCGGCCGTTTGAAAAACTCCGGCGTCCAGCCGAGCTGGCTGATGAGCAGGACTCCGTCACCCTGGCGGATGCTCCAATCCAGCCCGTGATATTCCGGATTAAATACGCGGTTCGAGACCTGGTAGGCGCCGACCATGGCATTGAATTCCGGCGTGGGATCCACGCGGAGCCGGGCCGCCCAGACCGCCCACGGATAGGCGGAGAACTGGGTGTTCACCGGCAGGGCCTGCGGGTTGCCGTCAATGCCGTTGTTCATGTAGAGCCAGTAGATCGGGGAGG
>CAZSDC010000128.1:0-8972 GCA_964605515.1 uncultured Chthoniobacter sp.
CGGTTCCAGTAACCGCCGTATCCGCCCCCCCAGCCAACGCCGATCACGGGCGGCACGTAATACGTTGGGGCCGCATACCAGGGATAGTAGGCGGGATAGCCCGCGTAGTAGCGGCTGACGCTCACCGATGGCGGCCCGGTCAATCCCATGCTGACCGTCAAGGCCGGATTGATGGTGCCCGTGGGTGTGAGTCGGTGGTCGCGCTGATAATTACGGATCGCCCGGCTCGTTGCGGGCCCGATGGTTCCGTCTATCGGACCCTGATAATAGCCCTGTTTTACAAGGACGGTTTGCACGGCTGCCTCCATCGATTGCGACTGGGGATAAGGGCCGATGTCAACCGCACAGCCTGCTAACAGCACGAAGATCGAAATGAAAATTCCCGGACGGATCACCTTTGCGAAAAAATAATGCATGCGGCACGCTAACCCATCCGGCCGGAGTCGCAAGCGCGAGGCTCAGAACACGAGAAGGAGACAGCATCTGCGACTGCAATACGGATGAAAAGTTTCGTTGTTGTGACGAAACCACATTCAACATTATTGATCCGCATCATTTTTCCTTGACAGCGATGGGGAGTCAGTGCTTTTGGACAAGCAAGGAGCTGTCGCTTGCAAAGCAACAGCCCAAAACAAAACCCATTGAACATGACATCTCGATTCTTCCTCCTGCTGGCAACGCTCCTTGTGGTTCAACCCTCCAAACTCCCGGCCGAAAACTGTGACGGTGTCGGAAATGGCCTGAAGCCCTCGCTCCAGTGGAAATACGGTTGGAAGGACGGCAAGAAGGGGAACACAATCGGCAAGGCTCGAGACGGCGATGTCATTCCCGCCGCTAGCGGATACCTGAGCACAGGCTATGTGCCCGCGCACCTTAGCCACGCGTATGGTTTTGACCAGATTGCGACATCGGGAGACGGGCGAGGCCAGACCATTGCAGTTATTGTCGCCTACGGGAGCCCGACAATTCAGCAAGATCTGAACACTTTCTGCGCCCAATACAATCTTCCTCCGACCACATTGTCGGTCGCGTATCCGCTCGGGAAGCCTGCCAGGCCCAACTCCGGTTGGGCTGGGGAGACCACTTTGGATGTCGAATGGTCCCATGCCATGGCCCCCGGCGCATCGATCGCGGTCGTGGTTGCTCCCGACCCGGGTCTTACCAGCCTTCTCTCAGCGGTGAACTATGCGGTTTCCACGCTCAAGGCCTCCGTGGTTTCGATGAGCTGGGGAACGCCGGAATTTCAAGGGGCCTCTCTCTATGATTCGTATTTCAACAAGCCGGGAGTCAGTTTTGTGGCATCCTCAGGGGATTCCGGTGCCGGGGTGAGCTGGCCGGCATCGTCCCCCTATGTGGTGGGGGTCGGCGGCACCACGCTTCTTTATGACACTGCGGCAGGAACCGTTCTTTCCGAGGTGGCCTGGAGCGGAAGTGGCGGCGGGACGAGCCGGACAGAACTCCTTCCCACTTATCAGGCGGGGTGGAATGCCAATGCGGGCCGAGGAGTCCCGGACATCAGTTACAATGCCGACCCGTATACCGGGGTGTCCGTTTACTTCACCGATCCAGCAACGAATGTCGGCGGATGGCATGTCTTTGGAGGAACCAGCGCGGGAACCCCGCAATGGGCGGCGCTTCTCGCACGACGCGCGAGCCTTGGAAACGCCGGAACAGATTCCTTCAATGCTGCGCTCTATAGCGCTGCAAAAACCGGCTACTCCACCGTTGTGCGTGATATTGTTTCCGGCAGCAATGGATACCCTGCCGTTTCTGGATACGACCTGGTAACCGGACTGGGAACTCCGGTTGCGAGAGCGATCTCCGTATTGCCCAAGGCGGTTTCGGCCCCGACTCCTGTGGCGACGCCGACGCCGGTTCCTTCCCCAACGGCGACGCCGACACCGAAGCCAACTCCCACTCCAACGCCAGCTCCTAAGCCGACGCCCACTCCAACGCCCAAGCCCACTCCGACGCCCACTCCGACGCCGAAACCACCCCAGCGCCCATGGTGGCCATGGTGGCCATGGCGGTGATGCCTTTTAGGAGATTTGAAAAATTGGTTCCGGGGATTCCTTTAAAATCGGTTTCTCTCGACAACCGGCCCTGTCTCGAGTGAACGGCTGCATCCAGATTGCCCCTGCCCTTCTTGCCTTCGCTCCTAAGCTTTACCAAATGCCTGAATGAAATCGTGGACATCAATATTTCTGAGCCAAGCACTCTGGCTCGCAATGGTCATTCTGGCATTTTCCCGGTTGCCAGCTGCTGAGGGTGACTCTGCCAGCAAGCCCCTACGGGTCGCGATCCGCATGGACGAACCATTTGCCATGAAGACGCCGGATGGCGGCTACAAGGGCTACGCGATCGATCTCTGGGAGAGGATTGCGGGGGAAAATGGCTGGAAATATACCTACATTGAACTCGAGTCTTCCGTGGATATCCTTGATGCCATCTCCCAGGGGCGGGTGGATGTTGGGGCCGCAAATATTACGGTGACCCGTTCCCGCCTCGACCATGCCGATTTTTCCCTGCCGATCTTGGATGCAGGACTTCAGATCATGGTGGACGAGACGAGAAAGGCCGGCGGCAACCAGTTTTGGAAGGCGATCAGCGATCCCGAGCATCTCCAAGTGGTTGGTTTCGGTTCGCTGATCATCGTCGCGCTCGCGCTGATCGTCACGCTGTTCGAGCGCCGGCTGAATCCGGAATTTCCGAAAGGCTGGATCGAGGGTTGGGTCGAGTCCTTCTACCATGTCATGTCCGTCATATTCACAGGCAAAACCAACCACAAAGGCATTCCGGGACCACTTGGGCGGTTCTTTGCGGCAATTTGGGTGGCGACCGGAGTGGCGGTCGTCGCACTGATCACGTCGAGCATCACAAGCTCGATGACCGTAAGCAGGCTGCACGGACAGATCAGCGGCCCGCAGGATCTGCCGGGCAAACTCGTGGGAACAATCCGCGGGACAGTGGGACAAACCTATTGCGAAAACCTTCAACTGAACACCCAGCTTTATGAGAGCCTGCCAGAAGCGGTGAAGGCGCTTCTTAAGCGAGAGCTGAACTGCATCGTCTACGATGCGCCGGTGCTGCAGTATTTCGACAACGCACATCCCGAGTTGCCGGTTTCTGAAGTCGGCCCCATCATCAACAAGGCTCCGTATGGATTTGCCTTCGCTCAGGGCAGCCCGCTTCGGATCCCGTTCAACCGCGCCCTTTTTGGCCTGCAAGAGAAAGGTTTTGTCAACACGCTCCACTCCCAATATTTCGGCTCGAACTGATGCCTCCGCTTCCAAGCATCCAAACACCAATCGAACCTAAAACCAAAATCCATGCAAACCCGATCGCCGCAATCCCAATCCATGAAACAACCTGAATCGCACACGCATCATTTTCGATTCCACCTTCCTCACGTGCATCTGGCACCGGTTTTCGGCAACGACTGGTTCGCGCTAAAAGCCGAGGCTTTTGCCCGGTTCTTCGGCACACCGGTTTTCCTGGTCGCGCAGACAGTAGTCGTGGCGGTTTGGATCATCTTGAACGTCGTGGGCGTATTCAAGTTCGACGTTTATCCGTTCATCCTATTGAACCTTGCGTTCAGCCTGCAGGCTGCTTACGCCGCCCCTTTGATCCTCCTTGCGCAAACCAGGCAGGCGGACCGCGACAAGGCCCATGCCGAGGCCGACGCCCAGCACCGCGAAGCCCTCGCCGAGGCGAGCGCGGAAAGGCAGCAGCTAGCGGCCCAGCAGACGGAGCAACTCGTCGAACTTCTGTCCCAGAACACCAGGCTCACAGAACTCACCAACACCCTGAGCGAGCGGATTGCTCAACTGACGACCGAAATGCACAGCCACGTGGTAGCAAAAGGAAATTCCTAAGCGGAGGAACCCGGTAGAGATGCGGATTTATGTCCGTGCTTTGCCGCGGCAGAAGAAAGCTCAGAGCGGCATCCAGCGGGAGAGAACCCGTGGAGTCGGCTTGGGGTCCGGTCTTCGAAGAAGTTTGCGCAAACAGGCGAGGACGAATTGCATACATTGGATCGTGACAGGAACCGCTGCCGCGATCAAGAGCTCAAAACCGGCAAAGCGCGTACGGCAGAGCAAATTTTGGAAGGATGCCGCTCTCGGCGGAGGCTCAACTACCACTGCAAAGACATTCAGGACGATGTCCCTCCGTGTCTTGGATTGTTCATCAAGTTGTCCACCCTTCGTTGAGCGCGCTAACGCGATTTCGGATCGGATGGTCCAACGAACCGTAAAATAATGAAGGGGGGATGGCGCTGATGCCATCCCCCCGACAAAAATCATCACAGGCTCGGGCTCACACTCCCGGATTGTTGCCCATTTCGGGATGGGGAGGAGGGCCCTGCGGGGGTTTCAACTGCTCGAGGATCGGGCCGAGGGTCGGGTCGGCCTTCAGGAGTGCCGCCTTCATTGCCTTGTGAAACTGTTCCATAGCGGCGTGGCGCTCCTCCGGGGTTTTCGCATCCTTTTTGAGATTTTCGGCCGCTTGGACTGCTGGATCATCCTTGGCTTTCTCGCGGGCAGCCATCAACTTCTGGCGGTCACCCTCGCTGAGATTTGCAAACCCGGGCGGCTCGCCGCGCTTGCCGTCATTCATTTTGTCCTTCACGCGGTCTTTGATGATATCCGCCAGCCCCGGGTCCGCCTTCGTGATCGCTTCGCGCATGGCCTTGCGGAACTCCTCGCTCGCGGTATCGGCTTTCTTTTTGAGTTCCTGGACAGCTGGATCCTGCATGGCTTTTTCGCGTGCCGCCTCGAAGCGTTCGCGAATCTCTGGCGGTAGATTCTCCAGCATTTTGTCACGGAACCGTTCCTTCATCCGCTCCCCCGGAGGGCCTGGAGGAGGCGGGGGAGGAGCGGAATCAGACGGTTCGCCGGACGGCGCGGGCTGAGCGCAAAGCGAACCGACGCAGGCGGCGATGGTGGGGATAAGAAGTCTGAATTTCATATGGTTCATGGATTGCAGGGGATACAACCCGACCAATTCCGGAAAGTTGCAAAAAAATCAAAGTCCGGTTGAAGGTGCCGTCCCTTGGCCGAGCGGGAAGCAGACACGGAATGTGGCTCCGGATCCGGGCGCGCTTTCCACAGAGACGTTCCCGCCATGCGCCTCGACAATATTTTTGACGATCGAGAGCCCGAGCCCGGTGCCCCCGGCATCCCGTGAACGGTCTTTATAGACGCGATAAAACCGTTCAAAGATGTGAGCTTGGTCTCCCAGCGGAATTCCCGGACCGTTATCGGAGAAGGAAATCCAGACATCGTTTTCCTGCCTGCGAGCTGAGATACGCACGGTCAAATGTTCAACCTCACCATAGCGAAGCGCATTACCGATGAGATTTGAATAGACCTGCTCGATCCGGCGTCCATCCGCCTCGGCGTGGATGGCATCGTCGGCCCAATCGACGACGATCTGCGCGCCACGCCCGGTGATGCTTGGCTCCAGGTGTTCAATTACCCGCCCGAGCAATTCCCGCAGGTTGACGGGCTGGAACTCCAAAAGTTTTGCGGGCTCCTCGAGCCGGGACATCGTGAGCAGGTCGTCGATGAGAAGCGCAAGGCGGCGGGCATTTTTATGAATGGCTTTCAGGGAACGCCCGGCCATCTCGGGGTCATCCAATGCCCCGTCCATGAGGGTTTCGACATAGCCGTTGATAATGGAGAGCGGGGTCCGGAACTCGTGGGACACATTCGCGAGCAGCTCCCTCTGGCTGGCCTCAAGATTCCTGATGGCCGTGACATCATGAAAGACCACAAGCACCGCGAGCGGGCGGGCCTGCGGCTTTGGCATGAGCCCACTTACGTGGACGTCCAGATGCTTGACCTCGTAGCCTCCGCGCGGCGAGGGAATTTCCAGCGTGACTTCAATCTCCTGTGGGGTTCCCTCCGCCAAGGCAGCCTCGAGGGCATTTTGGAGCTGATGCTTGCGGAAAACCTCGATGACCGGTCTATTGAGCGGGGACTCCCTCAGGGCAAGAAGACTGATGAGAGCATCGTTCACAAGTCGGACTCTCTGCGAGTTGTCTGCAATCAGAACACCCTCCGCCATGCTGGAGAGAATGGCCCTGAGGCTGAATCCTTCGTCCGTAATCTGGCGGTCGAGCTGTTGGAGCAGCTCCGAGATTTTGCGAATATCACGTGTGGACCCTTTGAAGAGTCCCGCGGAGGAGGAAAGTGGAGCCGATGCAAAATCGCGCTCTGCGAGCCGCCGGAGGGAGGAGCGCACGAGCGTGTAAGGGCGGAGGATTCCAAAATACAGCAACAGAGCCGCTGCAAAGACGGAGACAAAAGCCAGTGTTGCCCAGAGCAAGCTCAATCTTCCGCCACCGCGTTGAAGCGGTAGCCCTCACCCCGAATGGTTTCCAGGCGACCCGAGTGCTTGCCTAGTTTCTCCCGGAGCCGCCGCATGTGCGTGTCAACCGTGCGGGTATCAATGGAGATGTTTTGATATCCCCAGACATCGGTGAGCAAAGTTTCGCGGGACAGAGTTCTTCCACGACGCTCCAGCATCAAGCTGAGAAGTTTGAATTCCGTGGTAGTCAGCTCAAAACGCTTGCCATCCAGACGGGCTTCAAAACTGGTTTTATCGAGATAGATCCCCTCGACCTGAATGGTTCCCGAGCGCGGCACGATACGGTGACGTTTGAGGAGAGCTTGGACACGAAGGACCAACTCACGCGGGCTGAATGGCTTGGTAACGTAATCGTCGGCGCCCAGCTCAAGACCCTTCACCCGCTCGTGGGGCTCCCCCTTCGCTGTCAGCATCACAATGGGGATAACCTCGGTATTGGCGTCGCTTTTCAACGCGCGGCACACCTCATGGCCGGTCATCCCGGGAAGCATCAGATCCAGCACGATGATGTCCGGCCTCAACGTGCGCGCCATGTCGAGACCGCGGTCGCCCGATGTGGAGATCAAAACGGTAAAGCCCGCCCTGCCGAGGTTGTAGCGTAAAATATCCACAACGTCAGTCTCATCTTCAACGACAAGAACGGTATCCTGCATGCGCCTCCCCCGATATCCGAGACCCGCAGCCACCGCAAGCTCTCGTTACCGGAGAATCCATCCGCTCCAGGCCAAGATCCTGCGGCCTGAAAAAGATTCGGGCCACCAGCGGAGATGATCAGAAAACAAAGGAAACTGATCCGCGGTGGCCCGAATTGCTGCCTTAACCGATAGATTTGACCAGCGCGGGAGGAGGTTGTTCAAAAAAAAAGCAAAAAAAATCCAGCGCTCGAGAATTTTCATGCAAGCCACTGATATAGAGACTATTTCAAAACTCAACCAAAGTCGATTCCGACCGGGCAATGATCGCTCCCGCCGACTTCAGGTTGGATAAATGCTGAACGGAGCGCAGGCCGGAGAACCCGGGAAACGCAAACATAATCAATCCGCCATCCAATGTTCCGTTGCCTTGCTCCGCTCTGGTAGCTCCACCATGTGTAGTGCCCACCACCGCTCTCAAACTCCCGGAAAGAATCTAGATATCCCGCCTCGAGCACCCGATCGAACGCCTCACGTTCCTCGGACGTGAATCCCGCACTCCGCATGTTTTCTCTCGGCCTGGCCAGATCGATCTCCCGGTGGGCAACGTTCATGTCGCCACAAAAGATCACGGGCTTCCGTTTTTCCAAAGCGTTTAGATGCGCGATGAATGCGGGCGTCCATTCGCGGGTCCGGTAGCCGAGGCGGGTCAGTTCGCGCTGCGAGTTGGGCGTGTAAACATTGAGGACAAAATAGTCCCGGAATTCTGCGGTGATCACCCGGCCCTCGTTGTCATGCGCCGGGTCTCCGATGCCGTTCATGACGGAGAGAGGTTGTTGGCGGGTGAGGATGGCGGTTCCCGAATACCCGGGCTTCATGGCGGGATTCCAGAAGATGTGGTAGCCCACAAAATCGTGTGCGACCTGCTCCGGACGGGCCTTGATTTCCTGGAGGCAAACGATGTCGGCAGCCGCTTCCCGAAGATAGTCCGGAAGGCTTTTCCCGAGGATGGAGCGAAGCCCGTTAACGTTCCAGGAGACGAGACGCATTCCGGTCAGGAAAATGAGAATTCCGCACGGACCGCGTGGTGATCCGAAGCCAGAGTGGGGATCACGCATTGGTTTTCCAGGCGGAGCGGCGCGTTATAGAACAGGTGGTCGAGCACGTAGGGCATGCGGCGCCATGTCAGTTCCCGGTTCTGTGCGGTGCGGAACCCCGCCCGTTCAAACTGCTCCACAACTCCCTCCCCGGGCGCACAATTCAAATCGCCGGCCAGAATCGCCGGCCCTTGTTGCCTGCGGAGCTCCGCTTCGATCGCATCCCGCTGCGCCGGATGCTCCGTGCTGGTGGAACCAATCATGAAATATGCCTGCAGGTGGGTGTTGAGCAGACGGATGTCCCGTCCCTGGACGACCGTGCCGACAGTGATCAGAAGCCGCTGCGAAGGGTGGCGCTGGATGCCCTCGAATTCAAATTCCACCCCGGCGGCCGGAAGGTCGATCCTTTGGAAATCGCGCAGTTTGGTCTTGGAAAAGATCGCGAGCCCGAGGCCGAAGGGAAGCTCCATCTGATTGGCGACCGGGTAGGCAAAGACCGAGTCGTAACCTTTCAGCCGCTTCCTGAGAAAACTGTAATTCGGCGGGGGCTCGATCTGGTTGCCGCCGTCGAATCCCTGCTCCACCTCCTGAAGAAAAATCACATCTGCGTCCTGCTGGCCCAGGAACTCCAGCGTCTGATCCAAATTGATCCGGGTGTTGTCCGGCGCTGCCTCATCCCAAGGCTGACCGTTCTGCATATTGAAAGTGAGGGTGCTGAAATTCATGGGAAGCTGTTTCTTGCCAACGAGGGATTTCCGGCGGTATAAACCACACTTCAAATATTTGCAAACCATGTATAAACTCGTTCTCATCCGCCACGGCGAAAGCACCTGGAACAAAGAAAACCGCTTCACCGGCTGGACCGATGTCG
>CAZSDC010000129.1:0-8914 GCA_964605515.1 uncultured Chthoniobacter sp.
GAATTCGAGATGTTCCGCAATGCCCGCGGACCCCTGCATGAATTTCTGAAAGCCTTGGGGCGCCCGATGTCTGATACCGGCGATCTCACCCCGGCGGCGCGGATTCTCGCGGAAAACGCCCTGCCCGACGGCTCTCTGCTCACTCACATGAACTTCCTCGAGGAGGAGGATTGGGCGCTCCTGCGCGGGAAAAACTTTTCGATCATCCACTGCCCGTGCTGCCACGAGTATTTTGAGCGCGGTCCGTTCCAGTTGGAGCGGTTTTTGCAAGAAGGTTTCAACGTCTGCCTCGGGACTGACAGCCTCGCCAGCAACCGCTCGCTCAACATGTTCGCCGAAATGCGGTGCGCGGCCCGCAGGCATCCCGATGTCGACCCGGAAAACATTCTCCGCATGGCCACGCTCAACCCGGCTAAAGCCATCGGCATGAGCAGACGGATCGGGGAAATTTCCCCGGGCGCCGAGGCTGATCTGATCGCGATCCCGTTCACCGGGCGGACCAACGATACGCACGAGGCTGTCCTCGCACATCCTGGTCCCGTCGATTGGGTGATGGTTGGGGGAAAAGCAAGTTTTCGGTGAATGCCACGCTCCGCTTCGGTTGCCTCCCCAAGGCGAATCACAGCATCTTGATCGTCAGCGGAAATTTGTAGGTCTCGCCGTTGCTGGCTTTCACAGCACCAATGATCGTAAAGACCAGCCATGCAATCACGACTGCCGGAAAAAGAACGGCACCGACACATGCCCAAATCGTCAAGAACGAAACGACCATCCAGATTGTCCAAGAAATCTGAAAATTCAAAACGTTCCGGCCCGCCGCATCAATCGCCGGGCTCTCGGGCTTTTTCACCAGCCAGATGATCAACGGTCCGAGGATATGGCCAAACGAAGGGAGCACGATCCCGGCCAAGGCGCTCAGGTGAAGGAAAACAATCCACTGCTGTTCCCCGATTCCACCTGGAGCAGGTTGCTGCGGCGGCAAGGAAGGGGGAGCTTGCTCTGGATTCGGAAAAGGCGGCGGCGTATCCATGAGTCGGTTTGAAGCAGATTCCGTTCCAAATGGGAAGACCTACTTGAAATTTGCCTGCGGCCGGATCGTGGTGACGGATTGCACGGTTCGATGGGATTTTATGATCTCGGAGTATTTTCCGGCGGAAGGTTTGAAGACCCGGTCGTAGGTCTTGGGGTCCATGGTGGAGAGCCCGAAGAACGCCTTGTATCCGAAGTGCCACTCGTAGTTGTCGGCCAGCGACCAGGAGAAGTAGCCACGCATGTCATAGCCATCGCGGATCGCCCGCCCGATGGCAGCAAGGTGGTTCCGCATATACCAGACGCGCTTCGCATCATTTTTTGTGGCGATGCCGTTTTCGGTGATCATCATGGGTTTTCCGTAGCGGTCTCCGACCCGCCGGATCTCTTTGTAGAGGCCGCCGGGATCGATCCGCCAGCCCATCATGGTGAAGTTGTGGCCGCGTCGGGCGTTTTCGGAGAGCAGGGAGATCGGGCCGGGTGCCTGCGAGTAGTAGTAGTTGAAGCCGACGATGTCGCAGACATCGTAAACCCGGTCGAGGTGGTCCACATTTCCGTGGATCATCGTGTTGTAGATGAGCCCGCCGGGATCGAGCGGAGCGCGCTGCCACCAGGGCAGGGCCTCGACGCTGACGACTTTGGCTGACGGCTTGATCTTTTTGATCCGGGCCGCCGCATCGCGAAACATCCCGGTGCTCGCGTCAATCGCTTTCCAGTAGTGCCCGAAAGCCAGGGTCATGCAGGGCGGCCATTGTGCCACGATGTAGGCGGTTGTGATCTGGCCGTTGGGTTCGTTCTGCGGAGCGTAATAATTGGTGTAGGGAGCGGTGGCGCGGACGATCTTATTCACGTAGGCATTCCACCTCTCGCGGGCGAGCGGGTGCAGCCAGTTCGATTGGCCGGGATTCTTTTTATCGTAGAGCCATGCCGGGAACGTGAAATGCCAAAGGCAGATCACCGGTTCGATCCCCTCCTCTTTCAAACGCCGGGCCATACCGACATAGCGGCGGATCACTTCCTCATCATAAACGCCCGGCTTCGGCTCCACCCTCGCCCACTCGATGCTGAACCGGTAGTGGGTCACCCCGATTTTTTTCAGCGCCGCCAGATCTTTCTCAAACCTTGTCCATGAATAGAGCGCGTTCCCCTTCTCCGGGGCTTTCTTCTGCGAAATCAAAATATCCCAATCCGTCACGAAGTAATCTTTCTGTCCCGGCTTCACGGCGGGGTCCTCGTATTGGTAGCTGGCCGTCGAAATCCCCCACGCGAACTTGTCATGGAGTTGCGGTTTGGATTTTGCAGGGCGAGGCACCGGCCCTTTGCCGATCGGCCCGAGCGGATCAATCGGGTTGACGCAGCCTGCAAGCAGAAAGGCGGAAAGCAGAACGGGAAGGGATGAAAGAAACCTCGACGGAACAGAGTGGCTCATAAAGATCCGCCTGCCATACCGCAACCATGGGACATTTGCCAATAAGAGAATAAAAAAACGCCCGGAGGTGCAGAGTATCTTTTCCGCACACCCGGCTGGCGTTGAGACCGAATCGCGTTATATTGCCCCCCGGCAATGGCTCTGAACACATCAACGATCCGCGAACAGTTTCCCTTTTTGAAGGAGACGGTCAACGGGCATCCATTGATCTACCTTGACAATGCGGCGAGTTCGCAGAAGCCGGCGCGTGTGATCAGCCGCATGAGCCGGTTCCTGGAAAGCGAGTATGCCAACGTGCACCGGGGGATCCACCTTCTCAGCGAGCGGGCCACTGCTGCGTATGAACATGCGCGGACGAATGTCGCAAAATTGCTCAATGCCCCGCGCGAGGAGGAAGTCGTTTTCACGCGCGGCACCACCGAGGCGGTCAACCTTGTCGCCAATACCTGGGGCAAAGAAAACATCCGCTCTGGCGACACAATTCTGCTCACCGAGATGGAACACCACAGCAACCTGCTCCCGTGGCTGAAACTCGCCCGCGATGCCGGTGCCAAAGTCGATTTTGTGCCGATGCTGGAAAATGGCGCTTCGCTCGACATCGAGGCTGCGAAACGCCTGCTTGCAGCAGGCCCGAAGCTCTTCGCCTTCGTCCATGTCCCCAACACGCTCGGCCTCGAAAATCCTGTGGTCGATCTGTGCCAGATGGCGGCGGAGTCCGGCACAACAACATTTTTGGATGCCGCGCAAAGTGTCGGCCACCAGCCGGTGGATGTGAGGAAACTCGGCTGCGATTTTCTTGCCTGCTCATCGCATAAAATGTGCGGACCGAGCGGCATCGGAGCCCTGTGGGGACGTCACGAACTGCTCGCCACGATGCCCCCCTGGCAATACGGCGGAGAAATGGTGGACCGTGCCTATTACGACAAGCCCGCCACCTTCCGCGAACCCCCGGCGCGATTCGAAGCCGGCACTCCGCCGATCCTTGAGGCGGCAGGATGGGCGGAGGCTATCGCCTTCTTGAACGAGACCGGACTCGATGCCATCCGGGAGCATTCGGTTTCACTCGCCAGCCTCGCAGCCGGGCGTCTTCAGCAAATCGAAGGGCTTCGCGTCTTCGGTCCGAAAATCCGCCAGTCCGGCATCGTCACATTCTCTATCGAGGGTGTTCATGCCCATGACGTCGCGTTTTTTGCCAATGAGCGGGGGCTCGCGCTGCGGGCGGGCCACCACTGCGCGCAACCGCTCATGCGCAAACTCGGAAGCCCGTCCTCCAGCCGCGCCAGCTTTTATCTCTACAACCAGCCCTCAGATGTGGATGCATTGGTTGGCATCCTGCAAGAGGCCGTGGCATTTTTCCGGTGATGGACAACGAACTCTACCAGGCGGTGCTCATGCAGCACTCGAAGCAGCCGAGAAATTTCGGGCCGCTGGAAGGAGCGACTCACTCGGCCGACGGGCACAACGCGCTCTGCGGAGACGAAATTTCTGTGGCTCTCCGCATCGAAGGCGACACGGTCTCCGACGCCAAATTCACCGGCAGCGCGTGCGCGATCTGCACCGCATCAGCCTCCATCATGACCGGCGAGGTCAAGGGCCTCACGTGCGACGCGGTTCAAACGCTCGCAGGAAATTTCCGCCTCTTGGTCAAGGACGGCACCGGTCCGGACTTGCCGAAAAAGCTCGAAGTCCTGAGCGGGGTTCACCAATTCCCCCAACGGGTCAAATGCGCGGTCCTCCCCTGGGAAACACTCGTCAGCGCCATGAAAAGCCCGGTCAGCTGATCGCAGAACTGGGCAGCCTGCCCATGCCACGGGTTGTAGTCTCTGCGGCCCCGCAGGCCATCGGCCTTTCCTCCTGTGCAAGCGGCGCGATTTTTGTTTAACCTCATGTTCCATGATTTCAGGGTGTCAGGTTGTGGAGCATTCGATGGTGAAAGTCGGGGTCTCGCGGCTCAGGGACCGGGAGAGTTCGCTGGGTGACTTCCGCCGTGCGCTGCGGGAACTGGCTGTGATTGTTGGCGTTGAGGCCGCGCGGGATTTGGAATTGCGGGAGGTGCCGCTGCAATCCCCGCTTTCACCCTGCACGGGGCATGAGTTGGCGCGGCCGCTTGTGATCATCCCGATTCTTCGGGCCGGATTGGGGATGGCGGAAGCTTTGCTGCAGGTGTTTCCAGAGGCCCGGGTCGGGCATGTCGGTCTCTGCCGCGATGAGGAGACCTTCGAGCCGCAGAGCTATTATTTCAAAACACCGCCGCTTGATGAGTCGGATATTTTTCTCGTAGACCCCATGCTCGCCACCGGCCAGAGCGCGGCGGATGCCGTGGACAAATTGAAGGCAGCCGGAGCCAAACGACTACGGATGCTCGCCCTGATCGGGGCTCGGCCAGGAGTTGAGCTTTTTTGCTCCCGCCACCCGGATGTCCCGGTCTTCCTGGCGGCACTTGATGAGGAACTGAACGACAAAGCCTACATTGTTCCCGGGCTCGGGGATGCGGGAGACAGGTATTTCGGCACGTGAGCAGCAAGCCGAATCCCATCAAGCCGGTTTTTGCGCCAAGAATCCTGTCGGTCCTTTCGCGTGGATACAGCCGTGGAGACCTGGGTGCGGATCTCATGGCCGGGGTCACGGTCGGACTGATTGCGCTGCCGCTGGCGCTGGCGCTGGGTATCGCGAGCGTTCCTGCAGGGACGCCGACTCCTTTTCCCGCGCCGGCGATGGGCCTGTTCACGGCTATCATCGCCGGATGTCTGATCTCCCTGCTGGGAGGATCCCGTGTCCAGATCGGTGGTCCGACGGCAGCCTTTGTCCCCATCGTGCTTCTGGTGGTGGAGCAACATGGCATCGGCGGACTCATGCTCGCCACCGTCATGGCCGGGATCATCCTGGTCGTCATGGGCCTGACCCGCATGGGCGCCCTGATTAAATTTATTCCCTGGCCGGTGACCAGCGGATTCACGACCGGGATTGCAGTCTCGATCATGGCCACGCAGGCTGCAGACTTTTTAGGGATCCGGGCGGACACCGCCCCCCCGAGGGAATTCCTACACAGGATCCAATGGATCTGGGAGAATCTCCCTCACGCGAACATGATGAATCTCGCGGTGGCCACCGGGTGCGTGGCTGTGATTCTTGTTTGGCCGCGACTCGGAATCCGAAAAATCCCCGGATCGATCGTGGCCATGGTCATTGCCACGCTGGTCGTGTTGGTTGCGGGGCTGCAGCACGGGTTCGACGTGGCCACGATCGGGGCGAAATATGGAGCAAACGCTATCCCGCAGGGGCTGCCCGGGATCCACTGGCCCGACTTCACCTGGAACCAGATCCGCGATCTCATCGGTCCGGCGACAGCGATTGCGTTGCTGGGGGCGATCGAGTCGCTGCTCTCCGCCGTCGTGGCCGATGGCATGACCGGCGACCGGCACGACAGCAACACAGAGCTCGTCGCGCAGGGCGTGGCGAACATCGTTTGTCCGTTCTTTTGCGGGCTCCCCGCCACGGGAGCGATCGCACGGACTTCAGCGAACGTGACCAACGGAGCCAAGTCGCCGATGTCCGGCATAATCCATAGCGGAACGCTCCTACTAGTGGTCCTGCTATTCGCAAAAGCGGCCGCGTTTGTCCCAGTGGCGGCAATGTCGGCGGTCCTCGTGGTCGTCGCATTCCGCATGGGAGAATGGCACGAGATGAAACGTCTCAGGCTCATGCCCTTGAGCGACGCCGCCGTCCTGGTCACGACATTTGCGCTGACGGTGATTTTCGATCTGGTGATCGCCGTCGAAGTCGGGATGGTCCTGGCCGCCATCCTCTTCATCAAGCGGGTTTCCCAGACCACCGAAGTCTCGCGAGTCACCGAAGACGATGTTCTGGAATCCCCTGAGCAGATGGCTCAGGGAAAGATCATCCCGGAGGGAGTGATGGTCTATCGGATTTTCGGCCCGTTCCTCTTCGGTGCCGCGGAAAAAATGGAGGATGCCATGGAATCCATGCAGAAGATGCCACAGGTCCTGATCCTCCGTCTGCATCTTGTCAGCGCAATGGATGCCACCGCGCTCAACACTCTGGAAAGCGTCACCGAGCGGATGCAGAAACAAAATGGCACGGTCATTCTCAGCGGGCTTCACCGCCAGCCTCTCGACATGCTGCGCCGATCGGGTTTTGTCGAGGTGATCGGACGCAAAAACCTCTGCGCCCATTTCGACCATGCGCTGGCGAGGGCCAACGAGATTTTGAAGGGCTGATATTACAGCGGAGGCGCGAGGATGCGGATGGCAGGGTCCTCCTGGCGCTTGGTGCTGTAGATCCGGGCCGGGGCCGGGTCCTTCAACTCGTAACCTTTCAGAAGGAATTCCGGATAAAACTGGTCGCTGGCCGGCTCATAGACAAGCTGGCCGGTAAAGCTCCCGACCAAACGGTATTCCGCGTTATTATCCGATCCGAGCTTTCCGGCCTCGCGATCCGGCGCAAGTTTGACCTGCTCGTTCATCATGACGAGTTTCGCAGTTTTCCAGGGTTTGCCCGGCTCTCGAACCCATCCCCACATCTTGTAATCCTGCTTATACATCCGGCGGCCGACGAAATAGTCCCCGGGCTGCTCGCCCGGAATGGCCGCGTTCATGGCGGCAATCGGACCGGCGTCAACGTCCACCGTCTGGCAACCGGTCAATGCAAAGGACACAAGCGCCGCAGCAAGAAGGGTTGGTATTCCACACTTCACATTCAGCATTCTACATTTTTTACGCATAATCAGACTCCTGCCCTCTGGATGTAGGGTTGGATCCAATCAGCGAGGGCGTCCTCGGATTCAATTTGAACCTCGCCGCTGATCGGGAAGAGATACCAGTTTTCCGTATGCGAGACGGACTCGCCCGGCGCGAGAGCGGCGAGCGGGCTCAGGGATTCGATCTCGAGCATCTCATCATTCGTGAATGTCTCGAAGTTACAGCCTCCATCCGGGTAAAGCGCACCGGTGACATGCTCGAAGGTTTTGAGGAAGAGCGAATCCTCGATAACGTAGGCAATCCACTTTCCCCGGTGCGCCAGTCCGAGCTTCGTCGGCGGAAATCCTCCGCTCTGCCTGAGGGTGAAAAACTCCCGTCCAAGGTGCCATCGGGGGTCGGTGAGGTCGGTGTAAGGCCAGAGGACAATGCCGCGATTGGGGAGCAGGTCGCGCGGGTGCTCGCCCAATGGCGGCTGGGGAATAATTTCCACGCCGCCAGGCTTCATGACACTGAGCGCCCAAGAGGCAATCTGGATTGGCTCGTCGCCGTCGTTCCTTGCCGTGTGGCGGACCGTCACGTGGGAGTCATTGTCCGCGAGCGTGACGCCAAGGGTTTTCATGATCCGTCCGGATTGCGTCTGCAGCGAGTCGATCACAATTTCCTCGGTGAATTCCTCGATCCGGTAATCCACCGGCTCGTTATCCAAGTGATACGAAATGACCTCGTCCTCTGGAGCGATCCAAAACCGGTGCCCCCCCCTGATCATCCACTCCTGTTCTCCGGCGGAGCCGAGCTGGGCGTCAAAGGTTTTGAAAACATTTTCTCCGTCCGGTCGTTTGTAGCTCAGGATGCGCGGGCCGACATCGAGCGTAACGATCACCTCGGCGTGGTCATTGGCCAGGTAGAGGTTGCGGTTCCAGCCCGCGTGGGGTATGATTTCTTTTTTCATAGGATGAGAAAATGACCGCGACCCTCGGGTGAGTGCCGGGATATTCCACAAAACCACGGGGGGCATCCAGCGTTTTCGGAACGATTTGCCAATTTGTCCGTTCAGATCTCCGGGCTTTTCAGGAATGCGCCCCCGACCTGTCCGCTCCAGCCGAGAACCGGAACGATCGCATTTCCGGCCTGCTGCAACTCCTGCCACGCGCAGAGGCATTGCAGGAGGCTCGACGCGGCAAAGGCTTCGCCAGCGGATTGTTTTGGCGAGAGCAAACGGGCTCCGGGAAAGCACTCCCTGACGAGCGATCCCTCAATGCTCTCTCCCCCTGCGCCACAGGAGGAAAGGACGGCGAGACCCGGATCCTCCCCGTCCGCCAGTTCCTCGAATACCCTGCGAATGGTTTGCCGGGGGGACGAATGACGGCGGAGAGTTCTTCCCGGATGAACCCGCGCGATTTGCACATGGGCCGGAGATGGCATCCCCAACAGCAAAGCGACAGCCCCCTCGGAGAGCACGGGCCGGTTCTTGGCACCGGGGCCGGACGCGGCCATTCCCCACCGCCGGTATCCTTCGCAGGCGATCCAATCGAGCTCCTCGGCAGCAACGACAAGGCAGAGATCCGCCTGGCCGGAATGAATGAGAGCCGAAGCAGTGGAGAGGGCGTCCATGCCGGCCGAGGCATCATTCACGAGAGTCAGGACAATCCCGTCCAAGCCCAACATCGCTGCGACGTGGCTGATAGGCGCATTGTAAACCGTCTCGGGAAAAAGAAGCGGACTGCCGGCACCAACCGTC
>CAZSDC010000130.1:0-8911 GCA_964605515.1 uncultured Chthoniobacter sp.
CGGTGGCGCTCACGATCGATTTCTCGCGGCCCCGCGACCGCAAGATCCTCGGTGTCTTTATTGCGGGGAGCATTTTGTTTTTGTTCATGACGGCGGTCGGCAGCTACCAGACCTACCAGTTCACCGAGTCGGTCCACTTCTGCGGGAAATCGTGCCACCTTCCCATGGATCCGGAGTTCGTGACCTCCCAGCATTCCGCGCATGCCCGGGTGGACTGCGTGGCCTGCCACGTGGGGAGCGGGGCGAGCGCTTACGTGAAAACGAAGATCAGCGGCATGCGCCAGTTGTATCACGTGACCATGGGCGACTTCCAACGCCCGATCCGACTGGATTCCACCAAACTTCGGCCGGCGCGGGAAACGTGCGAGCAATGCCACTGGCCGCAGAAATTCACGGGCGGGTTCGAGCGCACGTTCAGGCACTACCTTTCAGATGAAAAGAACACCCCGTTTTCGGTGCGGATGCTCGTCAATGTGGGGGGCGGTGACCGGCGAACCGGCCCCTCGGGCGGCATCCACTGGCACATGAACCTTGCCAACAAAATCGAATACATCGCCACGGACGACCAGCAGCGGGACATCCCCTGGGTCCGCCATACCGACGAGAAAGGCGTCGTGACCGAATATCGGAATCCGGATTTCAAGGGCGACCTGTCGAAGTATCCCGTGCATAAAATGGACTGCATCGACTGCCACAACCGGCCTGCTCATAATTTCCTATCACCGAACGACGCGGTGGACATCTCGTTGGCTTGCGGACGCTTGGATCCCGCGATTCCTTGGGTGAAATCCAAAGTGGTCGCGGCGTTGGCCGCTCCGTATTCAACACGGGAGGAAGCGCTGAAAAAAATCGACGAGTCCCTGCGGGCAGCCTACCCGGACAACCCGAAAGTGGGGGAGGTCATCGCCGAAGCCCAGTCGATCTACAACGCCAATTTCTTTCCGGAAATGAAGGCCGATTGGCGTTCCTACCCGAACCATCTCAGCCACAAGAACTGGGACGGGTGTTTCCGCTGCCATGACGGCAAGCACAAGACGACGGATGGCAAGGAGTCGATCAAGGCGAACGACTGCAAGTCATGCCACCTGATTCTGGCTCAGGGGAGTGATGAGGAGATGAACAAACTCAACGCCAACGGCTACGAATTCATTCACATCGACTCGGAATATTCCGATTTCTCCTGCGCCGAATGCCACACCGGGGCAGCGCCCAAGGAGTAGCGGCCGGGCGCCCTCGCCCGTCGGGTCCTGTGGTAGGGATGCCTCGCCGAGGCGTCCGACTTGATGGGTTCGGCGCGCCCTGCGTTACAGGAAGAAGTCGGGCACCCCGGCGGTGTGCCCCTACCGATTTTGCGCTGCAACTCTATCTCGAAAGAAATATTACTTGCTGCCGGGTTTGACCGCCGGTGTGCCCTTCAGGTCGCCGGGGAGGTCCTCCGGGTCGAAGGTCTCGACGTTCATCTGCACGAGGGAAACAAACGGACACCCGAAATCCGGAAGCGAGCCGCCGCTGCGGTCGACGATGGAGCCGGCTGCGGAAACGATCCCGCCATGGTCACGCACGATCTGGATCGTCTCCTGGACCCTCCCTCCGCGCGTCACCACATCCTCGGCGACCAGAAATTTTTCCCCGGGTTTGATGGTAAATCCCCGCCGGAGGATGAGCCCGCCCGCATCGTCCTTCTCCGCGAAGATGTGGCGTTTTCCAAGGTGCCTTGCGACTTCCTGGCCGACAATGATTCCCCCGATTGCGGGCGAGATCACGGTCGTTGCCTCGTGGCTGCCGAGCTTGTCGGCCAGCCAGCCGCACACGCGGGCGGCAATCGTGGCATCCTGCAGCAGCAGCGCGCACTGGAAGAATTCGCGGCTGTGCAGGCCGCTGCGCAAAATAAAGTGGCCGTTGAGGAGTGCGCCGGTCTGGCGGAAAAGATCGAGGACTTCGTTCATGGTGGTATTCAGTTGGGCATCAGGTCGAGGCCTTTGAGCGAGTTCTCGTCGAACCGTCCGGTCTGCCGGAAGCCCGCGCTCTTCTGCCAGATTTTGAGGGCGGAGACAAGCGCCCCATTGGGCATGCCGTCCTCGGGACCGCTGTAATATCCGAGAAGCTTGAGGTTCTTTTGCGCCTGCCGGATCACGGCCACCTGCATCTCCGGCCCCGAGGAGACATACGGCCCCCCTTTGAAAATCTCTGCGATCGCAACATAGGCGGGCCCCGGTGCCGAGCCTTTGATCCCGAGTTGCGCCAACGTCTGGCGGTTCAGCTCCCCGGTGACCTTGAGGTTTTCTGCAATCTGATACCTGCGGATCGCGGCGCTCGTCTGGCTCCCGGTCTGCCCGTCGGCTTCGCCTTTGTAGAAGCCGAGCTGGGCGAGCTTTTTCTGCGTGGCCAGCACGGTCTCGTCCGCGCGGAGGGTGACGGGAAGCAGCGCGACGGCCAGTGCAAGAACGAGTCGTTGAAACATGCGGAAATCTCTAGCGGATTTCCGACGGCTAGGCAAGTGGTGCGCCTGCTGCGCACAGAACAAACTGGCCAACGCGGAGGCGAGTCGAATAGAAACGACAGCACCATGAAGAACCGTCCAACCCAGGCAGCCATCGCAGCGGTGGCGTTCCTCGTTTTCATCGCGAGCATTGCCATGGCGCAGTTGCCGCCGGAGGGACCGATGCGCGATTGGACGTTCCCTGGAGGGGTCACGACCAAAGCGGCCTTGCAGACATTTGACGGGGAAACCGTTGTTGTCCGACTCCTCAACAGCCAGCGCAAAAGCATTCCGGCGGCTGCGCTTGGAGAGGCGGACCGGGCGTATCTGGCGGACTGGCTGGAGAGGCGGCCGATTGTCATGCCAGACCTGGTCGGAGTAGACAGCAGCAAGGTTCTGGTTGAAATCGTGAGCGAGGACGAACAAAACGGGAAGTTCGTTTACCGCACGCAACATTTTGAATTCGCCAGCGATGGCAAACTCACCCTGAATCTTCTGCGCGATGTGGCCAGGAATTTTGAGGCCACCTACGAGCTTCTGAAGGCGCTGCCGTGGGGGGTCCGGCCGGAGCCGGAGGAGGGGGACCGGTTCCACGCGATGCTGGTGCGCTCGCGGGTGCGATATGAAGAAGTCGGAGGGCCGAAAAACAGTGGCGGCGTCTATTTCAGCTCGCGAAAACTGTTCATCGTCCCGTTCGAGAGCCTCGGCATCGAGAGGCTGGGGAAAAGCTTCACCAAGGCGTCCGACTACCGGTCAGACACGTTGGTCCACGAGCTCACCCATCAGATGATGCATGCGTGGCTCGATCTCCTGCCACAGTGGGTGATCGAGGGCACGGCGGAATACACCAACGCCATTCCCCTCCGGGTCGGAGTCTTCAAAGTTTCTTCCGCCCGGAACGGGCTTAAGGATTATGTCGCAGCTCTCAAAACGCACGACGGACTTCCAGAGCCGTTCCCGATCGAGAAGCTTTTCGGGATCAGCGGCAGGGAATGGTCCGATACGCTCGCTCGGAACCCCAAGGAATCCCACCGCATGTATTTCACTGCCTATCTCCTGGTGAACTACTTCATGCACATGGACGGAAAAGGCGACGGGGCCCTCTTCGTAAAATACATGCGGTCGGTTGGCAAGGGCCTCAAGGAAGTAGAGGCATTCCAAAATGAGCTCGAGGCCTTCAAGAAGCTGCCCGGCGTCGAGGTTCTTCCCGACGGACGCTACCGCTGGACTGGTTCTCTGACGCCGCCGCACGAACCGGAAATTCTGAGCTCGCCGGCGAAGCGTGCGGAGTTTGAAAAATCCACGCTCGACATCCTCCTGAACGGAAGGACAACCTCCGAGCTTATGGACCAGATCCGTTCCGCCTACCGGCGCGTCGGGATCAAACTGTAACCACCCATGAGCGACATTGACCAACTCATCGAGAACAACAAGGCCTGGTCGGCAAAGATGAAGCGCCGCGAGGAGGGTTTTTTCGAGAAGCTCGCCGCGCAGCAATCTCCCCGCTATCTCTGGATCGGATGCTCGGACAGCCGCGTCCCGGCAAACGAGATCATCGGCCTCCTCCCGGGAGAGCTCTTTGTTCACCGGAACGTCGCCAACATCGTCTATCCCTCCGATCTGAACTGCCTCTCAGTGCTGGAGTATGCCGTCCACGTGCTCCACGTCAGCCATATTATCGTCTGCGGACATTACGGCTGCGGAGGGGTCATCGCCGCGATGCAGCAAGCCAGCCTCGGGTTTGTGGACAACTGGCTCAACGACATCCGGGACACGTATTCGCACCGGCTGGCCGACATCCAGAACCTTCCCACAGAGGAGGAGCGTGTGGACCGGCTCTGCGAACTCAATGTCGCTAAACAGGTGAAGAGCGTCACTCACACGAATGTCGTCCAGGACGCCTGGGCCCGTGGACAAAACCTCACGGTGCACGGCTGGATCTATGGCCTCAAGGACGGCCTCATCAAGGATCTCGGCGTCAAAATTGATTCTCTCGAAGAGGTGGCTGCCGCCTTCCGCCAGATCCCGCTTCCGCCGAAGCACGTTTGACCGTCGGGACCGGCGCTACCGCCTATCACAAGCCCTCTCCTGGCGAAGATCGAGAGCCGATCATTTGTTGGCGGACACTCGCCAGCCCGCATATCTCACGGGTGCCCCCTTCCAAGTTCTTTACACCCTTCAAGTCGAACGGCAGGAGCGCACTGGTGGCCGGCAGAGTGGCCGGCGCCGGAATGCAAGCAGTGCACCCACCCCCACCATCAGCAGCGTCCATGTCGAGGGTTCGGGCACGGCCCCGAAGGGCGCATCGCTCGGATTTCCGTCTACAAAAGTACTGTTGTGATCCAACACAGCCCAAACGTAACCATCGGCAATGTCGACGCCAAACCAGCTCAAATGGAAATCGTTATTCGCATCGTAAGCTCCAGTCACGAAGTTTGCCCCCGCCCCACTGTCACTGTTGCCAAGGATCGCATTGACCCACTGGGCCGTTGCAGGACTCTGCCAGAGGAGCTCCATTGTGCTGGCACCGCCCAATGCGGTGGCTGCAGTCACATCATAGCTCAATTTCAAGACGAACTGATCCGTCAATGTTGATCCCAGTGGTCCGGCTCCCTTGTCGGGCATCCCGCTCACGGTTGCCACGTCGCTGGCCGCGCTGCCGAAATTCCCGGTTCCCGTGAAAGCCACGGTCACATCACTTGTCGAAGTGGCCGAGCCCCCGGCAATCGTGGCTGTGCTGCCATACCCCCCTGTTGCGGTAACCGGGGCAATGATGAGACTGTAATTTTCTCCTCCCGAAACAGTTGTTGTTGTGCTGGTCGGTATCAGCGGATTTGTCACTGTGAATTCCATCACCTTTCCATTTGTCACTGTGCCCGTGCCGAAGTCGGCCGATGACACGTTTGCGAGGTTCAGATAGTGAACGGCTTTGCCGCCCGTGCCCGTAAAAGCAAACGTGGGGCTGCCCAGTGTTGCCGCAGTATTCAGGAAAAGCCCGCCGTAATATATTTGCCCGCTGGCCAGGCTTCCTGAGATGGCCGAGAAATCGACATTGATCGTATTGGCGCTTGTTAGTGCCGACACCAGAGGCGTCGCATTGGTCAAATGCAGAAGGTCGTTTCCGCTCGCGCTGGCATTGCTCCACGTGGGAGCGCCAAGCTGCGAGAACACGAAATCAAAACCCAGGCCGCTGCCGGGATCGACCTGGGTGGCAGTCAGGATCTGCGAGCCGCCCGGAGCCACCGTGCCCGAGCCGCTGATGTTGCTCACCGAACCAGCCCCAGCCAATGTCGCCCCTAATGAAACCGACACGCCGGAGGAGGAAGCAATGCTGCCGTTGACCGTCAGTGCGCCACTGCTCACTGTGGTGGAGCCGGTGTAGCTGTTCACACCGGAAAGCGTCAGCGTGCCCGTGCCAGTCTTTATGAATGAGCCGCCGGGGGGATCCCCAAATCCTCCGCCATCCTGAATCACCCCGCTGACTAAGGCGCTTCGATTATTGCCTCCCACGGTCAGCGTCTTGTTGCCAAGATAAAAATTGCCGCCGCCCTCGATGGAGCCGATACTTATGCCCATCTTCGTGAGACCGCTGATATCAAGGTAGCCATTGTTGGAACCAAGGTTGTTTCTATCGCCGTTGGCGATCACCCTTGCCGTCCCGCCATCGGAGAATTGTTCAAAGAAGATTCCACCGCCAGAGCCCCCGTTGGAACCTTTGTTGGCGATCAGCGTGGCACTGCCAGCATTCGAGGAGTTCTCGAAAGCCGTGATGCCGCCGCTGTTTGGGGCGATGACCGCGCCATTGTTCGTGAAGGTGGCGCTGCCTGCGGTCGAATGGTCTTTGAATACCGTATAGCCGCAGCCCGCGCCGTTGACCGTGCCGCCCTCGGTGGTGAATTCGCCGCTGCCTGCCGAAGCTCCATTGACGAATTCCAAATACCCACCGTTTCCAAGATAGATTGTGCCGCCGTCAACTGTCACCGCGCCGGAACCCAGGGTGCCATACGTGGTTGTGCCGTTGTTATCCACTGCCAGATTGCCGGCTTTTATAGTTGTGGCTCCGGTGTAACTATTCGACCCCGTGAGCGTGAAAGTGCCAATGCCGACCTTGGTCAATCCAAGATCGTATTTGATAATGCCCCCGAAGGTCGTGCTGGTGTTGTCATTGCCGGTGGTAAGGATCACAGACGTAGGGGAGTAAGTGTTGGTGACCGTGCCTCCGGGGCCTGACAGCGAGCCAATCGTGTTGCTGTTGCCGTCCAATTCGAGATTCGCACCCGCGCTGAGCACAAAAGCGGAATTCGGGCTGAAGGCTGAGGTCGAACCGGCCACGATCCCGCCCATACTGAGGGTCGTCTGGCCCGAGTAGGTGTTGTTGCCGACGAGGTAAAGCCGATCGGAACCGACCTTGGTCAAGCCGATTGTGTCCGCCGATCCATCCACGATATTGCCGGAGAAGGCTGTGCTGGTGCCGTTGTTGCCGGTGGTGAGTGTTGCGTTGTGGCCAAGAGTGTTGGTGACCGTGCTGCCGGCGTCGCCTGCCAGCGAACCAACCGTATTGTTCTGGCCGCGCAAGTCGAGTGTGGTACCCGCTTTAAGCACAAAAGCGGAATTCGGGCTGAAGGCCGTGGTCGAGCCGGCCTTGATCTCGCCGGCGGTGAGGGTCGTCTGGCCCGAGTAGGTGTTGTCTCCGGCGAGCTTGAGCGTGCCGCTGCCGATCTTGGTCAAGCCGACACTGTTTGTGGGGCCATCCGCGATGTTCCCAAAGAAGGCCGTGCTGGTGCCGTCGTTGCCCGTGGTGAGTGTCGCATCGACGGAAAAACTGTTGGTGACCGTGCCTCCGGGGCCAGCCAGCGAACCAATCGTATTGTCGCGACCGCCCAAATCCAGTGTCGTACCCGCGCTGAGCACAAAAGCGGAATTCGGGCTGAAGGCTGAGGTCGAACCGGCCACGATCCCGCCCATACTGAGGGTCGTCTGGCCAGAGTAGGTGTTGTCCCCGGCGAGCTTGAGGGTGCCGCTGCCGATCTTGGTCAAGCCGATTGTGTCCGCCGGTCCATCCACGATATTGCCGGAGAAGGCTGTGCGGGTGCCATCGTTGCCGGTGGTGAGTGTCGCGTTGGGGCCGAGAGTGTTGGTGACCGTGCTGCCGGCGTCGCCCGCCAGCGAACCAATGGTATTGTCCTGGCCGCGCAAGTCGAGTGTGGTACCCGCACTGAGCACAAAAGCGGAATTCAGGCTGAAGGCCCTGGTCGAACCGGCCTTGATCTCGCCGGCGATGAGGGTCGTCTGGCCAGAGTAGGTGTTGTCCCCGGCGAGCTTGAGGGTGCCGCTGCCGATCTTGGTCAAGCCGACACTGCTTGTGGGGCCATCCACGATGTTCCCAAAGAAGGCCGTGCTGGTGCCGTCGTTGCCCGTGGTGAGTATCGCATCGACGGAAAAACTGTTGGTGACCGTGCTGCCGGCGTCGCCTGCCAGCGAACCAATCGTATTATCGCGACCGCCAAGGTCCAGTGTCGTACCCGCTTTGAGCACAAAAGCGGAATTCGGGCTGAAAGCCGTGATCGAGCCGGCCTTGATCACGCCCTCAATGAGAGTCGTCTGGCCCGAGTAGGTGTTGTCTCCGGTGAGTTTGAGGGTGCCGCTGCCGATCTTGGTGAGGCCCGTGGTGCTTGTTGATCCATTCCATAATGATCCATCCCAGATATTGCCGGTAAAGGTGGTGCTGGTGTTGTCGGAGCCGACAGTAAGCTTCGCATTGGCGCCACCGCTGTTGAAAACTATCTGGGCGCCCGAGAGCGAACCAACCGAGGTGTTGGAGCCAGCCAGGTCGAGTGCGTTCAGGTTATAACCGAGCGCGCTCATCACGACATAGTCCACCGGCGACATGTCGTTTATCACGCCGGGATTGCTGCCGGCGTTGAATGAGTCGTTGGTGCTGCCGTCCCAATCCTGCAAATCGCCTCCGTGTACGGCGGCATTGTTGAAACCGAGCAAGTTCGTGGCGCCGCCATCGACGGAAAAATAATTGTTCGCTCCGTTATCCAAGCTGCGGGAAATCACGCTGCCTGTATTGTTGTAGCGGAACAGCGCGTAAGGGTTGCCGAGGTCGGGGAACCGGCCCATGATTTCGGTGAACTCATGTTCGACGGTGCCGATGAAATCGTACTCCCCCGCCACGGCGCGATCTGCCGAGTTGAAATTGAAATTATTTGCGGCGAAGATGTTGAAGGTGCCGTTGCTGTCAGTGGTGGAACTCAGACCAATGGCTTTTTGTTCCGCGGAGGAAATATTAAACATGGTGATGCTTGTCGGATTCGTGGACGGCAGCTCACTGGCGTAAATGGGGGCCGTTTGGGGGGACTCGTTGGAAATGAGCGCATCACGCGTCTGGCTGTACGTGAAGTAGTTCCCAACGTAGCCGCTTGTCCC
>CAZSDC010000131.1:0-8899 GCA_964605515.1 uncultured Chthoniobacter sp.
CGTCCATGTAATCGCGGAGGTTGCCGTCGAACCCGGCACGGATATTTTTGTAAACAGCTTTCAGTTCGATAAAGACAAGCGGCAGCCCATTGACGAAACAGACGAGATCCGCCCGGCGGTTGTAGCCCGGCGTGCGAAGGCCGGTGATCTTCAATTCCCGCACCGCAAGGAATCGGTTGTTGGGCGTTCCGTCCGGCCCGGTCCGATTTTCAAAATCGATGACCTGCGCCCGGATCTGGCGAAGCTGGCCCAGTTCGTCTTTGTAGCTCACCGGCACTCCGTCACGGATGAACTGGTAAAAATCCCTGTTGTGCTGGAGCAGCGTCCGGGTGAAATCGTGCCGGGTCATCTTTTCCACCGCCTCGGTGATGGCCGTGGTCGGCAACTGCGGGTTCAGCCGCTCCAGTGCGGCACGCAGATCGCGTGTCAGGACGACCTCGCGGGCATCCGCGCGTCCGAGCGTTCCGTCCGGTCCGAAAGTCTCCTCGTTCCAAGCATAGACGGATTCCCAGCTGAGCTCATTTTCCAGGTGATCGGCGAACGTTTTTTGGACGAGCCGATCCTCGCTGTTGATATCGGTAAAGGCCATTACGTTAATGCGATGATCGGAATCCCAACGGCCTGAGAAACAGGTGTATAGAGATCAATCTCTTCGTTTGGTGTAAATATGGAAACAGCAAAAGAATAGCGACACCGCGACTCGACTTTACCCAAGTATGGTCGTTCTTTCCACCAACCCGTCTTTGGAAAGACGGCGAGACAGTTTGATGATGCCAAGTCCGCCGCACTCCCCTCCCAGTAATCCGAGTGTAATGACCCACGATGACGAGCCTGCGAACCTAAAAGCCAACAATCAGTATCCCCAGTTGAATCCCCTGCATCCTCATCCGACTCGGCAGCCGCGCTGATACGGGATTCGAAGGTGGGAAGAGTCTCTCCAGGTCGAATGATTGCAAAGCGCAATTGGTGCGATGGGTAGCGATACCTGTCCTTCCAACCAATCTCCCCCGGCCCCGGCTGCACAAAATAGGAAAGAGTCACCCGCATCCTCACTTCTGTGTCCGGAGGTAAATCAAGCAAGGCATCGGTCGGCCATGGCAGTTGGTGCAAGTGCATGTCTTTTGTGACGACTCTTCCATTCTGATGTGTGAATGGCTGTAGTTCTGCCTGAACCACAAGTGTCAGGCTGTTCTGGGCCGTGTGAAGAGCGCGGTCAAGATTTGGCACACCCCATCCACACAGGCGAATCATGCGTTTGTAGTTTTTCTTGGATGGATTGGGAGGAAGAAACTGCTCCATCATCGCGGGAGTCCATTCAGCGGAATGCACCATCAGGGCACGGATGGTCTCCGGCCAGAAATCAGGATATATCGAGTAGATCTGGGCGGCAGTCCAAGCGGCTTGAGCGGCAGCAGCACTTGTCATGTTGAAGCTGCATAGCAGTCGCCGATTGTAGTCTCTAAAAGTGGAAATCACGCACAGATCATCCGACTCATCAGAAAACCCATGCGAATCCACCGCTAAATTGCCACCTTCAAAAACGACGTCGGGTTTCATCGGCCATGCGTCCTCCCATGTTGCCGAGGTGCTGGAAAATGGCGACAAGCCTCCAGCCGGTGCCAGGGGACGGTAGTCGTGCAACTTCGAGTCGGTAATCCGGGCCAATGCGGTAAACGCCCCCACAGTAAGTGCGTTCCACGCTTGAGCAGGATCGTGGATAGACTCAAGAATCTGCTTGCCCGGATATTCAATACAGGCGGCAACATCGGGCAGGTTTCCTGCAGCGATCACGAACAGCCTCTGGAAATCGTCATCCATTCCTGACGAGAGTTTATCGATCGCCCCCGACCACGAGCTTGGCCGACCTTGATCTCGGGTATCCGTCGCAGTCACAGCAAGGCAAATAACCCGTTTACGTTCCGGGGCCTGCAACTCCGCCAGACTGATGGATTGCGCACAAACATGTCCCCAGAGGCCCTTGGCATTTGTGGATCTCCCGGGCGGCAATATCTTCACCGACTCCAACAGGTGAGGAACTCTGACCGCATCTTGAGTCATTAATGCTTCCCGTAGATCGCCATACCCCGCAACTCCTGCCATCAGAGTTCCGTGCCCAAGGTGGTCAGCATTTCCCCATGCCATGTCGAATGCCTGACAATCGACTTCAGAAAGAATTGGGGCAAGGAGGGGATGCCCCCAAGTCACGCCTGTATCAAGGATGCAAACTGCGACCTCCGATGCTGCATCCACATTCAAACGGCCCAGGAGGTCACGAACCCATTGCGCCTGCTCGGCGTTTTCAAGATCGAGCCAGTATGCCGACGTCTCCTTGGCTTTTCGATATTCCGCTATGCTGTCGGAGTGAGTGGAGAGCAATTCGAGTTGGGCACGATTTGCCTGGACAACCAATACTCGCCGCTCTGGAAAAGTTACGGAACCAGCCTCAATCGGAATCTCCAGCCGAGCGCAAATATTTCTGAAAACGTCCTCGGATTCATGGCCTTCGCTACTGAGCCAGACCTCAATAAAATCTGGGGTTTCTCCAGGAATTGCAGCGCCTTTGTCCGTCCAGAAGGATTCCACCAGTAATGCGTCGCGAATATCAGCAATGCTGTTAATGAGATCAGCGTTCGCCGGCTTGGCTGGCTTACTGTCTGTGGGTGCAGAATCTTTTGCCGGATCGGCATACGCTTCGATTTTTGCCAAAAAATGCTGCCTTTTGTCATTGGCGACATAAACCGTAGCGAAGGTGACGGGGTTTTGACCTTCGGTTACTTCGGTCCGCACATTGAGCAGTCGCACCTTCTTTGAGCGAAGATCATCAAGGCTCTTTGTAATCAGAGCAGCCCCGGGGTCGCTGCGAAACTCCAGATACACTCCATCACGGGTGGCATGCGCGACTGCCTGTCGAGTTATTGCCGTCTGCCAAGCCGCATCGAGTCGCTGTCGGAGGAAATGCGAATGGGCATCCCTTGGGCGGAGTGAAATTGCCTGCCTGGGGATGACTACGCTGTGGGAACGATACTCCGCCCGGCTGCGAAACCGATCATCGAGAATAATGTGACGGTATCGTGCGCGGGCCATGCTTACTGAATTTGGTAAGCCTGCTGGCGTTCGTAAAGACGAGAGGTGAGCGACTCAACGGTCACGGTTTTCTTTCCAGCCAAAATCGCTCCCTTGATGGCATCCCGGCAGGCCTTGTCAATTTCAGCGTGGCAGAGGTTTTTAGATGCTTCAGCGGCCTTCTCAAAATCAAAATGATCAGGAATAAATGAGGCCAGCAAATTTGCCATCAGTTGCTTCCGTTCAGATTCATCCGGCAGGCTGTAGTTCAGCACATCGTCGAAACGGCGAAAGAGGGCACGGTCGAGCAAAGCAACATTATTTGTCGCCGCTACAATAATGTTATCCGAGGGATCCGACTCGATAAACTGGAGAAATGCATTCAGAACGCGCCGCATCTCACCGACATCATTTTCGCGGCCACGATCTCCGCCGATCGCATCGAACTCATCAAAAAGAAACACCCCCTCGCTCTCACGAATGACATCGAAAATCTGTCGGAGCTTGGCGGCCGTCTCCCCCATGAATTTTGTTACTAACCTGTCCACCTGGATGGTTCTGAATGGTAGCCCGAGCTCGCCGGCCATCACGCTCGCCGTGAGAGTTTTTCCCGTGCCCGGAGGGCCTGACAACAAAATCTTACGACGATGCCCCATACCATGACCTTGTAGTGTGCCGCGTTGGCGATACTCCTGCAGGATGCGCTCTATGCGGGCTCTGTGTTCCGGCCCAAGCACCAGAACGGGCAGGCGATCATTTGATTCATTGCTGAGAATCAATCCATTCAGTTCGTTCGGAAAACGGACAATTCCCAGCTTCTGACGAGCGCGGGCTTTGTCCACCAACGACTTGATCTCGTGGGCCAGCGATGCATGCCCCTGTCGCGCCTCATGCGCCGCCACTTGCAATGCAGACGTGAAAAACCGCTCCCCATCCTCATCCAGATGGGACCGGATCAACGTCTTGATTTGTTCGGCGGTAGCCATGGCAATAATATATCGATTTTTCGGATTAAACAGCAAGCTCTCCGCTCATCAGCTTCGGCAACAGGAGGTCGCGCGCGGCACGGAGCTTTTGGTTTTGGAAGCAGAGGTTTCTCAATTGATCCGTGATTGCGGTGACCGTTTCCGTGAAATCGGCCAAGAGCCCCTGTGGCGGGAAGACAACCGGATATTTGATCATGTGCTTCCAATCGGCTCGGGGCATCTTGGATCCCTCTCGCATGGTTTGGGAGGCTTCGGCGACAAACTCGTCGCTCGATACTACCATCAGCACAAGGCTCTGGAGTTCGTCAGTATTTGCGCGGATGACAATCGCGTCGGATGAGGCGACCCCATCGGTGAAGGCGATACCGACTTTGTGGAAGTAGGGGCGGATTTTTCCGAAGAGGATGTCGCCGGTTTTGTAGCGGAGCTTGGTGCTCGTCACGGCTTCAGCGGTCCCCCATTCCGTCAGCGAGATGGAGCGCCGGGGGAGGTGTTCGAGCCCGATGTAGGGGGTGTCCGGCTCCAAGGCGTCCGGCGAAACCGTTTCGCGCAGGTCGGTGCAGATGTCCCCCAGCGTCTTCCTATTCCACCCCTCCGGAATCCCGTTGGTGATGCGGGCGTGTTCGTAGCTGGGGAAGCGGAGGCGGACGAACCATTCCCGGTAAAGCAGCCGCGCCGACTCCTCCAACAACGCCATACGCCGGCTGTTGTTTTCCATCAGGTCGTCGTAGGCGGAGAGGGTTTCGGCGATGCGTGCTTGCTCAGTTCTCGACGGCAGTGGGATTTTGAAACCCTTTAATACCGTGAGGTTGACGTTCGGCTGTGCTGCTTGGGCAGCCCCCAAGGTTTGGCAAAGCGAAAATGTGGATGGCTGCTTGAAGTAGTAGTAAATGAAGCGTGAGTCGGCTTTCTGTTTGTTTACGCGAACAATGCCTACCGCCTGATTTGTATTTGCGGGCAAATGCTCGCCTCTGACGTAGCCACATTTTCCCACTTGCGCCCCAGCAATAGTTACAAGGATGTCCTCCTCCTGAAGAATAGAGCGTTTGAGAAGATTATGGGTTTCGTCATCAATAAAAGAGAAACTCTGCGATTCTAAACTGAAGTCACCGTTCAACGCCTCGGCCTTGATGTAGTTGACGCCTGAATCAGTGAACTGTCTTCCCATCGTTGTAGGAGTCGTTCCCTTTGTTACGACATGTGCAATGTCCGCCAATTCAACTTCCTCCCACTTCATACCCCGAGCCCCTCGAAATTCTTCTGGATCTTCTTCGCCAGGGCAACGGCCTCCTCATGCAGGTCTACCAGCTCGACATGGATGTCGCCCAGCGCCTGTTCAAAATCGAAATCCTCGTCCACCTCCGCCGGGGCGACGCCGACATAGCGGCCGGGGGTGAGGCTCCAGTCGGCGGCGGCGATTTCCTTTCGATCCACGAGCTTCACCAGACCCGGCACGGGCACGAGCTTGGCTTCGGGAAAACGTGAGAGCAGCCAGTGGGCCTGGCGTTCAAAGTAGGCGGTCGCCTTCAGTTGCTCGACGAGTGCCTTCCGGCAGGCATCGAGTTCCTTTTCCAGTCGGCCGATGGCACGTCCGTCCCAGGCTTCGTGGTCGCGGGTGCCAGCATCGCTCTCCGCCGCATCAACGAGCCGCGTGGCGAGTTTGAAAACGAGATCCACGTCCTTAACGAGATCCCGGCAGGTGGTGGCGAGCGCATCGAGTTCGGCCAGTAGTTTTTTCTGAGCGGCCAGCTTGGGCTCGCACGGCTTTTTCGGAATCCGGGCGGCGAGATCATCCAATCCTTGGAAGCAGGCCGCATCGTCGCGCTCTTTGATCATTTCCCGCAACGGCGAGTCCTTGGGCAGAGACTTCAGAAATTTTGCGGTGGCAGCCGTGAGTGCATCGTAAGCCGAGCGGAAGGAACCAGCATTCCCCGCGATGGCTGCCGCCTCTGCGAGCGTTTGTTCGAGGTATTGCTGGACGAGGGCGATGAAACGGTCGGATTGCCCCCGGTAGAGCCAGACGATGGCGGTAAGGTTTTGAAGCTGCTCCGGCGAGAAGTCGAAAATCTTGCGGTTGACCTTCCGGTAAATGTTTCGCGCATCAATCATGAGCACCTTGTCGCGGCGCTCGGCGGGTTTGCTGCGGTCAAAATGCCAGAGCTCGCAGGGAACGGTGCGGGTGTAGAAAAAGTTCGATCGAATCGAAACCATCACGTCCACATCGCCGGTTTCAACCAGCTTGCGGCGGACATCCGCCTCGCCGTGTCCGGCGCTGCTGGCCTGCGAGGACATCACGAACCCGGCGCGACCGGCGGCATTGAGGTAGCTCCAGAAATACGAAATCCAGAGGTAGTTGCCATTCGAGACCTTCTTGTCCTTGTTCACGCCGGGCAGTCCGAACGGCAGGCGGCGGTCGGACTTCACTTTTTCGGCATCCACTTTGTCCACGTTGAACGGGGGGTTCGCCATGACAAAATCGCATTTGCCGAAAAGCTCGTGCGAGTCCTCGTAAAACGTGTTCGCCTCGACGATGTCGCCCTCGAGCGCATGGACGGCGAGATTCATTTTGGCCAGGCGCAGGTTGCTGGTCTTGAACTCCTGGCCGTAGAACGTGGCGCGGTGGGCGGCGTGCTCGCCTTGCCGCTCGATGAAGTGGCTCGACTGGACATACATGCCGCCCGATCCGCAGGCCGGATCAAAGACGATCCCGTGATCCGGCTCGATGATGTTCACGATCGTCTGCACGAGCGAGGGCGGAGTGAAGAACTCGCCGTTGTCCTGCGCGCCTTGCATGGCGAACTTCATGAGGAAGTATTCGTTGATGCGTCCGAAGATGTCGCCGCTGGCGGTGCGGAGAATCTCGCTGTCGAAGACACGGAGGAGATCTTCCAGCAGAGCGTTGTCGAAGCGGGTGTAATCCTTCGGGAGCTGGCCGAGGAGCGGTTCAAAGTCGCGTTCGATGCCATCCATGGCCTTCACGAGCGCCGTGCCGAGGTCTGAGCCCTTCGGGAGCCGGAGCAATTCGTCGTAGCGGGCCTCCTTCGGCAGCATGAGCGCACGGCGCTTTTTGAAATCCGCGGCGGTCAGCGGGCGTTTCGGCATTTTTCCAGCCGCCTGATCCGCTTCGATTTCACGGAGGGCCTCGTTGTAGCGGTTCGTCGCGTGGCGGAGGAAAATGACCCCGAGCACCGGCATACAGTATTCGCCCGCCGTCAGCTTCGAGTTCGCGCGGAGATTATCGGCCGTCCCCCAGAGGTCGGCTTCCAGTTTTTCAATGTCACCGAGCGAGCTGTTTTTGGTCATTTTGAAGGGTGCAGGATTACCACATGGGGTGGGACAAATACAGGGGTATCCCTTGAAAGAACATGTAGTGCTTTCAAATCCAACGCATTTTTATGCGTTTGGCCCTGCTATTCGCCGCCTGTGGAACCCGGCGTCGTCCCGAACTGGTAAACCAGGGCGGTCTTGGTGGTGCCGAGCGAGACCCAGTCGAAGGCGTCGAGTTGGACGGCCTTGTAAAAATCCTCGGCCTTTTTGAGGTTTTCCTTGTGGAGCTTGTCCGCGCTGTCGAACCGGCACTGGAACGCGAACTCTCCGCAGAAAGCCTTTTCGTATTTGCGCGTGCGCCAGACCGAGACCGAGGTCTTGCCGCTGAGTCCGCCGCCGAAATGGAGTTCGCCCACGTCCACCTGGACCTCTTCCACAGCCATGTCGTTGACGATTTTCACCGGGGCGTCGCTGTTGGCCTCGACCTGTTTGATTGCGGGGAACGAGTTGGTGAGATCCTTCACTGCCATGTTCAGGCTCTCGCGGGGCATCGCGAGCACGCAGTTGTGCGAGAAGATCGAACGGATTCCACCGAGGCTCTCGCGCAGCGGCAGGAGTTCCTCCTTGAACTTGATCCGTGCGGCTCCGCCCGATGTGGCAGGCCGGACATCGATGGCGGCGGCCGTCTCGAACTCCGGATGGCGGAATTTCATCGTGAGCTCGGGGATCCCCTCCGGCCATCCGCCTTTGTAGTGCGTGCGCAGGCGGAGGATGAAGTGGTTGTGATAGAGGGCAAAATCCTCGGTGTCGAAGAACAGGACCTCGCGCACGTTGCTCTCAAAGGCTGTGTCAGACTCCTTCACGTGGACATCAAATTTTTTTGCCGTGTGCCGGACAACCTTCCAAAAGTCCACAAACGCCTGGGCCGTCTGGAAGCGCTGCGGCTGGAGGATGATTTTATATTCCCGGTATTGGACCGGATCGCGGGGGGTGTTGAGAATTTCGTGCGAGGCCATGCCGGACATTGGCAGATCAACCGCTCCTTGTCATCGCGGAAAACATCCGGCATACAAAGCGGGGTGCGATCAAATGTGACGCCGGTAGATGGCATGCCAGGTCCGGAACTCTCCGCGCGCGATGTGCGCCGGAATTTTGCCTGCCTTGTCTGGACGGGGTCCGTGTTCGCGATGGGCTGGGCTGAAGTGATGGTTGTCCTGCAGCCGTTGCTCGTCCACTACGGAGCGACGAACGCCCAGATCGGGATCGTGCAGGGGGTTCTCATTGCCACGCTCCCCGGCATGTTCCTTTCGCCATGGATCACAAGGAGGTTCCGGCACAAAAAGCTCTACCTCTACGTGGCAGACTCACTCTACCTGCTTCCCATCGGAATTTTGGGGGCGGCAGTCTGGGCCGGGGCCTCCACCAGCGGGGCCGCCATGATCGCATTCATCATCTGGATGATGTGCGCAGGCCAGATTGCCGCGGGATTCGGCGGGCTGCCGAACCAGGAATTTTTTGCCGCCTGCATCCCGATGCGCCTTCGCGGACGGCTTGCCGGCCTCACCTCGGGGGTGGGGGGATTG
>CAZSDC010000132.1:0-8760 GCA_964605515.1 uncultured Chthoniobacter sp.
CGGCTGGGCGGCATTGGCGGCGGCGCGGTAGGGGTTGAGCCAGGCATGAACGGTCATGCCGCGCTTCCTCGCCTCCGCGATGAAAAACGCGAGGGGATCGTAGCCCGGCGAGCGGCCCTGCGTGCCGGTGAGATACCGGCTCCACGGCTCGATCTCCGAGGCATACAGGGCGTCGCTCTCGGGGCGGACCTGCAACAACACGGTGTTGAGGCTGGCGGCTTTGGCCGCATCGAGGAGCCGGACCGCCTGCACTTTTTGTGTCTCGACGGACTCGCCTGGATTGGATGGGAAGTTGATATTGTAAACGGACGAGATCCACGCGCCGCGGAAGTCTGCGCGGGCCGACAATGACAGGGCGAATGCGACGAGCGCGGGAAGGAAATATTTCATGGTGATGAGGTCGATGGATGCCGGGTTGGTTTGCGTGCTCGCGGAGATCAAAGCACATCGGATTCCGGCTTCCACTGCAAATGTCACTTGGCGGGCAGAATTCCCGCAGTCATGGAAAGATTGGACAAAAATTCCTCCTGGCACGACAAACAGAAATGATGGAACCGCGGAAATACAGCACCGGCACGAAGGGACGCCTCAAAATGCACAGCGACAAGTGCAAGGAGTTCATCCAGGCAAACGCGCCCTCGTTCAGTCTCGCAAACGAATTTATCGAATCGCTCGATCCCGACCGCGAGGAACGGGTCTGGCAGCGGTTCCAAACACCGCAGGAAATTCTTCCCGAACTGCAGGCATGGCTCGGCGAGGAAGTCGCAAAGCCGTCCGCCCCCCGGCCATCCACTCCTTCCGCCCCGCGCTCCCCGGCCATCCAGCCGGCCAGCCGGCTCCTCCGCGAGACGGAGAAAGCAGATGCGGCCCTGCAAAGAACCAGGACGTGGCTTGCCGGCGCGTCCGCTCAGGCCGACTTCGCCGTGCTCGCGCCAGCAGATGCCGCCGAGGCCGCGTTGCAGAAATTTTATCGCGAGCTCACCGGCTTGGAAGCCAAATGAAGCTCTTGGTTCTAGGTGGTCGCGGCCGTCTCGCCGCGGCGCTGGCGGGCGCATGGAGCGGCCGACACGAAACGGTAGGCCTCTCGCGTCCGGAACTCGATGTGTCCGACCTTCCGGAGCTGGGAAGGCTGCTCGCTTCCCGTAAATTCGATGTGCTGGTGAACGGCACAGGGCTGACAAATGTGGATGAGTGCGAAACACGGCGCGAAGAAGCGCGCACGGTGAATGCCCTGGCACCGGCTGTGATGGCCGCTGCGGCGCGGGACCACGGAGCGCGCTTTATTCACTTCAGCACCGATTACGTGATGGATGGGCGGAAAACCATGCCCTACACCGAGGAAGATCCGACCAATCCGCTGGGTTGGTATGGAGAGACGAAGCGGGATGGCGAACTGTCCGTTCTTGCGGACTCCCCCTCGCACATTGTGGCCCGCGTCTCCTGGGTCTTCGGGCCGGACAAGCCGAGTTTTGTGGACACGATCATCGGGCGAGCCCGCACGAGCCCCCGGGTCGAGGCCATCGCGGATAAATTCTCCTCGCCGACATACTCCTGTGATGTCGCCGGGTGGCTCGAACCATTTTTTGACCCGACCCTCCCCGGCGGGCTCTACCATGCCTGCAACAGCGGCGGATGTTCGTGGCAGGAATACGGCGCCCAGGCACTTCAATACGCTGCGGAGGCGGGGGTTTCTCTCACCACGACAACAGTCGAACCTCTCGCATTGAAAGATATGAAAGCTTTCAAAGCCCCCCGGCCCGTTCATAGCATCCTCTCTACGGAAAAACTCACCCGCGTCACCGGCATCACACCACGTCCTTGGCAGGATGCTGTCCGCGAATATATTCAAAAGACTTATGCATCGCTTCCATCTGCCCGCTAAAAACTGGGAATCCTCAACCCTGCCCGTCCCGGAATCCCACCACTGTGCGAACGTTCTGAGATTGGACGCTGGTGAACGGATCACTGTGTTCGACGGTTCCGGGCGCGAGGCCGCTGCTGTCATCGTCGAAGCCAATCCCAAGGGAGTGGTCCTGAAGGTGTCCGCAGCCACGAAGACCCCGCCTCCGCCGTGCTCGATCACGCTCGCGCAGGCGGTCCCGAAGGGAAAAAACATGGATCTCATCGTGCAGAAGGCGGTCGAGCTCGGAGCCTCGTCGATCGCGCCAATTCTCTCCGATCGGACGGTCGTCCAGATCGATGCAACCGAGCTGGAGAAAAAGCGTGGCAAATGGCAGGAGGTCGCGCTTGAGGCCTGCAAGCAGTGCGGACAGAACTACCTGCCGAAGATTGAGAAACCCTCGCCGCCCAAAGAATTTTTCGAGCGGGCCGAGCGCAGCGAGCTCATGCTCATCGCCTCGCTCCAGCCTGATGCCCGGCCGCTGAAATCCATCCTCGCGGAATTCGTCTCGGCCCATTCCCGCCTTCCCCGCAGCGTCAACGTGATGGTCGGCCCGGAAGGAGATTTCACGCCTGCAGAACTTTCCCTCGCGAAAAGCAACGGATATCTCCCCGTCACCCTGGGCCCCATTATCCTCCGCACCGAGACCGCCGCCATCTACTGCCTCAGCGTCCTCGCCCACGAACTGTTCTCGCCGGCGGGGTGAGTTGCTCGTGGGACACGATGAAATCGGCGGTTGCAGGCCTCTGCGCTCCGCTTAAAGTCGCCGCGATATGAACTGTCTGTCTGGAGGCCCTCTCCTTATTTTTGGAGTCGCGACCGCGGTCGTGTTCGGAGCGATCTTTTTTCTGCTGATGGCTTCGGTTCTCCGTGCGCGGAACAGCGGCATGAACTGGTCGCGCACCCCAGGTCGCGTCCTCTCCTTCGGCGTCACATACGGATTGCCCGAAGTTTCCTACGAATATTCCGTCGATGGCCAAACCCGGACCGGGACGAAATTTCACCCGGGACCATTTGCAAAAGTCTCCGGCACCGGAACGACGGCAAAATCGTTTTATCTCAACCCGGATAGCTCGTTGAAATTTTTGCCGAATAGCACGGCAGAAGTTTATTATGATCCGGCAAATCCTGCGGATGCGGCACTGGCGACCGGACTTCCACCCGGATTCTGGAGGGGTTTTGTCGCCGTGCTCTTTGCGCTCGGATTCTTCGCCGGGGGCTTGTGGGTGATGGCCGGTCACGGCCAGTGGATCCGCGCACATGGCCTGATGCTTTTTGGGATCGTATTTTCTGCGGTTGGCGTGTGTCTGTTTATCTACGCTCTGAAGTGTTTCGGGTGCCTGCGGCGGTCCCGCGGTTTCCCGATAGCCCCCGGGCGCGTGCTGAAGGCCGAAATCGCGTATTCCAGCGGAGGCGACAGCCGAGGTTATGTTCCCGCAGTGGAGTTTGAATACAAAGTCGATGGCCGGTTGTATCATTCGAAACAACTCACCGCGGTTTCCGCGAGTGTTCTCAAATCCAGACAGAAAAGCGTTCAACCGATGATCGACCAGTTTCTCGCCAACCCGGCCGTCGATGTCTACTACGACCCGCAAGCACCGTGGGACGGTTTTCTGAAGCATGGCCCAGCATGGGGCGCATGGATGCCGCTGGCTATGAGCCTTGTTTTTTCGGGCGTCGGATTTGCGGTTCTTTATTCCGTAATCCGATAGTAATTTCCCATTTTGACGAGCTGATAGCCTCCAACGCAGGCGGAGATTCTTCACCCGGAGCTTGCATATCGCAGCAGTGACACGGAGTGGATGGCCGTGATAGGGTATGGCGAACGTCTCACCCGCCCATGAAATCCATCGCCTACCTCGGACCTGAAGGGACATTTTCAGCGATTCTTGCGAGGCAGCGCTTCGGAGAGGGGGCTGGGTATCTCTCTTGCGAGACGATCGAGGGCGTTTTCGACCGCGTTCTGTCGGGGGAGACCGGACTGGGGTTGATCCCGGTGGAGAACTCGTCGGGAGGCACGGTTTACGACACGGTGGATCTCCTGATCCGGCACGCGGGGAAGATTTCGATCCGCGAGGAATTGTCGCTCGATATCCGGATCGCCCTGCTCGGGCGCAAGGGGAAGTCTGTGAAGACGGTTTATTCGCATTTCATCCAGATCAAGCACCACGGCGAGTGGTTGAAGCAGAACCTGCCCGGTGCAAAGCTCGTTCCCGTCGCCAGCACCGCAGTCGCTGCCAAGCGCGCGGCGGAGGGACGGAATGCGGCAGCGCTCGCATCTCCAGGAACTGCGTCGCTCTACGGGTTGGATGTCATCGAATTCCCGTCCGGGGCCGAGACGGTGAACGTCACGAACTTTTTTGTCATCTCGCGGCGTCCGGCGGCCACGCGCAAGCCGGACCGGACGGCGCTCATCGCGGCGCTTCGCAACGAATGCGGGAGCCTGCACAAATTTCTCGGCCCGTTCGCCCGCGAGCATGTGAGCCTGACGCGCATCGTGTCCCGCCCGGTCCCCGGCCAGCCGCAGACGTATGTGTTTTACGTCGAGATCGAGGGCGGACCAGGCACGCCCGCCGTCAAGCGCGCGCTCGACCGCGCCGGAAAAATCGCCCGCTCGCTGACGGGCCTCGGGACATTTCCTCTGGGGCGAAGATTTTCTTCCTGACCATGCTGGCGAGGCATCACATTGACACTCAGGGCCGGCCGGTTATGACTGCGCGAATGAATGCAATGCGGCTGATTTGTTTTCTGGGCCTCTGCTTTTCGGTCAACGCCGCTGTGGCGGGGCCGGTATCGGGGCTTCAATCACTCAAGGGGCCGGCTCCGCAAATTGAGAGTAAGGATCCCAATATCACCTATGACTTCAACCTTGACGGCGAGAAATTCTTCGTCCGCTTTCCGACCGGCTACAACGGAGTTTTACCATCCGGTCTGCTCGTGTTTTTGAGTCCTGCGGACGAGTTTGTAGACCTTCCTCCGGGTTGGGCGGGAGTTCTGGACAAGAACAAGTTGATTTTTGTGGCTCCGCAATCCGTGGGCAACAAGCAGCCGACAGGGCGGCGTGCCGGAATCGCGGTTGTTGCGGCCCGAAAGCTCCAGGAAATCGCAAAAATCGATCCCAAGCGAATCTATGTCGGAGGGTTTTCCGGCGGCGCACGAATCGCCGCATATACCGCATTTGCTCATCCCGAACTCTTCCGGGGCGTGCTCGATATTTGCGGGTCCGAATTTCCGGGCAAAGTGGAAAAGGTCAAAGCCACTGAGAAGGATGAATACGGGAGCTTCGTCCTCGATGAAGCCCGAATTGAATCTGCCCGGCAACAGGTGAAATTTACCATCGTCACCGGCGCGAAGGATTTCCGTTACGGCAATCTCCTCGATATTTATCGGGGGGGCTACGAAAAGAATGGCTATGCGGCGAAGCTCATCGACGTGCCGGGGATGGGGCATGCGATTTGCAGCGACAAGCAATTGGCCGAGGCGCTCACCTTCTTGGATTCCCCCTTGGTTCAGAAGAAGTAGGCGGCCGGACAAAGCGCACCCAAGAACACGCTCACCGGTGGGGTTGGCGAAGCCGAATGGCATGCGCTCGCTTCGTTGGGGCGTTCCCGAGTCCCAGCTTCCTGGCTTGCCAAGCGGCCGCCGGTTTGCGAAGCACTAGACATGAAATTTCTCCGGATTCTTACAACTGCGGCCATCGTTTTTCCGTTGGCTCTCGCCGCCGAAGAAACAACGATTACGGTCAAAAAAGGCGACTCGACCAGCATCGCGATCAAGCCGTTCGGCGGCGCCGAGGGCGCGGCGGCGACGAAAGTGGTCCAGAACGACCTCGAGCTCTCCAGCCTGTTCCTGCTGTCTCCCCCTGAGCGCGCCAGCTTTTCCGTAGGGGCTACGGCTGGAGGTGGGTCGCTCGAGGGGACGGTGACCGACCACTCGGGCAGTGTCGTTCTGAAAAAGACCTACAGCGGAAACACGCGCTCCGCCGCGCACCACTTTTCCGACGACATCGTCGGAACGGTTACAGGTAACAAAGGCATCGCTTCCTCAAAAATTGCGTTCTCCGCCTCGCGCACCGGACGCAAGGAAATCTACACCGCCGACTACGACGGCGCGAACGTGAAGCAACTCACCAACGACGGCGGCATCAGCGTCGCGCCGGGGATTGCACCCGACGGCTCGAAGCTGGCCTACACCGGGTACCAGAGCGGGTATGCGGACATCTACCTCGTTGACCTCAACTCCGGTGCGCGCAACCGTATCATCAAATTTCCCGGCACGAATTCCGGAGCGGCCTTCTCGCCGGATGGCGGGCGGATCGCCTGCACGATCAGCAAGGACGGCAACCCCGAGCTCTACGTCGTCGGATCTAACGGTGGGGGGGCGCACCGCCTCACGCACACCTCCGCCGTAGAGTCCTCTCCCTCGTGGTCGCCGAATGGCTCGGAAATTGTTTACTCATCCGACGAGCGCGGCGGCCCGCAGCTTTTCCGCATCAGCTCCGGCGGCGGCAGCGGGCGGTTCATCCCCACCGGCTACGCGTATTGCACCGAGCCGAAATGGTCGCCGGATGGGAAAAAAATCGCCTTCACCGTGCGGCAGGGCGGGTTTTCGGTTGCGGTTCTCGACCTCGCCTCGGGGGCAGTCCGCATCGTGGCCGAGGGAGAAAATCCGGTCTGGGGCGCAGACTCGCGCCACATCATCTACAGCAACGGCTCGACGCTCACGCTGCTGGACACCGTCAAAGGCCGTCCAACCCCGATCGTCAGCGGGCTCGGAAAAGTCAGCGAGCCGACCTGGTCGAGGTAAAAAGTCCGTTCGGGACTTAAACCGGATCCGGAAAATCTCGCATTGGCAGCTGCAGTGAGCAGGGCAGGGAACCAGTTATTGGGATCGGAGCAGGACAGGGACCGTTTTCCCGTATTGTGCATTTACATCCGTGCGGAGGCGACACTGGCGGACTTTCAAGTTGAGCCAATATCTTCATGGACTAAAACATACCTATTTCAATATTGACCCAATTGAACCTAATTTACGTTCGCTCAAAAAATGAATCCGTTCTCCCGTGCTCTCCTAGACTTTCATTCCGGCATTCGCGATGCCACATTCACGATTGGGCGCAATGATGGATTCCAGCAGCGGGTCCCGGCTGCGCCGTTCTTCGACTTGGGGCATTATCCAGCTCTAGAGAAGCGGGCGATGGATCAGTGCCACGGAAGCATTCTCGACATTGGGAGCGCAGCAGGAAGACACTCACTAGAACTCGTTCGCCGTGGCCTCAAGGTGACTTCATTGGACATTCTTCCTGAGATGGAAGGCATCTTGAAGGATCGTGGGCAGACCGATGTGGTGATCGCGGATGTCATGCAGTTCTCGGGACGTCGCTTCGATACACTTTTGATGTTGATGAACGGCATCGGCATGACTGGCAGCATCGAAGGGCTCAGTCGGTTTTTGCAGCACGCGCATGATCTCATCTTCCCTGGAGGGCAGATCGTGTGCGATTCCATTGATGTAGGTGTGACCACCGACCCCCAGCACATCGCCTATAGAGAGTCGAACATTGGATCGGGCCGCCCAGCGGGTCAGCAAGCTTTCATGATGGATTATGATGGCGAGGATTCTGTCCGATTTGACTGGTTGCACATCGATTTTCAGTCGCTAATGCATTTAGGTGAGGCAACCGGCTGGGAGGCGGCGCTACTTGAGACGGAGGACAGCGGTCACTATCTCTGCAAGCTGATGGAGAAATCAATCAGCGAACAAGTCAGTGGTGGCAACGGCGGGCAACGTCGTTAGTTCGCTTCGCTCTGGACGCCCAATCTCCGCCGTGCCACACTTTTGACGTTCGGTGAAAAAAGATATGCCCCTAAGCACAAATAAATACACCCTCGCAAAACGCAGACAAATTGAGCGGAATCGCGCTTTGGCAGAGACAATTAAGCAATTTATCGGTTGCGAGTCGCGAAGTTGCAAGGCACTGAATCCGAAGCTTGAGTTTCATCATTCCAAAGGAAAAAAGAAAACTGAGGTTTCTCGAACCTACGGTGTATCCAGAAAAAGAATGTTAGAGGAAATATCAATTTGCACAGTTCTTTGCGAAGATTGTCATACAAAAGAGCATCAAAAATAACACCGAACCAGGTCATGGACCCAACGCGCTGCGCGCGCGGGTCATGACGGACGTTCGGCAGAAAAATATTGCGCACGTGTGATGCCTCTCCTACATTTCAGCCATGATGACGTTGACAGAAGTTGAAAGTCTTGCTTTCGAACTACCTGAGCAGCAACGGGCTACGCTCGCTTCACGCATTCTCGACACCCTGCCGCCACTGTTTACTGATTCAGATGATGGAGTTGCAGAAGCGGAGCGTCGCGACACAGAGATGAACGCAGATCCCAGCAAGGGAATCAATCTGGAACAGTTCGACCGCCTGATCGCTCAACGCAGATGAGCCTGCGGGTTGTATTCCATCCGAGAGTATTTTCGGAGGTTGATGCAATCATGGATTATTACGAGCGGGTTGGCGGCATTCATCTTGCCGACGACTTTTATGCGGAATTTCGATTGTTTGTTCAGGACGCGTCCGGCGAACCTGAAAAATACAATATAAGAAGGGGCAATTTCAGAAGAGTGAATCTGGACCGATTTCCTTTCAATTTTCTCTTTCGTGTCCAGGAGGATACTATTCGCATTTTGGTTGTTCGACATCACGCTCGGCGACCGACATATGGAACGAAGAGGATATAGGCCCAACGAGCTCGTCCAGCTAATCGCTGGCCCGTAGGGAGTTTCGATGAACGCTTTTTTGACATTCCACCGCTCAGGCACAGGGCCTGCTGGCAGAAGAGCAGGCCGAGTG
>CAZSDC010000133.1:0-8752 GCA_964605515.1 uncultured Chthoniobacter sp.
ACTCGACGGTGTGTTTGCCGGGCGTGAGCGCGTCCGGGCCTTCCCACTTGATGCGTTTGAGGTCCACGAGGTTCCAAAGGAAGACGGGTTTCCCCTTGAGCAGGTAGAAGCCGTAACCGCCGAACCGCCCGCCTGAGGTGAGGATCATGCCCTGGGCACCGCCTTCGGGCACTTCGATGTCGGCCGTTATGGTGTAGGAGCTGTCGAGCAGAAAGGGCGAGTCGCCCTGTGGCAGTCCGACCATCGGGTGCTTGTAAACAAACTCGGTTCGGCCGGCCGTGATGTTCGGGCGCGGGGCTACGATACGTGCAGCAACCGAGGCGTCGAGCGGGAACACCTGATATTTCTTAGCCTGGTCGATGAACATCGCCTTCAGCTCCTTCACCTTGTCCGGATTCTTGTCGGCGATGTTCTGGGACTGGCTGAAGTCTTTGCTCAGGTTGTAGAGTTCGAGGACCTGACCGTTGAGCGGATCGGTGTTTGCCGCACCGAAGACCTCCCACGGCGCGCGGTTGACCTTTGTGCTGAGCAACCAGCCTTCGTGATACAGGGCCCACTGGCCGAACATTTCGAAATACTGAGTCGTATGTTTTGTGGGCGCCCTGGCGTTCTTGTCGTCAAACGTATAGGCGAAGCTGGTGCCCTCGATCGGCGCCTGCTTGATGCCGTCCACCGACGCAGGCGCGGGAATGCCGGAGATTTCGAGGAGGGTGGGCACAACGTCGATCACGTGCATAAACTGCTCGCGGAGCGCTCCCTTGTCCTTGATGTGGCCCGGCCACGAGACGGCCATGCACTGGCGGATGCCGCCGAGTTTCGAGGCATTCTGTTTGAACCAGGTAAAAGGAGTGTCGAACGCCCATGACCAGCCGGCCGACATGTGGTTGTAGGTTTGCTCCGTGCCCCAGACATCATACCACTTCATCTGATCGGCGACGGGCATCATGTTGATGCCGTTGAAGAACGCGACTTCGTTCGGGGTTCCAAGCGGCCCACCCTCGGCGCTCGTGCCGTTGTCGCCGTTGATGTAGATGATGATCGTGTCGTCGAGCTTGCCCATGTCCTTGATCGCCTGGACGACGCGGCCCATCTCGTAGTCGTTGTAAGCCTCGTAGGCGGCAAACACCTCGACCTGCTTGATGAAGAGCTTCTTCTCCTCGTCCGTGAGCTGGTCCCATGGCTTGAGAATATCTTTTGGCCAGGGTTCCAGTTGGGTGTCCGCCGGGATGACGCCGAGCTTTTTCTGATTCTCAAAAATCCGCTCGCGCAGCTTTTCATAGCCGTCGTCGAAGAGGTGCATGGCGTGGATCTTGTCCACCCATTCCTTGGTCGGATGATGCGGCGCGTGCGTGGCGCCGGGCGCGTAGTAGCAGAAGAACGGTTTGTCCGGCTGTATCTGATTGATGCGGTTGAGGTAGTCGATCGCGTCGTCCGCCATGCCGGTTATTAGGTTCCAGCCCGGCTTGCCTTCGAAGGGATAGATCTGCGTGGTATTACGGAACAGGTTCGGCTGCCACTGGTTTGCGTCGCCGCCGACGAACCCGTAAAAATACTCAAACCCCTGCCCGGTAGGCCATTGGTTGAACGGCCCGGCCTGGCTGGCCTGAAACGCCGGCACATTGTGGTCCTTGCCGAACCACGATGTCGCATATCCGTTGTCGAGGAGGATCCGCCCGATGGTTGCCTTGTCTTTTCCGATGATGCTGTTGTAGCCCGGGAAGCCGGTGGACTGCTCCGAAATCACCCCGAAACCCGACGAATGATGGTTGCGCCCTGTAATCAGCGCCGCCCGCGTCGGAGAACAGAGCGCGCAGGAGTGGATGTTGTTGTAGCGCAATCCCGAGTTTGCAATGCGATCCATCGTCGGGGTTGGAATGACGCCGCCAAATGTGGCTGGCACCCCGAAGCCCGAGTCGTCTGTCATGATGAGCAGGATGTTGGGCGCTTTCTTTGGCGGGACGACACGCGGTGCCCACCAGGCTTTGGAGGATAGGGCGTCGTTCTTGATCACACCGCCAAATTTCGGGTCTGGCGCAGGAAGCTGGTTGCCGGGGATGGTAGTGGTAGCGTCTGGCGCGCCCGGAGTGCCAGTGGTTTGGAGCAGCGAGGCGGGGGATTTTCCAGAGCCCGCTTGATCTGCCGCATTGGCAGTGCCGCCCGCTAAGGCAAGCGACCAGATGCAAAGCGGCAGGGCAATAATTTCCAGCAAGCGTTTGCAGGCAAATCGGATTGCAGCTTCATAACATCCGGCAGCAACAAGGGAACGGTGCGGTTCGGGAATTCTCATCGTGACTGGTGGATAGCATATTTCCTTTATGCCGCCACCCAATTTTAGGTCTTTTCGGAAGCAAGATCAGGATGTGCGTGTGCAGCCTGACGGCCGGACCATGGGGTCGTTGATGATTTGCTTGCGGCCAGCGAAAAGGACGTGGCCGCGTTGGAAGTCGCAGGGTTCCAAGTCGAAAAAATTATGTCGATATGGTCGAGCTTGCCGCCGCTACCCGCTCGTTCTCTTTGCATTGGAGCAGAAATGGATCGCAGCCTCCGGCCAGACCCGCGAGGAGATGCCCTGCTTGCCGACGAGCAACTCGACATGCCGATCGGCATGTCGTTTGTGCATGAAAACGCCCAGTCGGGCTGGAGCCGGACAAATCCCTCAGGGAAAATCCACCACCCGTCCATGCACGCCTGCTGGCCAGTGATGGGGCGCCTCGCCCAGCACTGATTCCTAAGAGTGAAGCGCCCACACCTCCGCCGACAGGAACCCTTAGTTTGTATCCTGATTAAGTTGCTCCATCACGCTGTCGAGCGAGAACGTTCCGCCTTTCTGACTCGGCGGAAATTCTTTGAATGTCGCAAGAAATTGCGCGACGTATTGTTGCGCGGGAACGAGGAGGAAAGCGCGGTCGATCCGCCATTTGCCGTAATTGATGCTTTCGTGGTCGGCGATCTCGAAGGGATCGGAGCGCAGGTTGAAGAGCTTAGGAAAACGGAGCGGGACAAATGGGTCCTGCCAGACATCCAAACCGGTGGCGCGTTGTTCGGAGAAGACTAGCTTCCATTGATCAAAGCGCAGAGCCACGAGCGTTCCGTCGTCATTGAAGTAGAAAAACTCATGGCGCGGGCTGGGGGATTTGCCGGCAAGCGTGTCGGTCAGATTGTAGCCGTCGAGATGCACTTTGAAGGTCTTGTCGCCGACCTTCATGCCCTTGAGCAGTTTTTCCTTTACGTCGGGCACGCCAGCCGCGGCGAGCAGCGTGGGCAGCATGTCCTCGTGCGCGCAAATGTCGTTGATGACGGTGCCCGGCTCGACCATGCCCGGCCAGCGGATCACGCAGGGCACGCGATAGCCACCCTCCCAGTTGCTGGCTTTTTCATTGCGGAAAGGTGAGGAGCCGCCGTCCGGCCACGAGAATTTTTCTGCGCCATTGTCCGTGGAATACATGACGATCGTATTGTCATCGAGACCGAGTTCCTTAAGCTTCGCGAGAATCTGGCCGACCTGTCCGTCATGCTCGACCATGCCATCGGGATAGATGCCGAGCCCGGTCACTCCCTCGCTCTCCGGCTTGAGATGCGTCCAGATGTGCATGCGGGTGGCGTTCCACCAGATAAAGAACGGTTTGTCCGCCTTTTTGGCGTCTTCCATGAATCGAAGCGTTTCTTTGGTGAATTCCTCGTCGCATGTCTCCATGCGTTTCTTGGTGAGCGGACCGGTGCTGACAATTTTCTGGGTTCCGTCCGGGTTGGCCCAGCTGTGAATGATGCCGCGGGTGCTGTATTTCTTGATCTTGCTCGGATCCTTGAAGTAGTCGGGGTTCTCGGGCTCCTCTTCGGCATTCAGGTGATAGAGCGATCCGAAAAACTCGTTGAATCCGTGGGCGGTTGGCAGGTGTTCGTCGCGGTCTCCAAGGTGGTTTTTGCCGAACTGTCCGGTGAGGTAGCCCTGAGCCTTGAGAAGCTCCGCGATCGTCACGTCACGCGCCTGCAACCCTTCCTTTGCGCCGGGCAGACCAACCTTCAACAGACCGGTGCGGAAAGGTGACTGACCACTGATGAATGCCGAGCGGCCCGCAGTGCAACTCTGCTGCCCATACCAGTCGGTGAACATTGCGCCATCTTTGGCGATCCGGTCAATGTTCGGTGTCTTGTAGCCCATCTGGCCATGATTATATGCCGAGATATTCCACCAGCCGATGTCGTCGCCCCAGAGGATGAGGATGTTGGGTTTTTTGGCTGGGTCGGCCGCATGGAGCGGGAGGCTCAGGGCGAGTAAAGCGGAGAGCCCAAGAACCGCGAGAGGAAGGGATTTTGAGAATACCATGGCCTATTTTCAGGAGAGTTGCGGGAATGTCAATCCGCGCAATATATCAAAACGAAGCACAGGCCCGGAGCGCGGCTGCCGCTGACAATGCAGTCAGCCCTAACACCGGGGAAGCGGCCCGCGCGATAAATGCTCAAAGGTCGGGAGGGCCTAATACCACCCGACCGGTGGCCATCCACCCCAGCCACCCCAGCCACCCCAGTTTTCCGCTGCGGCATCTTCGTTCATTGCGGCGGCCTCGAGGTTTTGGTTGCTGATCTTCCTAGCGAGGCGGAGCTGCTGGTAGGCTTGGTATTGCTTGGGCCCGCCGACGTAGGCGACGTTGTTCGCGAGGTCCGGCAGAACATAGTAGGTTTTACCCTTGTGGGTGACCCGAGTGACCTTATCCGCAGGCAAGGCTTTCAGCTTAGCGATCTGGCTCGGCTTCGTCGGGGTGATGGTTTGGAACCCGGCGGCTACGGCCATGTTTTCTTTATTCTGGAGGCTATTGGCGCAGCCCACGGCGAACGTGAGGAGCACGACGACAGCTAGGCTTTTGATGAGGAGGTGTTTCATGGTGGTCTGGTTGACTTTGTAAACCCTATCGAAAGCCATGGGCTGTTTCCACCTCAATTTTCGTTTCGCTACGGATTGTTTCAGAGCCTGCGCGAATCGTCCTGGATGTCGATTTTCATCGGGACACGGCGATGATGCAAAATCCCATCGACTTCAGTTGGCGGCCACATGATGATCTGTGGCTCGATGGCTCTACTGAAAGAGAATGCCTTGGAACGACTGAAGACTGCCTGGAACGCGGGGCGGCTTGCGCATGCCTACCTGTTGGACGGACCCGGCGGGGCGGGAAAGGAGTGGCTGACCTCGCAGATGGCCGGCATTATTCTTGGTGTGACGGCGGATCTGGCGCTCGCGCACCCGGACTATCACAGCGTGGCACCGGAGTCGAAATCCCGGAGGATTGTGATCGAGCAGATGCGGACGATGGAGCAGGCGCTCCAGATGAAACCGATGCGCGGAAGCACGAAGGTGGCGGTGGTCCACGATGCCGACCGACTGCAACCGCAGGCGGCCAATGCGTTTCTCAAGACGCTCGAGGAGCCCCCGCCGGGGTGCCATATCTTTCTTATGACCTCGATCCCCGACGCGATCATGGACACGATCATTTCCCGCTGCATCGCCGTTTCGTTGCGAGCCTCCGCGGTAACACCGAAGAGTGAAGGGGAAGTCGCCGTGGCTGCGGCGTTGGTGAGGGCCCTGTCACAGCCAGGAGGAGGGGATATCGCCTCCGGCATGCGCTTCACGAGGGCATTTCAAAAAGCAACCGTAGCGGTTCGCGAACAGGTCACTGATGAACTGGAGACGGAACTCAAGCAGCAGCTCAAACACTACAGGGACTCTGCGGACGCCAAGTGGGAGGAATCGCGGGAGGATCAAATCAAGGCACGGGCCGAGGCAGCAGTGATCCGCGAGCGGGAGAACCTGATTCATGCGGCCGGGGAAATCCTTGCCGCCGCGCTCAGACATCACCATCTGCCGTCCGAACCGTGCCCGGAGTCCGTTGCCGGGATCGCGAAGTCAAACCCGCCGGAGTCGCTGCTCAGACGCCTGGCCGCCCTCGATCGCACCCGGGATCTGCTGGCGCGGAATGTGCAGGAAGCGCTTGCTCTCGAGAGTGGATTTTTGGAAATGATCGCAATCAAATGAAACGACTGGTCATCAAATTGGGAACAGGGGTTCTATCCCGAACCGGCCGCGCGCTCGAGACGGCGCAGTTCCGCCGAATCGCGCGCGAGGTGGCGGAACTCAACAAATCCGGAATTTCTTGCATCCTTGTGAGCAGCGCGGCGATTGCTGCGGGAGTGCGGGTGCTCGGGCTTTCGCGCCGTCCCGACGATCTTCCCGGCAAGCAGGCATGTGCGGCTGCGGGTCAGCCGGAGTTGATGCGCCTCTACGCGGCTTCATTCCGTGCTCATGGCATGCATGTCGCTCAACTGCTTCTGACCCATGGCGACATCGACAGCCGGATGCACCGCACGAACGCCCGCAACACGCTCGACCGGTTGCTGGCTTCTGGCCCGGTGGTTCCGATCATCAATGAAAACGACTCGGTCGCTGTCGAGGAGTTGAGGTTTGGAGACAACGACCGACTGTCGTCCGAGGTTGCCCAGCTTGTCCGGGCGGATTACCTGGCGATTCTTACAAGTGTGGACGGGCTTCAGGACGCCAGCGGAACTCGCGTTCCCGAGGTCAGGGATATCGCGTCTGCTTGTCGCCATGTCCGGCCTGACAAAGGCGAGGAATCCGTTGGCGGCATGAAAACCAAGCTCGAAGCGGTGAAACTCGCTGTCTGCTCCGGCATCCCCTGCTCAATCCTTGATGGCCGGAAGCCTGGACAGATAGCCGCTGCACTCGCGGGCAAGGATGTCGGCACAAGGTTTCCCGTGCCCCGGAAGAAGCGCTGACTAAAACAGGTCCAGCCTGCCGTCGCGAAACGCAAGCGGGACCGGAGATCCAGAGACCACGCAGCGCGGATGATTGGCCAGGTGCCCGGCGATGTCTTCCGAGCAGTAGAGGGTTTCGAGGTGAAGCGTATTCGGGATAAACATCCAGCCAGCATCCCCGTAGCGCTCGCGGATGCGCGTCACGACCTCCTCATCGTCATTCAGCGTGCAGGGGATGGCCATGCGGCGCATCTCACCTGTCGTATAGACATTGAGAAATGTCTTATGCTCGTCGATCGCATCGCGCAGTCGTCGCGTGATAAAATCGGCGAGCCCGACTCCGATGGCGTTGCCTTTCGAGGCTTCTGACAGAGCAAGAGCTGCAATGACATCAATGCGCGGCTTGCTGAGATCCTCGTAGCCGTTGATCCCCCGCCGGCCAATCACATTCGTATCCATGCCGGAGCCGCTGTAAGTTTTTCCGATTTCTCCCACAACCAGAACGCGCAGAGCGTCGCAGGGAAGCGATGGAAAATATTGCCGGTGACGATCGAGCAGGCCCGGCTCCCTGGTCAGAATCTCACCGGGCGCTACGGCATGCAGCTCGGCCGTTCGGTCATAGCCGTCCTCAAGGATCGCCAGGCCGCAGAAAATATTCCCTGATGCCACGATGAGCGCTCCCATTTCCAGCAGCATATCCTTCATCTGAGCTGTCGGTGCTGAGTGAAAGGTTTCGGCCGAGCGGATTTTGCCCATTCCCACAACCATCATCTTCGTCAATCCGCTCTGCACCGGCCCTGAGAAGCAGGTGTGGAGCTTGATGCGGTTGAGGACGAGAACCCCGTCAGCCTCGTGGCAGTGACGGTCCATCCAGACATCCCCGGAGGATACGGTCCCGATTTTCACTACATCCATGCTGGCGCAAATTTTCATGCCGGTCGCCGCTTCGGTGAGGCCAAGCGACTCGATCATCGCTTGCTGGCCTTCTGCCGTGGCTCCGTTGTGTGATCCCATGCAGGGAACGAGAAACGGCTCCGCCCCATTATTTCGCAGCCAGTCGCCAGCCGCTTTGGTGATCCGGACAATGTTGTCTATCCCCCGGCTGCCAGCTGTGATCGCTACTCTTCCGCGGGGAGGGCGAAGCCCAAGATTGTCGAGCTGGCGGTGCACCTCCTGCTGGATGTCCTCAATCGGGTTCGACACCAGTTTCTGCTGAATTCGAAAGACATTCATTGCCAGCGGGGTTATTTGTCCTTCGATGCACGGTCAGGTACCCGGACGGTGAACGGCTTGTCCGCCTCACCGGTCACAAACATCACCAGGCGCACTGGCTCGGTTCCTTTGTTCGTTCCCCTGTGCGTGGCGTTCACCGCTTCGACCAGCGCCTCTCCGGCAAGAAGCTCCCGGGGCTTTTCTCCCTTCACCTCCACAATGAGTTTTCCAGACAAAATGTAGGCGTAGCAGGGATACGGATGCTGGTGCCAGCCGGTGTCGGCGCCAGGCGGGATCTCCACCATGACTGCTGTGACCTGCGGCGTGCCGGTCACAGCATAAGCAATCGGTTCCCCGGAGGCTGTCGTTGTCGTGCGCAAGATTGGCGTGACCACGATCTGCTTTGTGTAGCCTTCGCCGGAGGTGGATTCCTTTGCTGTCAGGTTTGCAGCAAAGAATCCCGCCGCCGCGAGAAGGACGGAAAATCCGCACAAGCGGGAACTGAGAACTCTTAATCTCATGCCTCCAGTATTGCACGAGTCGCGGGCATGGTATAAGCTAATTTTCGATGGCGGACGGCCGTTCTCCGATTGCCGCAAGGCGGACGGGGAGAGGAAAGTCCGGACACCACAAGGCAGCATGCCGCGTAGAATGCGCGGGAGACCGGGATGAAAATCCCGGCCGACGGAAAGTGTCACAGAAAACAGACCGCCTTCCGGCGAAAGCCGGGAGGTAAGGGTGAAAAGGCGGGGTAAGAGCCCACCGCCCCGGGCGCAAG
>CAZSDC010000134.1:0-8727 GCA_964605515.1 uncultured Chthoniobacter sp.
CCAGCCGATGCCACCGCAAAGGTTTGGAAACCCGGACAAGGTTGGACCAGGTAGGCCTCCCATAATAACCAATCAAAACTCACCCCTCCTTATTTCGACAGGGGCGGCTTGGTCAATCACCCGAACAAGTCCGGCTCATCTTCCTTCACCCCCGGCGGCAGTGGCGCAAACCGGGGCACCTCCAGCAGCGGCATGCGGGGGTGCTGGAAGCGGTCGAGTTCCTCCGGGGGCTGAGGCGCGGGTGACGACCTTGATGAGCGGCTGTTTGGTTTGGATGTCAACCAATCCCCGGATGACGAGCCCCTCCTCGACGGAATCCCAGATCAGCTTCCCGGTGACCTCGGAACGCTCGGCAAACCGATCTGCCGGGATGTCGATGAGGACCGCACCTCGCCTCTGCCACCAGGACAGGATTTCGCTGCGGGCAAACCCCGCCCAGGCATTGCGGACGATCCCGCGCTCACCGGAGCCGGTGACCTCGCTGCCGGGCTTGTAGGTTTTCCCCCGGAACTGGAACGTCGCACACATGGAGAGCCGATCACCCCCCCGCGAGGAGGTGCCTCAATTTGGCGAGCAAGCTCCTGACATTTCCCCCTTCGGCCAGCTTGGACTCCAGCAGGTCCAAAACGCCGACGGCTTCTTTGAGCCGGTGGGATGGTGAGGGCGGCTTGGGGGCATCCTCTTCCCCGGGGTCCTCACCCAGCAACTCGTCCACCTTTGCCGCGATGGCCTCGGCCGTCAGGTGGTGCCCTCCCTTGGTCGCCTCCTTGAGTGCCTCACCGTAAAGGCTAACCCGCTGTTTGGGCTGCTCCACCCTGGCAAGCTCGCGCAGGTGGCTTTCTTTGTCCGGTAGCGGCAGGCCCTTTTTGGAAACAATTGTTTCCATTTCCGCGCGGACCCGCCCGGCGACGATCAGCCGGTTGGCGTATTGACGGGTGAGGGAGTGGACGTTCTGACAATACTCCTCAAACGTGGCGAACCCTGCTCGGTAGAGCCTCCGTTCCCTGATTTCAAAGAGAGCGGTGGCCGCATCCACCCCCGCCCGCATCCCGGCTGAAACGATCCCGTCAAGCCGGTGAAAGTCCTGCTGCTCCACCTGGGTCAAGGGGGCATCGAGTATGGCTGTCTTCCGATAATCGTAAAAATGCTGCGGGAACTCCCGTATCCTGAATGCGGGGTCCCACTCATCCCACTCTCCGCCGTGGGGATCTTTGAGCTTTACGGCATCCCCGTTTTTCACCGGCCTCCGCCCGAGCTGCTTGACGAAGAAAGCCACACCAGCTTTCCGGCACTTCTCCCGCATCTGTTCGACCCATTCGAGATGAAAGGGACGCACATATTTCGGGTTTCCCGATTCCCCGCCGATAATCATCCAGTGGATGCCAGTAAGGTCGAGCTTTCCAGGAGGTATTGCCTCCCAGAGCGGTTCCAACGAAAGCCCCCGCACTGCCGCAGGAACGGATCGCAGTTCATCAACCCGGTGGAGCTTGTCTGGCCCGGTGACAGTCGTCATGCAGCAGACATTGTCTGGAAACCCGCCGATCCTCTCCCCGAACTGCGCCATTTTGTCGGGGCGCTTGGTCAGCCACAGCCACATGTGACGCCTCCCTTCCGGGGACTTTATCGGCGCAACCACTTCCCTTTCCAGAAACTCAAAATCACTTTTCCGGCTGAAGGCATCGCCCATGTCGCTGACAAAAACCAGCCGGGGGAGCCCCGAAATCCATGGGCGGGCTGCGTCTTTCTTTCCGAGAAGGTCCTTCCCTCCAGCCATCTTCCAGACTCTGCCCTCAAACTGCGTGACCCTTTCAAAAGTGGGGGCATACCCCTTGTTCAATATGTTCTCAGGTTTGAGGATATTTCGTCCCTTGTTGAGATGCAGCGTTGCCGCGTAGCAGGTGACCGCCATGCGGATCGCTGCCTCCGCCATCTTAGCGGACTCCGCTCCCTGCTGGGCTTGGATCTCCTTGAGAAAGACTTCTCGGAGGTGCCAGATGTTGGTGGTCGTCACCGCACGGGAGTGGCCGTCCTGCGGGGACTTGAGCCGCCGGAAGGCTTCGTCTGCAAGGCGCTTGAAAGTCTTTTGGCTTTGCCCAGCCTTCCAGTCGCAGACTTCGCTGATGGCTTTGTCGATGGAATCCAGCACCTCGGCGGGTTCTGGGAACAACTCGCACCCTAGGCACCCCATGATGGGATTGATCGTCGAGTGGCACCACTGGATCGTTGTCGAGAGCGACATCACCGACTTTCTATGCCGGGGCCTTCGCACAAGCAATGCCGCGTGTGTGAAAGTTGCCGGTCGACCTCTCCAATCTCAGAATTCAGAGATTTCGTTCTGTCCCGCGCCGCCGGGCGGGCGGTAAACTGCCGGTATGACAACCGAACAGATCCACGGGCATGAAATCATCGAACTCGTCGCCAAATACCCGGAGGGCATCGCGACCGGGACGCTGACTGACATCGTAGCGGGCGAATTTGGGACCGGCGCACGGTTCTTCACCTGCTCGGCGGAGAACATGTCTCTGCCAGAACTCCTCGCGTTCCTCGCCGAGCGGGACAAGGTGCAGCTCCGTGACGGCCTCGTTTTTCCCGGCGGATCGCCTGCCTGCGAGCACCATTGATTGATCTGCGATATGAAAAAAGGGTTGAATGGACGTTCCGCGATCATTTGGGGATTTGCGGCGGTCCTTGGCGTCACGGCCGGTTTCGAGTGGTGGATGGGGCACTCGCTTTTCGGACCTGACGGCAAGCCAGGTCTCTGGGAGAGCGACATCTGGAGCAGCGAATGTTCCCAGCGCCTGGCAGATGCCTACTCCTTCTCCCACATTGGTCATGGGCTTCTATTTTTCGGCCTGCTTTGGCTCTTTGCCCGGCGCTTGCCGATCCGGTTCCGTTTCCTGATAGCCGTGCTGGTAGAGGCGGGATGGGAAATGCTCGAAAACTCTCCGATCATCATCAACCGCTACCGCGAGGCAACAATAGCCCTCGGGTATTCGGGCGACAGCATCCTCAATTCCCTGAGCGATATTCTGATGATGTGCACCGGGTTCTTTCTGGCGTGGCGGCTCCCGCTTTGGGCGAGCGTGATGCTCTTCGTCGCGATGGAGGTTGGCTGCGCCCTCTGGGTGCGGGACAACCTCACCCTCAACGTCATCATGCTCATCCACCCGGTCGAGGCGATCAAGGTGTGGCAGATGGGAGGCCATCCCTGAGGTTGTTGACGGCGGATGCAATCACTTTCCTTCGCTTGCCACCTTCCCCGGAAGCGGCGAATCTTTGCTCATGAAAGCTCTCTTTGCGATCCTGCGAAGCCTGTTCCGAAGACCGGAGTCAGTTCCACGGATCTGGACCAGGTGGATGCCGTAGAGGCTCTTCCCATGCCCGAGGCATCCTCGAAGCCGTGGTTCGTTTACATGCTCCGGTGCTCGAACGGTTGCCTCTACACCGGGATCACGACGGACGTTCAGCGGAGGCTCAAGGCGCACAACTCCGGTAAAGGGTCCGCATATGTCCGCGCCCACCGTCCGGCCAAGCTGGTTGCCTTCACAACATCGGAAAACAGATCTGCCGCCTCCGGCCTGGAATACTCCGTGAAATCCATGAACCGAACACAGAAGGTGGCTCTGGCCAAAAAATGGAAGGCCGGCCAGGGAGGAAAGTGATGGCTGCCCGTCCATAGCGGATCCTCCCCCTCAAATATCCCGAGAGAAATGCCGCCCTGCCGCGAATACGGGTGGAAGGGTATACACCCCGGTCGCAGCGATGGCAGTCCTCGGCGCGTTATATGCCTTTGGTGACCTTTATTACGTCTCCACCAAAACTATGAAAATCATACACATACTAAAAGAAGCCGCCTATGCGGTTGTTGCGGTCGCCTGCCTCGCCTTGGCGCTGGTGGGCCTCGTCGTCGGCTGCCTGCTCGGCCAGCCCATCACCCTTTTCAAGGAGGAGGACAAGCGATGACAAAGGAAGAAAATCAACAGGAGACCATGACCCTCAGCGAGTTCGTGTTCTGCGCCTGTGTGAGCATCTTGGAGTGGGCGGCAGCCGCCCTCAACCCGGTGTGGCCGGGGGGCATGGACTACGTGAAAATCAACGTCATCCTGTTCTGCGTCCTGCTTCCGATCATCCTGGTCGGGAGCCTGGCGCTCAACGCCTACCTGCTATGGACACGCTAATCCGCAACATCATCCAATGGCTGATGCGGTTACGCGGCTTTGACCGGTTGACCGCGATGAAGACCATGCGAAAACCGCGAGGCGGGTGGAAAGGGAGGTGTCGGCCGTCATGACGCATCTCCCCGCCCCGATGGTGCCGGATGGCTACGTGTGGGAAGGCGATGGCGTCATCCCCATGCAGGGCTGGTGTCAGATGGATAGTTATAGCTGCGGCCCCGTGGCCGCCTTCATGATGCTCAGCTGCTTCTTCCCCGGCAAAATATTCGCGCGGCTCGTCGAGCTGTGCGCCGTGGGAGAGGACGGATCCAGCGGCTCGAACATACGCAACGCCCTCCGCCACTACGGGCTGAGGTGCCGCATCACGCGAAGCCTCAACAAGCGGGTGGTAGACGCGGCAATCGCCGCAGGCAGCCCGATCCTCGTCGGGGTAGCCGGCGAGTTCATCAACTGCGCGGACGACCACTGGATGGTCGTGCACGGCTCCCGATCAGGCGGGGTGCTGCTAGCCGGCCACTTGGAGCTGGGGCGCTCGTCCCGCTGGGTGCCGTGGGCGCGCCTTAACAAGCATCTCGCCCCGGAAGGCTGGGGAATGGTCGTGTCCAGGTAAAACATTCCCCGCATGCTGCGCCGCTTGGCGTGGTGTCCGGGGTTGTTTTTAGCTGCTGGGTGAGAATACGTTTTCTATTGCCAAGCTCGGCAAAACTAAGGCTAACTGTTATATTCCTAATATGGATATATCACTCATCAACAGCCAATCCCTGCTCCGTCTGCTCGCGCTCACGGAGAAAAAGGAAGAACTACTCAGCCTCGTCGATAATATTGATGCGGCTATCATTGCCACGCTCAAAGGCGGAGTCTCGGTCGAACTTGTCGAAATCGCATCCGCGCCCGCAATCGCCGCACCAGCTCTGAAGCCGGTCGCTACTTTGAAAGCACCAGCGACAAAGCCAGCCAAAGCGAAAAAGGCCAAGGGAGGCAAATCCGGTGGTCTCAAGGAAAAGATCCTTGCCCTCCTCGAAGCAGCCGGTGATCAGGGGCTCCGGGTGAAGGAGATCGCCCAGAAGCTCAATGCAAAGCCCGGCAACATTTCCGTGTGGTTCAGCACGACCGGCAAGAAGCTTGTCACAAAGGTCGAACCTGGCCGCTACGCGGTCAAGGGTGCCACGAAGTCTGCCTCCAAGCCAGCAGCGGCGGCGGCTCCTGTTGCCGTCAAGGCAGCGAAGCCAGTCAAGGCGAAGAAGCGGAAAAGCGGCCTCACCCCCGAGGGGCGCGCGAAGCTCGCCGCCAACATGAAGGCCCGCTGGCCTGCACGCAAAGCCGGGAAGCCCGCTGCCAAGGTCGGCAAGCCCGCGAAGAAGGGGTTCAAACTTCCCAAGAAATCCTAAATTCTTATGCCAACCAAAAAGAAACCCGCCCAGAAACCTGCAAAGGCACCCGTCAAAAAGGTCGTCGCGAAACCCGCAAAAAAGGCTCCCGCCAAGAAGGTCAAGCGGAAGCTGAACCCGGCGCTGATGAAACCCATCCAGCCGGATGCGGTGCTCGCCGTCATCGTCGGATCAAAGCCGCTGCCCCGCAGCGCAATGACCAAGAAGCTCTGGGAGTACATCAAAAAGAACAACCTCCAGGATGCCAAGAAGCGGACCCAGATCAACGCGGACGATGCGCTCAAGGCGGTCTTCGGCGGCAAGAAGCAGGTCAGCATGTTCGAGATGACGAAGCTCGTCTCCAAGCACGTCAAATAATCAACATTCCCCAAATCAGCCCCGGCAGTTCCGGAAACGGTCTGCCGGGGATTTTTCGTGTTCCGGAGCAACGGTTTTTCGACTCTCCAAAACCTCGGAATCGTGCAGAGGGGTTATTTTTCGGAGACCCGTGGATAAAAAATGGTGCGGTCCCAGCAGACCCCCTCCGTTCCCTCGAGTTGCGCGGAGCCGGTGGAACCGGCTGGTCGCAGGCATGGAAGGCCGCCCTTTTCGCCCGTCTCGGCAAACCCGAGAAAGCCCGCGACTGCCTTCTGGCGGGTTCTCCTGCCAGCGGAGCGGAAAAATGAGGGAGCCGACCTCGGTGGCGACGGCGATGTCAACGTCGGAGGTGTTTATCCTAGCTTGTTTGCAGCCTGCCCGCCTTTCCAGATCGATGCCAACTTTGGATTCACGACAGCAGTTTGCGAAATGCTTCTCCAGAGCCACGACGGCGTGGTGAGGCTACTCCCGGCGCTACCGGCCGCGCGTGGCTGGACGGCTCTGTAAATGGCCTCCGCTCACGTGGCGGCTTCGTGGTAGATATGAACTGGAAACACGGCCGCCTTGCCTCGGCAACCCTCCACTCCATGACCGGCGCCCCGTGCGCGGTCCACCTCGGCGACAAGGAAGTGAAGTTCGTCACGAAAAAGGGCGAAACCATCAATCTCAGCAGCGAACTCCTGCGGTCACCGTAAGTCGCGACTCGCATGAGCAACGTCGACTGAATCGGAAGCCCGGTCGTTCTTGCTCATGCTTGGTAGATCATGGGACGAGACTGACGCTTTTGACGATCAACTTGGTCATGTGAGAAAAGTTCCTCCAGAGTGAAAGTCCATCCAAAATGGGCTCTCAAAAAGACTGGCACGGGCTTCTGCCGCCACCGGCACAGGCCCACAAAAAAACCGAAGTTAACTCCTACCAGAACTTCTACCACGGATGCTGGTGTCATCGCCCACTCGAATCCAGTATGCTGGAAATACGATCATGCTATTTTCCTCATAAAAGATGCGTTTTTACGCATTGTCTCCGAGCCAAACTCTGCTCTAGTGTGGGCTTGTAGGGCAGTGCTCCAAGACAGGAGTTCAACTTCATCCCCATGCATCCAAACGAACCGGATCCGCGATTTTCCGCCAGCATCGCGGTCAGCGTCCCACAAAGCGCAGACCGAGCCCACGTGGTTACTCGGTTCAGCCGTTCTGTTTCCTTTTCCAATCCGTCCTTGGGGCGGTCCGGCGGCTTCACCTTGGTGGAGGTGGCTATGGCGCTTGGACTTTTTGCTTTTGCGATCATTCCGATAATCGGGATGATGGGAACCGGTCTCTGCGTGAGCAAGGATTCCATTGAGTCTTCCACGTTGGCGCAGATTTTCCGTCAGGCAGAAGCCTACGCCGCAACGAACACGGACAATTCCGGGACGCTTTATTTTTCGAGCTACGGGGAGAAGCTAACAAATAGCAGCGGAGCCATCTACCAGATGAGTTTTTCCAACGCGACGCCAGCGGATGCGGCTGCTGGGCTCCTTGCCCGGCGACTCGTGCAGACGACCGTGGTGAAGTCAGCAGCCACAAACGTGGCGATACCCAACGGCACGAGATTTTTGCAGCTGTCAAGGGATCCGGCTGATCTGCGGGCCAGCAATTTCTGGTGAATGATTGCGCGGCTCCATGCAAATTCTCACTCGTCCAGGGATAATGGGTGGTGGGCTTCGTGCAAACACCTTCTTCCCGGTGGGTTTTCCCTTCTTGAGATCTTGGTGGCGATGGCCGTGCTGGCGATCATGGCTGTTATGATGCTTTCGGTAACCTCTTCCGCACAGCATCTTGCCAGGCAGACAACCTCGCGAGTCGAGCAATTTCGTGAAGCCAGAAGGGCGTTTGAAAGAATCAACCAGACACTCTCCCAAGCCACTCTCAACCCTTACTGGGATTATGTGGATTTGAATGGCAAGCCGCGCACCAATACGAGCTTCACCCCGGCGAAATACTTCAGGCTCAGCGAGCTCCGGTATTTACAGACCAATGCCTCATCGCTCGCTGCGCCGCGCGGTGGAACGATGGTCGGAGGGGTGGCGTTTTTTCAGGCCCCTCTCGGAAAATCCGACGCCGTTTCCGGCCTCAACTCGCTTCTGAATACGGTCGGCTTCTTCATTGAAATAGGAAGCGATTCCAGCCTGCGACCGCCGACGGTCACAGCTTCCGCGAAAACGAGATACCGGCTCTATGAGTTGCTCGAACCGACAGAAAATCTGACGATCTACGGCCTCACCTCCGGAAATTCCACCTACGGCGGCACGAACTGGTTCACCACGCCCCTTGCCAACGCGACCAATTCTCACAGGCTTGCAGACAACATCGTCGCCCTCGTTTTCCAGTCACAATACGCCACAGCCAATTCGCTCCCCACAAATTCGTTCAACTACACCAGCACTCCGCAAGGGGGCGCCACCCAGGCGATCGAAGAGAACAACCTCCCGCCAAACGTCCGTGTCACCATGATAGCAGTGGACGAGATTTCCGCCCGGCGCATCGCGGACCAGAATATCACGCTCACCGATGCCACAAACGATATCCTGCTTACAGCCCTCCAGAAGCAACTTTCAGACAATCGCCTCAACTACCGGAAATTCGAGTCCACCGTCGCCATCGGGCCGGCAAAATGGAGCACAAAATAGTGAAGGGCTTTTCTCTCATCGAGCTTCTCGTTGTTATTGCGATCATCGGCATGCTTGCAGCGTTGGCCATGCCTTCCGTGACAGGCATTCTCGGAGGCTCGAAGATTAGTATGGGGATCGAAACCGTGAACGGCGC
>CAZSDC010000135.1:0-8717 GCA_964605515.1 uncultured Chthoniobacter sp.
CGAAGATGATGTTCGCGATGTCCTGGCCCTTGATGAGCATGTCCGCCTTGCAGATGGCGTAGGACTCCGGGTTCAGCTCCTGGCCATACATGACCAGCCTGGCATCGGGGTTCAGGCTCGCGAGGTGTTCGCCCGCTACCGAGAGCATGCCGCCCGTGCCCGCCGTGGGGTCGTAGAGGCTGCGCACGACACCGGGCTTGGTGAGGGCGTCGTCGTCCTCGATGAAGAGGAGGTTGACCATGAGCCGGATCGCGTCGCGGGGTGTGAAGTGTTCCCCGGCGGTCTCGTTGGAGATTTCCGCGAACTTGCGGATCAGCTCCTCGAAGACGGCACCCATCTGGGCGTTGCTGACGGCGTCCGGGTGGAGGTCGATGTTGGCGAATTTCTCCGTGATCTGATAAAGCAGGTCGGCCTTGGTGAGCTTGTCGATCTGGGTGTGAAACTCGAAGCTCTCGAAGATGTCGCGCACGGCCGGAGAGAACGCCTGCATGTAGGCGCGGAGGTTCTCGCCGATGTGGTCTTGGTCGCCCATGAGCTTCTTTAGATCGAGCGGAGAGGTGTTGTAGAAGAGCTGGCCGGATTTTCGCAGGAGGAAGGGCTCGGGGTTTAGTCCGGCTTTTTCGCGTGCGGCTAGCTCGGCGAGCACGGCAGGCTTGGTCGGCTCCAGGACGCAATCCAGTCGGCGCAGGACAGTGAAGGGGAGGATGACCTTGCCGTATTCGGATTGCTTGTAGTTGCCCCGGAGAAGATCAGCGACGGACCAGATGAAGGAGGAGAGGTTGGCCATGTCGGTATTGGTAAAGGGGCGGAGCGAGTCGTGAGAAAAGGGAGTGTGTAGCTGTTTACCCGTGAGCGGGCGAGAGGATTTGCGGCTTGCCCGTGGCACAGCGTGCGCGTGCTCAATAAAATATCCTGGAATTTCGTCCATATCCGCTGGTGGAACTTAGGATTTCCTTGAGGGCCTTCGCGAGCGCCTTTGCCTCCTGGCGGGTGAAGCGAGTCTCAGGGACGCCCTCACGCAAGAACTCAAAGGCAATTTTGTTGTCGTCAGGTGAGGTCTTGATGGATGCGGTGAGCCGCTGGCCGCGGACGGTAACATCCATGCTTTCGGGTGCCGGAGGCCCCATGTCGGGTGAGGCGGGATTCATTTTCAGGCTCCGCTTAAAAGCCCGAGTTGCAGGGATTGCTGCCTCGGAGAACGGGCGTATGGTCGGAAAATCACCATTTCCGGTAGAATGGGTAGATGGGTTTGCATATCGCCTGTCCGATTATCACGGGGGAATAGACAAATACCGTCCTACCCCCAAAAGTATTTCTTGGCTCCTGCTCTCCACTTTTCCATTGGCATGCTGCTGGTGCTTTTCCGCTATACCCTGGAGACACGGCGCGCAAGGCCTCCAACCGCCGTGTGTGGAATCAGGCGGTGGCGGCTTCCGGCGTGGGCAGGGCGACAATGCGCGGGCCGGAGAGGGTGAGCTTGTCGGCCTGCCGTTTCTTGTGATCATCGGCAAGGTGCCCGTAAACTTTCCCGACGAGGATCCCGCCGTCTTGATGGCCTAGCCATGCGGCGGTGGTCATGTAGTCGATTCCTGCCATGACACACCGGCTGGCGAAGTAATGCCGGAGGTCGTGCAGGCGGACGTGATCAAGTTTCGCCTTCGTCCTGGCGGAATACCAAACCTTGTGAGGGTTCTGCCAGCAGTCGTGTTCCTCTGCGGTGCCCCGCTTCGGGCTCGGGAAGATCCAAGGGGAATCCGGAGCGCGGCGGGTTTTCATGTCGAGCAGGAGGGCTTCAAGATCGGGGTTGAAATCCACCGTGCGGGATTCGCGATTCTTGGTTTTCCCGTCGCGGCCGATGTGGAGGATCCGATTGCTGAAATCAACATCCTCCCAATGCAGCCGGAGCGTTTCCATTTCTCTCGCCCCGGAGAATGCCAGCAGGCGGATCAGATCCGCGAGGGACTGCCCGTTCCGGTAAACGGGGTTTTCTTCCTTGTCGTCCTTCGTGAGCAGGGCGGCGGAAACGAGGGTGTTCAACTGATCGGTGGAGAGGAATTCCCTCTTGGGTGTCTTGTGCTTGAGCAGCTTCACCCCGGCGGTGGGGAAGTCGTGGCTGATGATGCCCTTGTCCGCGAAGTGGTTCAGCAGGTTCCGCAGGATGGAAAGGTGTATGTTGCGGGTCCGCTTCTTTTTTCCGGCTTCCAGAATGTTTTCCAAGTAGCTCGTGACGTGCCCTTTTGTGATCCTGTCGAGGGCGATATTGCCGATGTGAGCGGACCAAAGGGCGAGAATCAGTTCCTCCTTGCGGACCGTGGTCAGCTTCTTGGGTGCGTCGTCCTGATCTTCAACGGCTCCCCGTTCTACTTTTGTTCTACTTTTTTCCGTGCGGCGGTCCTCGTCCTTCTGTGCAAGGGATCGGTGGTGCCGGATATACTCTGCCACCGCATCATTCAGCAGGGGCTTCCTGCCCTTGGGTGACATCGGCTTGCCGTGGCGGCGGCTGTGAAGGAGTTCATCCCTCGCGGCGATGGCCTCTGAGTAGTTTTCCACCGGCACGGAATCTCCCCCCTCTTTTTTTGTCAGCGGCTCCTTCCTTGCGGACTTCTCCCCCGGCATTCTGAACTGTGCGTAGTAGCGGCCACCTCGGACCCATAGCCCCCTGATTTTTCGATTGCGGGAATCAGTGACTGCGGTAAAGTGCGCCCCGTGATTCCGTCCCGTGGTTTCTTTTTGGTTTTTGGTATTCATGTCGTTCGCTTTGCCTTTCACACCGTCAAAGTAGAACAACTTGTAGAACATTGTCAAGAAGTAGAACGGGAAGGATTCTTTAACTCATTGAAAATAACACCTTTAGCCAGGGTAGCTCAGCGGTAGAGCAGGGGACTCATAAGCCCTTGGTCGGGAGTTCGATTCTCCCCTCTGGCACCAACATCTATTTTATGGCCAATACCAAATCTGCAGCTAAGAGCGCACGCCAGAGCGTGCGCCGACGCGAAATCAACGCCGGTGTGATCACCGGGATCAAGACCGAACAAAAAAAATTCCGTGCCGCCCTCGCCGAAGGAAAGGGAGACGTTGCGCGTGCGGAGTTTGTCAAACTGACATCCGCCTTGGACAAGGCCGCCAAGCGCGGGATCATCCACAGCAACGTGGCCGATCGCCGGAAGGGCCGCCTGAACAAGGCGCTCGTCAAAGCGAAAGTCTGATCCCCGCTACAGCGCGGACAGGACTTTACGCATTGAGTCTACGCACGCTTTCAAAGCGGCATCGGGGGTCTCGACATCCGCCTCGTATTCGATGACCGCCATCCCGTCGAAGCCATCCGCGAGAAGGGCTTTAGAGAACGCCGGGAGGTCCAGCGTACCCGTTCCGACGATGACATCTTTCCACTGGCCATTCGGCTCGAACACAAAGTCCTTGAAGTGGATTCCGGAAATGCGATCGCCGAATTTTGAAACCCATGCGACCGGGTTTCCGTGGTGCGGTCCGGTTTGTATCGCCCATGCGGTGTCGATGCAGACGCCAATCTCGGGTCCGCCGAGTCCAGTGAGGTGGTCTAGCACATCGGTTGAGCCGCCGAACATGTAGCCGCCATGGCAGTGGATGCCGACCCGGATACCGAACTCGCGGGACCATGCGCGGACTTTCGGGATGGCGTTGAGATAGGTCCCGATCTGGAAATGTGCGGAGATGTGTTTGGCTCCTGCTGCGGCCGCGGATTCAAACCATTGCTTCTCGTTGTCGGCACCGGAGAATGTCTGGACGCCGATGGACACGATCTTCACGCCGGCGTCGGCGTAGATGCGGACGACATCGCCGAATTTGTCCGGCGCGTTGAAGTCCGCGTGGACGGCGCAAAGCTCGATTTTTTCCAGGCCGATACCGCGGACCTTATTTGCGACGGTGGAGTTGTCTTTGAAGTGGCGGAAGCAATAGCTCTGGACGCCGAGGTTCTTTTCGATGCGGTTCATAATGCGGGTGAGGAGTCGGAGATGATCGATGCCAGGCGTTTGACCGCCGGGTAGGCGAGCATTTCCGCCCACGTGCATTTGACCGGAATCAAGCGTGCTGATGGCAGGATTGCAAGCCATGCGGATGCGGCTTCCGGTGCAAAATCCGAAGGGATAATGATCCGGGCCTGGAGGGGGCAGGGGACAAAGCGGTAGCGGCGCCAGGCGGCCTCGTGGGTTTGAGCGGGTTCTCCAATGGACGTGAAGGGCTCCACGCGGTCTTCGCCAGGATTCAAGCGCTTGAAAACGCTCTTCATTGAGGAGAGCCATCCGGATGGTTTTTCGATTTGTGGAGGCGGGGTGCCGATGAGGACGAGGGCCGGGATGCGCCGCTTGGCTGCGGCCAACTGGCGGGCCATCTCCAGAGCGGCAATCCCGCCATATCCGAATCCGCACAGATCAAACGACAACGAGGGATCGTCTTCCGCGAGCGCATCAATCCACGCCGCCGCCGCGCCCTCGATGGTGGTGTGACAGGCTTCCGGATCGCAGGCCCCTCGGGCGGTCAGCCCGAGGATGCGTCGGCCGTTGCCGAGCGCAGAAACCAAATCGTTGTATGTCGCGGTGAGCCCGGAGGCGGTGGGCACGAGCACCAGCGGTGTCGAGGTGCCATCTTTTTGAAGGATGCTGACCGGTGTCCATGGAATGACCTGCCGCGGCTTTTCCTGCGGGACGGCTTTTGGGACCTTTGGATTGGCGGGCGGCTCCGGTCTGGGGAGCGAAGCCTCATCAATCCAGCCGCCGCGGGTGAGCGGCCACTCCGGCACAGAAATTGTGTCCTCCACGGAACCGGGCGAGAGCGTCCAAGTCTGTTCGCCGATCACGCAATCGATGACGTTCGGAAGCAACCGCAATCGGACGGCTGCCGGTGACGAATCAGGAAACCGGCCGGCCGGGCCTTCGAGTTGAATGAGCCCCTTTCCATTTCGCCAGGCTCGCAGCCCGGTATCAATCCCTCTCCGTCCACGGGGTTGGGAAATTTTTTTCCAGCCCGGGAATTTCATCAACAGTGCGCCGGAAAATCCTGGTGGGACATCCTGTCCATCCGCGTCGCAGATCGAGGCTTCGACATCCGGGGTCGGTTTCCCGACCATGAGCAGTGAGCCCTCTGCCGCAGCATTGCCAGCGAGTCCCAAGCCGCAGAGTCCGGCGGGACTGTAGAAGGTGATGGTTCGCGCGTTGCCGTCCGTGCAGTGGTTCCAGATGTCCAGCGCAGGTTTCGAAGCTGTGCCACTTTCCACGGCGACGATTCTGGGTGGGGTGGGGGCCTGGGCTTCGCCGCGCGACCAGCGGGCGGCCTGGTTGTTCCACTCCGGTGCAGTAAGGCGGAGGTGGGTGGCTTTCCCCGAGACAGGATCCAACAGGTCGTCGTCCGACACCAGGACCGTCCCGCCGGCCAGAATCGGAAGGAGCCACTCATCAAAAAATGCTCCGCCACCTGCCGCGGAGTGTGCCAGAAAAGTATCCGATGGTCCGAAGTCGAGAACGCGTGCGCCCTCGATCGCTGCCGTCACGAGCAATTCGTGGGTCAGCGCCCGGATTTGTGGCGGGGTGCCGTCGGAATGTCCTGGCAGGATTGCTGCGGGGGAGTCCGGAGTGATCTCCGGGTTCGGCACTTCACCGATCTCCAAGTTATCCCATTCCTGATCGAGAACGATCCGTCTTCGCGTCGAAGCGTCGAGGAGTGGAGCGCTGGCGGCATCGCAAATGACGACGCCCGCATCGTGGGACGTGAGCATCGACTCGATCCACTCCGGCGGGGCCGCCGGGTCGAGGGCAAGGCAGGAATTTCCTGCTTTCCAGGAACCGATGAGCGCGATCGCGATCCACGAAGACGGAGAAAGAAACAGGGCGACATGCCAGCCTCCGGCTAGAGACGCATGGGCAAAATGGGCGGCGAGTCGGTCGGACAAGGAGTCCAACTCGGCGTAGGTGAGCTCGTAGTCGCCGTCGCGGACCGCGACATTTTTTGGATGGCGGGTAGCCGTATTCCGAAAAGCCGCACATGTGCTCGGCGGATGCTCTAGCCCCTCAGGCCCGCGAGACGATTCCTTCAGAGTTCGCACTTCCTGGGGAAGGAGGAGCGGGATCTGGCCGACTGGTTTGCCCTCCAGGGAATCGAATGATTGCATCAATCCCGCCAGCCGTTCGAGAAGATTGCGGCCGAGCACCTCGCTGCCGATCGGCCCATGAATTTGCAGAGTGATCCGAGTGGCGGCGCGGGCTTCGAGAAGCAGCAAAGCGGGCTGGGAGGACTGGATCCGGGCATCAAAATTGATCCACCGGGGAAGGGCGGTCTGAATGAGGTCGCGGACTTCGGGGCCGCGCCAGGCAAACCCCGTCTTAAGAATGTCGGTTGTCAGGGAGCTTGCGGCAAGAGCCGAAGTCGGAGAGACCCAGGCGTTGGCGGCTATGGCCTCGAAGGATTGCTGCGCGTCCCGGAGCCAGTCCTTCGACGCCCAGGAATGCACCACGGGAAGCCAATTCTCAAAATAGCCGGCTTCCCCGGAACTGTGGCGCGCATCGAATTGACCAGTCGTCACATTTCCCGTGGCTCCCAGACGGCGGAGCAGAAGGGCCCACAGGCTGTGGAGAACAACGCGTGGGTCCAAAGACTTCGATTCGCAGGCGTCGAAAAACACACGGGATTCGTCCCGTCCGACCGCCAGCGTCGCTGTGATGGAGGCCGGAGACGGCTGTCCGGGGTGCAAAACCAGCGGTGCCTCTGCGAGCTTCAAAAGATCGGTCCACGCTGAGGCGGATGCCAGCGGAGGAGGAACTTCCGCCGGCGTGGTCGGCTGGCGTTCGAGGGCCACCAGCCAATCGAGGAGGACGCGGGCAATCGAGGACTCGTCGAGGAGAAACGAGGGAAGGGTCAGCAGGAAATGCGACGCTCCGCCGGGTAATTGGATTTCCGTGAACCGGACCAATGAGTTCGGATCAAACGGGTCGCTGGCGTCGGATTTCTGGAGCGACTCCCATTTGTCCGGAATTTCCTCCGGCTTCAGCGTTTGCCAGTCCAATTCCCGCCAGGTGGTTTTTGCCCCCGGGGCATCTTGAATCGTGACCTCTCCGGCAGCCGACCGCGTGAATTTGGACCGCAGAACGAGGTGCGTGGCGCAGACCAGATCCCATGCATTTCGCAGTGCCCCGGAGTCCATCCGTTCGCCGAAGCTCACCGAGACCTGGGTGTGATGGGTTTCGGCAGCGTTCCGGTTGCGGAGATACGCCGCCGCCTGCATGGGATTGGCCGCACGTTCGTTCATGTCAGCGTCCTAAAATCCAAAGTCGGTGACCGCGCCCAGAGAGGCGGTCGAAACGTGCGAAGCATATTTGGCGAGAACGCCGCGCCGGTAGCGGGGCTTCGGTTTTTTCCATTTGGCAAGGCGCGCGGCGATTTCTTTGGCCGGGATGTCGAGAGACAGTTTGCGAGTGGTGGCGTCGATCGTGATCGTATCTCCCTCGCGGACGATGGCGAGAGGTCCGCCCTCGAATGCCTCCGGTGTAATGTGGCCCACGACAAATCCGTGCGTGCCTCCGGAGAAGCGTCCATCGGTGATCAGGGCGACATCCTTGCCGAGGCCGCGCCCCATCACTGCGCTTGTCGGCGAGAGCATTTCGCGCATGCCCGGACCGCCGCGCGGCCCCTCATAGCGGATCACGATCACATCGCCCTTACGGATCTTCCCATCGAGGATCGCCTGCAGAGCCCTCTCTTCGGACTCGAAGACGCGGGCCTTGCCGCTGAATTTTTCGCCCTCCTTGCCCGAGATTTTTGCGACTGCTCCATCGGGAGCGAGATTGCCGCGGAGGATCACGAGGTGGCTCTCCCTTTTGATCGGGTTCGAGAGCGGTGCGATGATCTGCTGGCCTTTCGGATAGGGTTTGAAGGCGGCGAGATTCTGCTTGAGGGTTTTGCCCGTGACAGTCAGGCACCCGCCGTGCAATAGCCCGGCCCCGAGGAGGGTTTTCATCAGGGGGACAATCCCGCCGATCTCCACCAGTTCAGACATTAGGAAGCGGCCGCTGGGCTTCAGGTCCGCCAGCACGGGAACATTTTTCCCGATGCGCGTGAAATCATCGATCGTGAGCTTCACTCCTGCCGAGTGCGCGATGGCGAGCAGGTGGAGAACCGAGTTGGTTGAGCCTCCGAGCGCGATCGTCACGGCGATGGCATTCTCGAACGCCTCCTTCGAAAAGATGTCCGACGGCCGGATGCCCTTTTTAAGAAGATTGATGACCGCGGCACCGGCATCGCGGCAGTCTCTGGTTTTGTGGGCGGAGATGGCGGCCTGCGCGGAGCTGTTCGGGAGGCTGAATCCCATCGCCTCAATCGCAGAGGCCATGGTGTTCGCAGTATACATTCCGCCGCAGGAGCCGGCGCCGGGGATCGCGCAGGATTCGACGGCGTGGAGTTCGTTGCTGGAAATTCTGTTCGCCGCCCGCTGGCCGACGGCCTCGAATACCGAGATCACATCCAGATTTTTTCCTGCGAGGCATCCGGGGAGGATCGTGCCCCCATAAACAAACACCGCCGCCCGGTTCATGCGGGCGATGGCGATCATGCAGCCAGGCATGTTTTTGTCGCAGCCCCCGATCGCGACAAATCCGTCGAACCCCTGGCATCCGACCACGGTCTCGATTGAATCCGCAATCACCTCGCGCGAAACGAGCGAATATTTCATGCCCTCGGTGCCCATCGAGATC
>CAZSDC010000136.1:0-8580 GCA_964605515.1 uncultured Chthoniobacter sp.
GAGACGCGGCCAGTGCCACCGACGAAGCCGGCCGCGGGATCGCCAAGACCAAGGCCGACGAATACCAGGGCAAAGCCAAGGCGGCCTGGGGTGATGCCACCTCTCGCGCCCAAACCTACCAGAGCGAAACCGAGGAATACATCCGACAGAACCCGTTGAAGGCGGTCGGAATTGCGGTGGGAGTCGGATTCCTTCTCGGAGTCATCTTCCGTCGCTAGATCGCGTTTGGAAACGACGGGCCATACTGGCGGATCGGTTCCCGGGGGACGTCCTGTTCCCGGGCCACGCGGGTTGGTTGATGTCTCTCTCAGCCTGCTGGGCTCATTCGGGCGCTACTTTGAATCCATCGGAGCGCTCGCGGGCGAGGAGGCGCGAGAGGCGGCCGAACTCTTTCTGCGCCTCGCGGTCATGGTTGCGGCCGCGCTTTTTTTCGCGGCCTTCGGTTACATCCTCCTTCTCCTCTTTGCCGCGTTTCTCATCGCGACCGTTTTTCAGGTAGCGTGGATCTGGATCCTGCTGGGCCTCACGATCCTCCATATTCTGGTTGCTGCCATCTGCGCGCTCCATGTGAAGAACCATTGGCGGACGCCGGTTTTTGCCGCGACCAGAACCGAGATTGCGCGGGATCTGGATGCGATGAGAGGAATCCGGAAGCCATGAAGACCAAGGCTGAACTCCTCGCCGATGTCGCCCGCAGCCGCACGGCGATTCTGCGCGATACCGCAGCCGTCCGTGCGGAATTGGACCTCGCCGCCAAAATCCAGAACTCCGTCCGCTCCCGTCCGCTTGCCTGGCTCGGTGGCGCGGCGGCGATCGGATACTTTTTCGCCGGCCCGAAAACCCGAACGAAGACGGTGACAAAATATGTCGGCGGCAAACCCGGCAAGCCGGCTCGAAAACCTGAAAAAAAGCCGCGCGGTTTTTTCGCGGTGCTCTTTTCGCTCCTCAAGCTCGCGCTCCCGCTCGTCCGCCCGGCCCTCACTGCCTACGCGGCAAAGCGGTTTGGCGATTTCACACAGAAGCTGGCGAAGTAGGTCCGCCCTTGGGGGGAGGCCTTCGTGCCGTCCCATATTTTTATTTGCTCTGAAAAATCAATGGCCGCTGATGGCGCGTCGCCCCCGAAGCAACGCGGGGTGCCCCAATGTTAAAGCTGGCATTCGCGGAGGGAATGGGGTGCAATCCGATCTGTTGGTCAACCTCCGTTTCCCACCTATGAAAATCTCCCTCCTCAAATTCCTTTCCGCCAGTTGCGTGGCCGCCTTGTTAGCTCCTGCAATGGTTCAGGCCGCGCCCGCTTCCGGGATGCTCGACCAAAAAGCTCTTTCTTCGCTCAAGCGCATGAGCGACACGCTTGCCGCCGCGAAGTCCTTCACCTACCAATCCAGCGCGATCATTGAGGTTCCTGCGAAGACCGGCCAGTATCTCACCCTTTTCTCGAATGCCGACGTCGCCCTCAAACGCCCGGACAATCTTCGTGCCCGCCTGACCGGGGAGGCACCGCATTTTGATTTTTTCTACGACGGGAAGACCGTTTCCGCCTTCTCCCCGGCCACGAAAGTTTATTCCTCCACGAAAGCCCCCGCGACGATTGATGCCATGCTTCCGGACCTGGAAGATGAGACGGGCATCCGCTTTGCCACCGCTCCGCTGCTTCTCGGCAACCCCTACCGCGTTTTGACTCGCGGCCTCACGAGCGCAGTGGTCGTCGGCCCCTCCATGGTCCGCGGCAGGGTCTGCGAGCACCTTGCGTTCCGCGCGCCAGGCCTCAATTGGGAAATCTGGATTGCTAGCACCGGGAGTCCGCTGCCATTACGGCTGGCGGTCACATTTACCGACCGGCCGAACTTTCCGCGCACGCTGGTCGAGTTTACAAACTGGAACCTCCATCCATGGCTGAGCGCCGGCGATTTTGTTTTCCACAAGCCTGCCGGGGCCAGAGAGATCCCGTTTCTATGCGTTTTGAAGTCCGCCGGTCGCTGATTCCCTCAACCCAGAAACAACCTATGAAACGTTCCCTCGCCCTCCTCGCGATGCCCGCTCTCCTCGCGGCTCTTTCTTTCTCACAATCCGGCTGCACCGGCTACTATACCGGCGGTCCCGTCCCCGCCTACTACGGCCCCTCGCCGGTCATAGCCTGGGGCGGTGCCGGATTCTACGGCGGCACCTATTACGGCACCAGCAGCGCCTACTACAACAGCTCGTATTACCGCGGTGCGAACGGGGCCGCCTACCGCACGCCCTACTCGAACGGCGGATACTACAACGGGGCACGCGGCACTGCGGACTGGCACAACGGTTCGGGCAGCGCCAACGGCTGGCGCGGCGGATCGGCCAACTGGAACAACGGCTCAGGCAGCGCGGAAGGCTGGCGCGGAAGCTCGGCCAATTGGAACCACGGCTCGGGCAGCGCGAGCGGATACCGCGGAGGCTCCGCATCCTGGGGCGGAGGCTCTGGATCGTGGAGCGGATACCGCGGCCGTTCCGGGTCGTTCCGTCGGTGAGATTTTTCCCTCCTCGCCAGAGCGCCGGTCCCGTGCGAGCGTGACGCATGCCACATCGTCCGCCGAGAAAAACCAAGAAACCCGACACTGACGGGAGCAAGGTGGACCGAGCCGCCCAGTTCGAAGGACAGCGCCGGCATGAGATGGCCACCCGTTCGACTCTCTCCCGCTTCCAAAACCGCAAGTCCGAAAAGAAATAGGAGCCGAGAGCGCCCAGCGCATCCAGAGGCTCAGGTTGAGAACGGTGGCCGCGAGCAGGAGGTTGATGGAGTCGCCGCTTTCTCCTTTGAGGAAGTTTCGTCCCAGGCGAAAGTCGCTCTTGAGGTGGCTGGTGCTGGGTTCGATGGCGGCGCGACGACGGAGGCGGGCTCGGGCTTTGCGTTTGACGTAGGCCCGCTCATTTTTGGAACGCCGAGGATGACCCGGGTGGTATCGCTCCAGCTCGATGTTTTAAATGAAAAGGCTCATCTCGCGATCGAACTTGACGGGCCGCAGCACCTCGCTGACGAGGAGGCTTGGCGGGGCGACCGCCTCAAGCACGCGCTCCTGCAGCGGCACGGATATTCATCCTCCGATTCCTGGCGACCGATGCGGGAAAGCAACTGGACGCGGTGCTGGACTCGATCCTTGCTGCCCGGCTTTAACCGGCCCTACTTGTATTCCCAGTTCGCCGCCTGCCTCCGATAGACTTTGGGTGGCATCCCAAAATGGGTCTTGAAGGCATGGCTTAGATGAAAGGCATCCGCAAAACCCGACATCGCTGCGATGGCGTCCAGTTTGAAATCGGCAGTCGCCAACAGGCGTGCCGCCGCCTCGACCCTCATGGTTTTCACGCAGCGCATCGGGCTGCACCCGAACTCATTTTTGAAAACCGCATGAAGCCGGGCAGGGGAAAGAGCGGCGACATGCGCCAGGAGCTCGACGCTGATCGCCGAGTTCAAATTTTCGCGGATGAACCCAAGCACCGGGAATAGCCGCTGTTTTTCAAAGGACGGGAGCGCGCCCTCCTTCCGCCGCGAAACGCGGCAGACCAACTGGAGCATGCGTGACGCCAGCAAATATTGAAGCGCAAGATCGCCCGGAGAACTGGTCGGGTCCCCGGGTAACTCCAAGGCTTGGGAGATCAGTGTCCCCACCTCATGGCAAACCCGGCGCGGCAGACGCAGCGGGACCTCGAAAAACGAGAGGAAATCCAGAACGCCATGATAGCTGAAGCGAAAATGCAGCCAATGCGATCGCATCCGGCCCCGTTTGCCGTCATGGTGAGAAAATTCCACGGTCGTGTTGGCGGGGATATAGACGGCGTCTCCGGGCCGAAGAGTTTCAAGGTGCCCCGAGCTCCGCACGGCGTAAGCCCCTTCGCTGACCTGCGCGACAATGGCATAGGGTGCCGTCTTTTGATGGACAATGCCCTCCATCCGCGCCTCCAGGGACCCCGGTTGGAAAAAATCCAGTTGGAGCGGGCAGGCGGGGGAAATTGGCGCAAGAGTTCCAGACATGTTTTGTCGAGTCCTGATCATGGATGCTTTCCGGCTGCCGTGCAATTCTCCCCGCATGAAACTTGGAGGCCCCCTCGAATACGCTGGTCCAGATCCGGAACGCTGGGCCGCAGAAGCAAAAAGCCGGAACTACACTGCCTGCTATGCTCCGGCGAACAAGAGTTTCGATGGCCGTGTCACCGTCGCCTTCGCCTCGGAGGCCGCGAAAGCCGGCCTCATCATCGCGGAGTGCGGCGCCTGGTCGAACCCGATCGACCCGGATCCGATCAAGGCCTCCATCGCCGTCGAATACTGCCAAAAGCAACTGGCCTATGCGGATGAAATCGGCGCCAGGTGCTGCGTCAATATCGCCGGGTCAAGAAATCCGGACAAATGGGACGGCCCCCATCCCGAGAACTTTTCCCGCGGGAAGTTTGACCTGATCGTCGATACCGTTCGCAAAATCATCGATGCCGTCCAACCCATCCGCACGTTCTACACGCTGGAAACGATGCCGTGGATTTTCCCCTCCTCGCCCGACGAGTATCTGGAACTCATCAAGGCCATCGACCGTCCCCGCTTCGCTGTCCATCTGGATCCGGTCAACATGATCAACAGCCCGAGGCGCGCCTACGAAAATTCCGCTTTGATCCGGGAATGTTTCGAAAAACTCGGGCGATGGATCAAGAGCTGCCATGCGAAGGACATCGTGCTGCGGCCGAACCTGACCGTGCATCTGGACGAATGCCGGCCCGGGACCGGGGTCCTTGATTACGCGACGTTTCTGTCGTGCGCATCCAAGCTGGACGCGGACACCCCCATCATGCTGGAGCATCTCAGCAGCGAGGAATACCCCGCCGCCGCCCGGCACGTGCGCGACGTGGCCGCCGCCAACAACCTGACGTTCCATTAGACAATATGCGACAAGTCACGTTCACCGCCCACAAGAAGGCCGAGCTGCTGGAGGTCCTTCCGGTCCCGGGGCCTCTCGATCCCTGCAAAATCCGCGGAAAAAGCCTCGTCTCGCTCACCAGCCCCGGCACAGAGTTGAACTGGGGTTTTGTTGGCAGGAACTTTCCCTTATGCACGGGCTACGCCAATGTGTTTGAGGTTCTGGAAGTCGGGAACAAGATCACCGCCATCCGACCCGGAGACATCGTTTTCGGGTCCGCAAACCATGTGGAATTGGTGGATGCGGTGGGCGCGGAGGTCATCCCTGTCCCCGAAGGACTGAAGCCTGAAGTCGCGGTTTTCTCGCGACTGATGGGCGTCAGCATGAGCACGCTCAACACAGCCGCAGCGCGCCCGCCCGCCCGCGTGCTGGTCACCGGCCTTGGTCCGGTTGGAAACCTGGCCGCACAGGTTTTTTCCCGTTGCGGTTATTCGGTCACGGCGGTTGATCCCGTGGAGTCGCGGCGCGATACCGCGCGGGAGTGCGGGTTGAATGACGTGCGCGCAAACCTGAAGGAAGCGTGCGTCGATCTCGAGGGGAAAGTGGCCCTCCATGTCGAATGCAGCGGCCACGAGCAGGCGGTGCTGGACGGCTGCAAACTCGTCTGCAACCGCGGGGAAGTCGTCATGGTCGGGGTTCCGTGGACACGGCGTGCGGACATTCAGGCGTTTGATCTGCTCCATGCGATCTTCCACCGTTACGTTGTTCTGCGAAGCGGATGGGAATGGGAAATTCCCAAGGAGCCGCGGGCCTTCGCATTCCACTCCATCGCAGGCAACCTGGCGACCGCGATGGAGTGGCTCAAAGAAGGCTCCATCAACGTTGCCCCGCTCGGAGCCTCCTACTCTCCGTCCGAGTGTCAAAAGGTCTATTCCGGCCTTCTCGAACAAACCTTGCCGACCCCAACGGCGCTTTTCGACTGGAGACTTCTGTGATGCGCCTCCGGTCTGGCACCTGAAACAGCCGTAGAACGGCCATAAGGGAAAGGGCCGGGCTCCGAATTCCCCCGTTTTTCCACCAGATCGGGGATATTTCAACAAGGAGCCGCATAGGCATTGCAGCATCCGCTGTGGAAATCTAAGGTGAGATCATTATGACCACGTCACCTCATTTGTTATCCCCATACGACCTCCATGGCCTGACGCTGCGCAACCGCGTGGTTATGGCTCCTCTCACCCGCGGCAGAGCGGGAAGCGAGCGGGTTCCGAATGATTTGATGGCGGAATACTATATCCAGCGGGCATCGGCTGGACTCATCATTGCCGAAGCAACGAGCATCTCCGAACAGGGGTTGGGCTGGGTGGATTCGCCCGGGATTTTCAACGATGCGCAAGAGGCTGGATGGAAGAAAATCACCTCCACGCTGCACGCCAGGGGGACCCCGGTATTCCTGCAACTCTGGCATTGCGGCAGGGCTTCGCACAGCAGCTTCCATGGAGGGGAGCCGGCAGTTTCGGCATCGGCCCTCAAGATCAACGGCGACGTAATCCATACGCCGGTGGGCAAGCAGCCCTACGAGGTTCCACGCGCGCTTGAGACCGCAGAGGTCGCGGAGGTGGTCGAAGATTATCGCCGGGCTGCGGCGCGTGCGAAGGCGGCCGGATTTGACGGCATCGAGGTCCATGCCGCCAACGGCTACCTGATCGACCAGTTCCTCCAATCGAAAACCAACCATCGCGCCGACCGCTACGGCGGGAGTGATGAAAACCGGTTCCGGTTCCTCCGGGAAATTGTTGAAGCCACCCTCACCGTCTGGCCTTCAGGCCGTGTCGGGGTGCGTGTGTCCCCGAATGGAAATTTCAACGATGTCGGGTCGCCGGATTTCCGCGAAACATTCACGTATGCCGCCAAGGAATTGAACGCGTTTGGGCTTGCCTATCTGCACGTGGTGGACGGCCTCGGGTTCGGATGTCACAACCTCGGCGCGCCGATGACGCTCGCGGAGTTCCGCGCAGTGTTCTCCGGAACGCTCATCGGGGCCTGCGGCTACACGCAGGAAACCGCGGAGGCTGCCATTGCATCCGGGTCGGCGGACCTCATCGCTTTCGGGCGACCGTTCCTGAGCAATCCGGATCTTGTCGAACGCTTCGCGAACGGTTGGAAACTGAACCCCCCTGCGGATGTCAAGGCGTGGTCCGCTCCAGGGGCGACTGGTTACACCGATTTTCCGTTTCACCCGCGATCCTGACGGGTCGCGGGCGGGAGCTCCAACGGGCCAGTGGACAGGATCCGGCAGCGGTTATCATTTTCCCTTGTCTGGAAATTGCGTATGCTGGCACTTCGTATGGGCAGACTCCCGATTTTTCTCCTCGTCGCAATCGCGTTCACGGTCCGCGCGGAAGACCCTTCCCCGTCGGAGGAGGACTCGCCGTATGACCAGATGCAGATCCTGGCCCGCGCGATGCAGTTGATCCGGCAGGACTATGTGGACGATACCAAAATCTCCTACAAAGACCTTACCTACGATGCGATGAGGGGAATGCTCAGCGCGCTCGATCCTCACAGCCAGTTCATGGATCCGGAGGATTTCAAGAGCATGCAGGAGGACACGAAAAGCGAGTTTGGCGGGCTTGGCGTGGTCGTCGGCCAAAAAAACGGAGTCTTCACGGTGATCAATCCGATGGAGGATTCCCCGGGCTTTGCGGCGGGCATCCTGCCCGGCGACCAAATCCTCAAAATCAATGGCCAAACGACCGACAAGCTCAGCCTCCAGGAAGCAGTGGAAAAACTTCGAGGCAAGGTCGGGGAAAAAGTGACGCTGACGATCAACCGGCCGGCCACAAAGGAAATCAAAGACTACGAGCTCACCCGCGCGATGATCAAGGTTCCAAGCGTCAAAGACGCGCAGATCCTGCCCGCCCACGGGGGTGCCAGGATCGGTTACGTCCGGATCACGCAGTTCAATGAACCCACGGCAGACGAGCTCTCAAAGGCGCTCGACAAGCTTGAGAAGCAGGGCATGGATGCGCTCGTGCTCGATCTGCGCTACAACCCGGGCGGTCTTCTCAACAGCGCGGTAGATGTGAGCGGACAGTTCCTGCCACCCAACACGATGGTCGCCTTCACCCAGGGCCGCACGCCCTCCAAGGAGTATCGAACCGAGAACCGCAAAGGGCCGCCACGAAGATACCCGCTCGCGGTGCTGGTGAACTACGCCAGCGCGAGCGGCTCCGAGATCGTGGCGGGCGCGCTCAAGGATCTCAACCGCGCACTACTGGTTGGCGACACCACTTTCGGAAAGGGCTCGGTCCAGAGCGTCATCGCCCTCCCGGACGGCTCGGCCGTCCGCCTCACCACGGCAAAATATTTTACGCCGGGAAAAAACCTGATCCACCAGCACGGGGTGACCCCTCACATCCGGGCCACGCTGACCTACGAACAGGAGACAGAACTTCTGCGCGCGCGTCGGCCAAAAGAGGATGGATCAAAAGACACCTCCGTCTTCATGGACCCCCAACTCGAGCGCGCGGTCGCAGCGCTGCAAGGCACGATTCTCTACGCAGGCAAAACCCGCAAACCGTGAGCATCCTCGCCATCGAAACCTCGTGCGACGAGACCGCGGCAGCCGTGCTGGAAGGCTTTGGCCGGGTGCTGGCCCACGAAATTTTCAGCCAGGCGCAAATCCACTCGGAGTTCGGTGGCGTCGTCC
>CAZSDC010000137.1:0-8500 GCA_964605515.1 uncultured Chthoniobacter sp.
GCTTTGGCTTGGTGACGACCGGGAGCTCGTCGGGAACGATGTCCCGCCGCGAAGGACCGTTATAGTCCGAAAGCGCAGAGGTTTCCACCTGGGCCTGCAGACGTCTGCGCAGCGCGGCTTTTTCGCCCGTCTCCGCGCGCTCGGGCCCCGTTCTCAACGAATCGTCACCGACATCGCTCCGGAGCGTCTCGATGCGGCCGCGGGCGAACTCGGCCTGCTTGGTCCCCGGCTGGCGGCGGATCACGTCATTGTAGTAGATTGCCGCGGAACGGTAGTTCTTGTAGCGGTCATAAAACTGAGCGATCGCGAGCAAATCCCCGGATTCCTTGCCGCCGATGGAGGACAGGTTGTCCCTTGCCTGCGCGGCTTTCTCGCTGTTCGGATACTGGAGCAGAAAGTCTTCGAAGGTGTTTTTTGCCAGGATCAAGGCGGACAGATCCTGTGATTTTCCGGTCCGCCCCACCTGCATATAGATATAGCCGATCTGGTAGAGGGCGTCGTCGGCGATCGAACTTCTTGGATATTTGTCGAGAACTGTCTGATACGCGCCGGCAGCTTCCTTCAGCTTACCCTGCCGCTCGTAGGTCAGCCCCAGGTTGAACTGCGCGATCGGCGCATTTTTACTGAACGGCGCATTTTTGATGATCGAGGCGAACATCTGCTCGGCCCGGTCAGTGGACGGCACAATCTCCAACCCGAAAAACTTCAGCTTACGGCCGGCGAGAAAAGCGTTTGCGATCAGGACCTGCTTCGTCACCGATTTTTCAAATTCCGGCGTGTCGGGGTAGCGGGTAATCAGGGTCTGATATGCGTCGAACGCCTTGCTGTAGTCGCCTTGCGACTCCAGAATTTCCGCGATCCGGTATTGCGCCTTGGAGGCGAGCGGAGAGGCCGGAGCATCTTTGATAAACTGTCTGTAGGCGGCGATCGCCTGCTGGGCGGCTCCGGACTCATCGTAATTCTTCGCCAGGTCGAAGGCTGCCTGGTTCTCGGGAGAGACCTTCACAACCGGGGTCGGGGATGGCTTGGCTTGGGAGCTCGAATTCTGCCCGAAGACCGGCACCATGGCCGAAATCAAAACGGCGGTGCAGCAGATAAAAAAACAGGATCTCATCGGAAGGGGTGATAATTAAGGGAGTTCGTCCCCCTGCGTCAAGTTCCTCGGAAGGATTCCGCTTGGTTCCCCCGGCTCAAGAAGGCATGTTTTTTCACCATGCGCCTGCTTCTGGTTGACGGACATTACTATCTTTACCGCTCGTTTTACGCAATTCGGGGACTGCGCAACTCGCGGGGCGAGCCGACGAATGCGATCTACGGCTACGCCAAGGCAATCCGGAAAATGCTCACGGACCTGAAGCCCGATCTCGCCGCGGTGATCTGGGACTCCGGACTTCCGGCCCGGCGGACCGACCTCCAGCCGGAATACAAACAGAACCGGACAGCCATGCCCGACGACCTCCGTCCGCAGGAGGAATGGCTGCAGGAAAACATTTCGCTGTTCGGGCCGGCGAGCGTCTGCGCAGACAACACCGAGGCCGACGACCTGATCGCGTCCTACGCCCGCGCGGCATCTGCGGAGGGAGCAGAGGTGATTATCGCCACGAACGACAAGGACATTCTCCAGCTCGCGGGCGACAGGATCCGGATCTATTCCACGGCAAAATCCGAGGCCGGGCCGGAAAGCTTCCGCCTGCTCGGAACTCCGGAGGTCCAGGCAAAATGGGGGGTGCTGCCATCGCAGATAGCGGACGTGCTGGCTCTCACCGGCGACAGCTCGGACAACATCCCCGGCGTGCCGGGCATCGGGGACAAGACTGCGGTCGCGTTGATCACCGCCCATGGATCGGTCGAAAATCTTTTGCGCGATCCCGCTGCGATTACGAACCCCAAGCTCAGGGAGAAGATTATTGCGTCCCGCGAGCTGATTTTCGCGAATCGCGAGATGGTGCGCCTGGATGAGGACCTGCCGCTGCCGCTCGCATGGTCCGCATTCCACCCGCGTCCGAAATATCCGGAGCTCCTCCAGGCGCTCCGCGAGTGCGAGTTCAAGGGACTCCTCCAAGAAGTGCAGGCCGAAGCCGCCAAGCTGGGGTCGCTTGGCCAACAGGAGCTGTTTTAAACGGAAGGCGCCGCTTGCGGATTCAAGGGGCAATGGGTGCAGACCAATCCAGAAGCTTCCGGGGCTCGGGAGCTGCGGACTGAGCGGCAGATCCAGGGATCGCAAGAATGCGGAAAGAGCCGCCGCTCTTTGCCGCAGTGGTTGTCCTCACGACGATCCGCTGCACGCCCGGATTATCGGTATCGAAGGGCTTTTGCAATTCCCGCACATCCCGGGATTCCAGCTTTGCAGCCGAGGGTTCGAGGATTTCTAGAGTCAGCGTCCTGCCCCCCTCCTCGAGCAGGATTTTTCCGCGGAGCACGGTCACCTTGGCCCGTGTGAGCATCTGCCACGCGACGTCGACCGGTTTGTCGCCCGTGGTCCACTCATCTTGAAAAAGCACGGCCTTGTCAGGCAGCAGCATCACGCCCCGGTGAACTCCTTCCACCTGATCGCGATAAACGGAGGTCAGCTCTGCCACGCTGTGCGAGCCGGCCCCGCCAGCGCGGAACCGGACAAGCCGCCCCTTCCCGTCGACCAACTGAGGGGCTTCGTTGAAGCGCAGGATATTGTGGGACTCAGGTCCCAGACGGAAGACGCTCCACCGTTCACCCGTTTGTTTTTTATCCCACAAGCTGATATTCTTTGATTCCAGACTATCGTAGCTCTGCCCCCCCAAATCCAGCGCCCAGCGGATTCCGTCGGATTCCAAAACAAATGAGCCGGCGTCCATGTGGGCATGGCTGAGCGAGGGACTCCCGCCCTTCATCGCAATATACGTGGCCGAGGGATCGTCAAAGGCGCTGCGGAAAACGGCGAGCGGATTCTCGCCACGGCCCAGCCAATCCAGAGGAAACGTTGCCGGAGCATCACCCGCAGCCACAGGATCCCGCCAAAGGAGCGCGAAGGCCAGCAGCCGCAAATTCGATGAGCGGATGTCCTGCTTGTCATAATAGGCCAGATAATTCTCCAGATTTTTGACGTCCTCGCGCATGTAGTCCGGATGCCCGAACCGGCGTGCAAACCAGAAGAGCGGCACCTCAAGTTCGCGCTGCTCAACGCAATCGGAATAATTAAAAAAACGGCCGCTCGGCGCGGCCACCTCGGCGAGATAGGTGACGCTCTCCTCAAACCCTGGCAGGCGGTCCAATCCATATGCGCTCCCGCAGAACTGCTGCAACGCCGCCGCCAGAATGACATGAAAGCCGGTGCCGTAGCCCCAATACATCGGACCTTCGGGATAGGCTCCATCCGGAGCGTAGCCCTGGGCACACCTGGGCACATTTTTGATGGCGCGATCCAATATGCGCACGGCCAGCTTCGGCTCCAAATCCGCGATGGCGATGGCGGCAGCGGACATTCCGCTGTGGCAGACCTGATTCCAGTTATTGGTTCCTGCAATCCACGAGTTGGTTTCCGGCAGGGAGGGGGTCAATCCCTTATCCAGCAGTGCCCGCTCGATCTGCGCGCGCTCCGGCCCGCTCAGTTCGTCATAGAGCCAGTCATAGCCGATTGCCAGTGCGAGCGACATCTCCGCAACGTCCAAAAAGTGCGAAGGATTCCAATCGGGGAAACCGGCCACGGCCAACATCTCCTGCGCGGCCCGTTTGGCATAGGCTTTGTCTCCCGTCACACGGGCCACCATTGCCAGCGTGCTGATCCGCTGCAGAACCAGCCGGGAAGTCCCCAGCAGCCGTCGTCCCTCCATCCGTCGTTCTGCCGGCGGAGCCGCAAGGATCTTCTTTGCCCTGTCCTCCAGCGAGGCGAAGACCCGGGCAGAAACCGAATCTGTCTGAATCTGCCTCCGGATGCGCTCCCAGTCCGTATTTGAAGCCAGCAGGCGGGGATGGGAAGGGATGGTTTCGCGGAGAACCACCGTTTCAGCGGACATGGGGACATCGGACACCATAAATGCTTGGGGGTGGCCGGCCGGATTCATCCGGTCAGACTGCCGCGGCGAGACCGAAAGCTTCGTGGGCGAGCTTGGCGGCGGACTCGATTTTCGATTCGTCGATGATTACGGCGATTTTGATTTCCGAAGTCGAGATCATCTGGATGTTGACTCCGCCGTTCCCGAGGCATTCGAAGAGTTTGGCGGCGACGCCCGAGTGCGAGCGCATGCCGATGCCGACGACGCTGAGCTTCGCGACGCCTTTTTTCTTCGTCACCTCTCCGGCCCCAATCCCGGCGGCCACGGCATTGATCATGCCGCCGAGCTTTTCGAGCTCGTCGCCATTCATCGTGAAGGAGATGTCGGTGGTTCCGCTCACCGAGACGTTCTGGACGATGACGTCAATGATGACATTCGCCTCCGCCAGCGCAGTGAAGATGCGTGAGGCGGTGCCCGGTTTGTCCGGCACGTTGGTGATGGTGACCTTCGCCTGGTTGCGTTCGATGCTGATGCCGCGGACGACGACGTTTTCAAGTCCGAGTGGTTCTTCTTTCACAATGGTTCCCCGGTTGGTGTTGAAACTGCTGCGCACCTCGAAAGGCACTTGGAATTTTTTGGCGAATTCGACCGATCGCGACTGCATGACCTTCGAGCCGGAACTCGCCATTTCAAGGAGTTCGTCATAGTCGATGACTTCGAGTTTGCGGGCATCCGGAACGACGCGCGGATCGCACGTGTAAACCCCGTCCACATCGGTATAGATCTCGCAGTTGTCAGCCTTCAGCGCGGCGGCGACGGCGATCGCGGTGAGGTCGGAACCACCGCGGCCGAGGGTTGTGATGTGGCCCTGCAGGGTTTGGCCCTGAAACCCTGCGACGATGCAGATGAAGCCCTCGTTGAGATGCTTGCGGATCTGCCGAGGGGTGATATTCGCGATCTTCGCCTTGGTATGAATGCCATCGGTGATGATCCCGGCCTGCGCACCCGTGAGCGAGATGGCCTTGGCGCCGAGCGAATGAATGGCCATGGCCGTGAGAGCGATGGTCGTCTGTTCCCCGGTCGAGAGGAGGACATCCATCTCGCGGTCCGTCGGCTGGTCGGAAACCTGGCGAGCAAGTTTGATGAGACCGTCGGTGACACCCGACATCGCAGAGACGACCACCACGACGGAATTCCCCGCCTGCTGGGTCGCGACGACCCGCCGGGCGACGTTCAGGATTCTTTCAGGGGTTCCGACGGAAGTTCCGCCATATTTTTGGACGACGATGGGCATGAAAACGGGGGCACTAATCAAGCACTCGGCGCACCGCGGTCAAGTCCGCATCTGCTTCGATCGGCGCAAATCCGCCGTGTTTCACCGGAGCCTCCGGATCCTTGAGACCGTGCCCAGTGACCGTGAGAACAATTTTCCCGCCGACATGCTGCGGGATCGGGCAGGAGGCGCAGCGTTCGGAGGACAGGCATTTCAGGAGCCCTGCCACGCTCGCGGCGCTCGCGGGCTCAACAAAGATGCCCTCGTGGGATGCCAGCCATTGCTGGGCATCGAGGATTTGCTGATCGGTGACAATGTCGATGCATCCTCCGGACTCCTTCACGGCATTGTTAGCCCCGTCCCAACTGGCCGGGTTGCCGATTCGGATCGCGGTGGCGACCGTGTGGGGCTCGACCGGGCGGCCGAGATAAATCGGGGCGGCACCTGCGGCCTGGAAGCCAACCATTTTTGGCAGCTTGGTCGAGCGGCCGGCAGTCTGGAACTCCCGGTAGCCTTTCCAGTAGGCGGTAATGTTCCCAGCATTTCCAACCGGCAGAATGTGGATGTCAGGCGCATCGCCGAGTTCCTCGATGATCTCAAATGAGGCGGTCTTCTGCCCCTCGATCCGGTTGGGATTGATCGAGTTCACAATCGCGACCCCCTCGACTCCGCCAAACTCGCGCACGATCCGCAGGGCGTCATCAAAATTGCCCCGGATGGCCACGACTTTGGCCCCGTAGGCAAACGCCTGGACCAGTTTTCCGGCGGCGATTTTCCCTGCGGGAAGAATGACGGCGCACCGGATGCCGGCCCGTGCCGCATAGGCGGCGGCTGCGGCGGAGGTATTTCCGGTCGAGGCGCAGATGACTGTTGAGGCTCCGCTCTCGACAGCCTTCGAGAGAGCGACCGTCATGCCGCGGTCCTTGAATGACCCGGTCGGGTTGAGGCCCTCGAATTTCAGGTAAACCTCCGCGCCGGTCAGCTCGCTAAGCTTCGGAGAGTGGATGAGCGGCGTGGATCCTTCGTTGAGCGAGATGACCGGAGTAGCCTCCGTCACCGGAAGCCAGGCCCTGTAGCGGGCGATGACCCCGCGGTCGTGCAGCGACTGTTTCACGAGAAGGACTCCATGTGCAGCAAAAGCGGTTCGGTTTTCACGCAGGGGAGAGCCGCAAGAGTCGCGGCAGCCGCCTGCATTTTTCCGTAGGGAGCATCGTGGAGCGTCAGCACGAGAGGCACGGATCCCTCGGTATGGCTTTCGGGTTGGATGACGGAGAGAATGCCGATCCCCGCCTCGCCAAGTGCGCCTGCGATCTGGGCCAGCACGCCGGGTCGGTCCTCCACCCCGAGCCGGAGGTAAAATTTTGAGATCGAAGCAGAGACCGGCTTGCACTCGCCGTAGAGGTCATGAGTGGGAAACCCGCAGGATCCGCAGGGGGAGATCAACAGTGACGCCGCCTCGGCAAGATCGCCGAGGACTGCGCTCGACGTCGGATCCTGCCCGGCACCGCGCCCGTAGAAGAGCGTCTCGCCAACCACATCGCCGCGGACGGCCACTGCGTTGAACACCCCGTTCACCGAGGCCAGAACATGGGATTTCGGGATCAGGGTCGGGGCAACACGCACTTCGATCTCATCGTTCTCATCCGCCTTGATCGTGGCGATCAGCTTGATCCGGTAGCCGAGTTCGTCGGCAAACCGGATGTCCGACGCCGAAACTTTTTCGATCCCCTCGACCAGAACGCTCGCCGGCTCGACCCAGAACCCGTAGGCCAACGAGGCGAGAATAATCGCCTTGTGGGCGGCGTCCCATCCATTGACATCGAGCGCAGGATCGGCCTCCGCGTATCCGAGCTTCTGCGCCTCATCCAGCGCCGGGGCGAAATCCAGACCGGCATCCGTCATGCGGGTCAGGATGTAATTGCTCGTGCCGTTGAGAATCCCGTGGATCGACTCGAACCGGTTTCCGACGAAGCCCTCGCGGACGGCTTTGATGATCGGGATTCCGCCCGCCACCGCCGCCTCGAAAAAGACAGCGACATTCTTCTCCTTCGCCAGCTCGAAAATTTCCTTCCCGTGCTCGGCGAGAAGCGCCTTGTTCGCCGTGATGACAATTTTTCCCGCATTGATCGCGCGGCGGATAAACCGGAGCGGGAACTCGATCCCGCCCATCAGCTCGACCACGATCCGGATTGTGGGATCCGCGATGAGGTCATCCGGGTTTGTGATGAAGAGCTCGTCCGGCGCCTCGACCCGGCGGGGTTCGGCCAGGTCCTTGACAGCGATACGGCGCACCGAGAACGCGATGCCGGTACGCTCTTCAATCAACGCGCCGTTGCGGAGGAGATTTTTGTAAACCCCCGATCCCACCGTGCCAAATCCAGCCAGTCCGACCCCAATTTCAGTTTTCATCACGAACCTCCCACTATCGCCAGCAGAGGAATTGTCTGTAAAGCGCGATCGTCGAAAAGTCAGAAAATTCCTCGTTGTGCACGCTGGAAATTTTCCAGCGCGAGTTCGTTTCAATGACCATGCGAGAGAATGGCCGGGAGCAAAGATGAAGGGGATTTCACCACCCTCCCGATTGTGGAGCAGGCATTTTCTGGAAATGAACGATTTTCATTTCCCATCAGAAATGGTAGCGTTCAGATGGTTGAACAGATGAAAACTTCCTCAGATGTCCGCAAGATCCGGGCCTATCTTGGCAAAACGATCCGGGCCTATCTGGCCGGGCTGACTTTTGACTGCCCCTTTGGCGGAGGAAATCCCAACGAATGTTTTTGCCATGAACTGCGGGAAAAACCCGTGAAAGAACGGGCCCGCATTCTGGCTGCCCTGACCGATGAGGAGTGTCTCGATATGTTTGACAGGCACCGGAAATGTTTCGCGAAAAAAAACCGTTCGCTCGATTCAAAAAAAGCGACAGCCCGCAAATAGCCCTCGTCCCGCTTGTCTGCTCGAGAGCCCCGGGTTCTTGCCGATCCGCGCCTCGTGCGCCGTGCGTTGATTCCTCCAGCCCGGCCTCCGGATCGTCAGGCACCCGACAATCCGGAACACAGTGGAAATTTTGTTCATAAAAAAAGGGCGCTCCCTTTTCGGGAAGCGCCCTTTTTGTTGTGTTGGTGAATTTACGCGGCGTTGCGTCCGATGCAGTTCAGATCCTCGAACGAGGTGATGAGGCGCTTGGTGAATGTGGCTTCGCCGGCGCCGAGCCAGACGCGCGGGTCGTAGTATTTTTTGTTCGGGGCATCCGGGCCGGTCG
>CAZSDC010000138.1:0-8494 GCA_964605515.1 uncultured Chthoniobacter sp.
CCTGGATTCCCAGCCTGTTCCTGAATCGGAAGACCAGGATGCCCACCAGAACGGATGTGAGGAAAACAAACCCGCTGGCAAAAGCAATCACCCACCAGAGATGGGACATATACTCGACATAATCCGAAAGGTTCAGATCCACGCCGAGAACCGCGACCACGCGTCCATCGCTGGTTTTGACCGGCGCCACGGCCGTGAGGAACGTGCCGAATTCATCGCGGAACGGCTCCTTGCTAACATAGCTTGCCCCATTCCGCAGCGCCTCCATCTCCGCACGGTCCTCTTCCGGCGAACTGCTCTTGTAGGGATCCATCAGGGCCGAGGATTCCATCTTCCGGTTGAAGCCCAGGCGATCCGCAGCCGTCGCGGTATCCAGGACAAAATGAAATTGCCCGTCTTTCTCGACGAGAGTGTAGAGGTAGGCAATTTCCGGAACCCCGCGATGAAACTGCACCAGTGGCTCCAAGGCCCGAAGGTAGTCGGCACCGCCGGCCTGCGAAGGATCCTTCAGCTTCTCGTGCAGGTCCCCATCCACCAGACCCGAGGCCGATTCTGCCAGCCTGAGCAGGCTCTCCCGCACGGTGAGTCTCTGAATCGAGAGCGATTCCGTGGCCAGATAGGCAATGCCCGCCATCGCGGTGACGAACACGACGAACCCCACGAAAACCGCCTCGACATGCGGACGGATTCCCAATGCAGATTTCTTGCCGGAGGAGAGGTGGGTTGACAAAGCGGAAAGATGTTACCTCAGCCTGCGTATTTTCACAACCACCGTTGAGGGCTGCCTTGCCAGTCGGGCGGGGGATGGGATTCCACTGGACAAGACGGGGCCGGGTTGGGATACAGGCCGCCGATTTGAGCGCGATTCGAACCACTTCAAACAAATCCGCCCGCATTCTGGCCACCCTCAAAAACGAACTGCGCAAACGGATCCGGGAGGGTCACTCGGAAACAGCGGCCCGGTTTTTCAAGACCGGACCCGGGGAATACGGGCAGGGAGATCGCTTCCTCGGAATCCGCGTTCCGGAGATCCGTGCCGTGGCGAAGATGGATGATGGCATGGCGGATATCCGCAGCCTCTTGCACTCGAAGTGGCACGAGGAGCGGCTTCTCGCCCTCCTGATCCTCGTGCGGAGGTTTGAACGGGGGGACGAGTCGGCCAGGAAATCGATTTTCGATTTTTATCTCTCTGCTACGCGGTGGATCAACAACTGGGATCTGGTGGATCTTTCGGCCTATAAAATTGTCGGGGCCTGGCTGCTCGAGCGCCCCCGTATCCCGCTCTGGAAATTGGCTGCATCGGGTAACCTATGGGAGCGCAGGATCGCGATTGTTTCGACCTTCGCCTTTATCCGCTGCGGGGACCTTGAGGAAACATTTGCCCTCTCGGAACACCTCCTCAACTCCCCGGAGGATCTGATGCACAAAGCCTGCGGCTGGATGCTGCGCGAAGCTGGCAAGAGGGATATTCGCGCGCTGGAGCGGTTTTTGGCTGCGCACCGCTGCTCGATGCCCCGGACGATGCTGCGCTACGCAATTGAGAAATTTCCGGAGGCGCGCCGCAAGGAGTATCTCGCCCGGTGAAAAGGGGGAGGAAAACGCCGCTCAGCGCCGTTCTGCGGCGAGAGACGGCTGCGCGCGCAGGGTGCCTCCCTCATGCCACTCGCCAGGGATGAGCACTTTGCGCGGCTGCCGGGGAATACCGATTTCGTTGCGGCTCAACTGCCCGATCAGCAGGTCCACGGCGGCGGCACCGATCAACTCGTGGTTCTCGCGGATCCCGCTCCAGTTTTCCACGTCGTCCACCACGTTCAGATTGACGAGTCCGCATTCTTCGGGGACCGAACGCCCAGAATCCTGCACCCACTCGCGGACGACCGGGTTGATCGAGAGGATTGCGTCCGGCTTATACGTTTCGAGCCAGCGGTCGAATGCGGCAGGACGACCTTCTTTGAAGCGTTCCAGGAACAAAATCGGGAGCCGGTGCGACTCGGGAAGCTGGGATTGCTCGACGAGGAACGCGGCCTGCGTCCTTCCTTCGGACTCCCGGTCAAGGTATCGGCTATAAATAAAACCTACGCGCGAATAGCCGCGCTGGATCACTGTCTGAAACGCCAGCCGGAGGTTGTAATAAAAGTCCCGGTCGGCGATCGGGAATCCCTGCGGGTAAAATCGCGAGGCCCCGGCCGGGGTCTGGCCCGAGCCGCTCAGGTTGCCGCTCCCCACCAAGGCAATGACGCAGTTTGACCATTCCTCATGCAGGAACTGCTGATGGAGCATCAGGGGAAGGATGACGCCGAAAATGCCTTTCTGGCGCATAATTTCAGAGATCCGCCCGACTTCCACAGCGCTGGTGTTTGCATTTCCTCCAATTGGAATCTCCTCCAGCCGGAATCCCCGGTCTTCGCAACGTTCCCGGGCGCCATGCAGGTAGCCGCGCAACCAGGGAAATTCCTGCCAACAGCTTGGGTTCGGGTAGTCGTTGAGCCATGCCAGGGTGGACTGCATGGCTGTCGGACGGTTCGAACGAGCCTGCGCCTGATACATGGCCACCAGCGGATTCGGACGATACCCTTCCCGGCGCGCAATCTCGTGAATTCTCTCGCGGGTATGGAGCGGAATGGTCGGATGGTTGCGCAACGCCCTTGAAACAGTTGCTTTGTGCACGCCGGCCAACTTGGCGATGTGATCGAGGGAGATTCTTTGAAGTTTCATTGATCCGTCTGCCTGAATTGCGCGCGATCATACTCTAGGTTGCGCTGGCAGCAAGCATCTTGTTGCGTTAAGTTGCGTAATTCTCGCGCTTTTGTCATTGATCGCCGTTGAGGCCCGTGCAGAGTTCCCGTCACCATGGCAAAAACAGAAGAGCAGATTCTGGTTATCAAGCGCGAACATTTCGACCGGTTGGGCAGCTTCCAGGGTCTCAGTCACGAGGTGGACCGCTACCTGCAGAGCTTTTTGCTCAAGGAAAACAATTTTTTTGTTCCCCGTTCATCGGCCGAGGAAAACCCTCTGCTCAAGCAGTTGATCCCCTACGCGATCTTCCGGCATGGCGGAAAAATCCTGCACTACACGCGCGGCGCCAAGGGCGGTGAAAAGCGACTGGTCGCCAAGGGCTCGGTCGGCATTGGCGGCCACATCAACGACACCGATGAAAGCCTCTTTTCCTTCGACCAGTCGGCCTACCACAACGCGGTGCGCCGCGAGATCCGCGAGGAGCTTCAGCTCGGCGGAGGCTTCACGGAACGGGCAGTCGCTTTGATCAATGACGACTCGACCGAGGTCGGGCGGGTCCACCTCGGGGTCGTTCATATCGTGGACCTCGACAGCCCGGACGTCCGCGCCGGCGAGAAAGCGATCGCCGAACTCGGGTTTGCCACGCGCGAGGAACTTCTCGCCCGCCGCGACTCTCTGGAGACCTGGTCGCAGATCGCTCTCGAAGGACTCGCCGAACTTGGCTGATCGCGAAGGAGGGGGATTTTTCTCCAACCGCTGTTGCCAAGGTCAAGCCATGGAAATTCTTTCAGAAACACTCCAAGCCGACCTGCGCTATTCTCCGGACGCTTCGCCGTTCCGGTCCAGACGCTTCCTCAGCGTCGCCCGGGTGATGCCCAGGAGTTTGGCGGCGCGGACCTGATTGTTGCCGGATTTCTCCATCGCACGGAGGGTGAACTCCCGTTCGAGCCAGGGTAGAAGCTGGAGAGTGGGATCTTCTGCCGCCAGGTTGAACAATATTTCCAGCACGCTTTCCTTGGTCGGCACGGCGCCGCCTGCGGAATCGGCAATCCCGGCGGATTCGTTCAGGGACTGGCCCAGTGGAATATCCTTTGGCAGAAGGACGTCCGCAGTCGCCAGGACTGCGGCGCGCTGGAGCGTATTCTCGAGTTCCCGCACGTTACCGGGCCAGGGATAGGCTTCGAGGACGCGGATCGCCTCCTCGGACAGCTTCAACGGCGGGCGGTGCTTCTGATTCGCAATTTTCTGCAGGAAATATTCGGCGAGGAGGACGATGTCATCCGGTCGCTGGCGGAGCGGGGGAAGGTGGATCCGCACCACATTGAGCCGGTAGAAGAGGTCCTCGCGGAACGCGCGACGCGCGACTTCTTCTTCGAGGTTTTTGTTCGTGGCACAGACGATGCGCACGTCGGTGCGAAGGGTCTGGTTTCCTCCGACGCGCGAAAATTCGCCCTCCTGAAGCACTCGGAGAATTTTGCTCTGCACCTGCAGGGGCATTTCGCCGATCTCATCCAGGAAAAGCGTGCCGTTGTCGCACTGCTCGAATCGTCCAATCCTCTGGCTATGGGCTCCGGTGAAGGACCCCTTCTCGTGTCCGAACAACTCGCTCTCCAGCAGGTTGTCCGGGATGGCGGCGCAGTTGATGGCGAGGAAGCTCTTGCTGCTGCGGTGGCTGTAATTGTGGATGGCTCGCGCGACGAGCTCTTTGCCCGAACCGCTCTCCCCGGTGATCATGACCGGAGCCTCGCTGCCGGAGACCCGACCGATCATCTTGAAGACCTGCTGCATGGCATCCGAGCGGCCGACGATGTCCTCGCGATGCTGCTCGACCGTGAGCTGCGGCTTGAACGCGCTGGCGCTTTGCAATTCCGCAACCGCCTGCAGCGCCGAGTCCACCACGACTTTGAGATTGAACGGAAGCTGCTCCTTGCGGACAAAATCAAACGCCCCCATCTTCATCGCCTCGATCACCGATTGGGTGGTCCCGAACGCACTGGTGAGAATGACCATGGCATTGGGCGAGTGCTTCCGGATCCGCGCCAGAAGCTCCAGCCCGCTGAACGGATGCAGGTTCGTCTCCGCGAGCACGAGTTCCGGCTGCTCGAGGCAAAAGGTCTTGTAGGCCGCATCGGCGGAGGTCTCGAGAAGCACGCGCGCCGTTGGGCTCTTCAACTGGTTCTGAGCCCATTCAAGAAAGTCCGTCTCGCGGTCCACAAGGAGTATTGTCTGCGGTTTCGCCATATCAAAAGTTTTCTGAGATCCTCACAGTGAAGCCGATTTTCTCCAATAAAAAGCATTTTAGCGCGCCAGGGGGCCCGGCCTGCCGGGTTTTTTTCATTTGCCGGCGGATGGCTTTGGACCGATAATGCTCCTTCCTTTGCAGCGAATGACAAAACGACGAATCACAGCCGCGGTTCTGGCAGGCTTGGCCATGATCTCTCTTCGTGCCCGGGCCGAGAGCAGTGCGGATTTTCAAAAATACGCGATGTCGTTGCGGGAGAACGCCATTTTAAAGGTCGAGCCCCAGGTCGTCGCTCCCACAAATTTCCGGTCCGGCTTCAACCGCTTCCCTTGGAAAACGAACATCGTGACGACGGTCTTCTGGGTGGGCGAACGCCCGACCCCCCGCAATCCCGTCCCGAATTACAAGAGCTCCTGGGATGCCAGATGGGCGGCCAATTACGGCGGCTACGATAATCCCGAACCCGAGGGCCGTAGAAATTTCGTCCCAAAGGGATTTATCCCGCGCCAAAACCCGTTCTACATCGCGCTGCCCTACAACGATGTGACGCATGGGACCACGAAGCCTGAGTCCCGCAAAGCCATCCCCTGGTTCAAGCAGGCCTTCGAACGTCCCGGAAAATCGGTTTGCAAGGGGAGGTGGATCGCCATCCGCTTCAGAAACCGCATCGCGTATGCCCAATGGGAGGATTGCGGCCCGTTCCGTACCGACCACTGGGAGTATGTCTTCGGCAATCAGCGACCGCTTCCAAACCTCAATCAGGGCGCCGGTCTCGATGTGTCTCCCGCCGTGCGGGACTACCTTGGCATGGGCAGCAAAGATGTGACGGATTGGAAATTTGTGGAGGCGCGTGACGTCCCCCCCGGGCCGTGGACGAAGTTCGGTGACAACAACACGTTCGTTCTCCAACGCACCGGGAAAGATCTTTTCGTCGCCGACCGCAACAACGCCTACGGCGCTCGCAAGTAAATAAAATTCCGGTTGACGCCTGGGCGCAAAAGTGTTCGTATGGACACTATGCACCTCACTGACAAGCAATCGGCAGTTCTGGAGTATATCCGCGAGCGGAGGACCGAGGGGTTTGCGATGCCCACCGTGCGTGAAATTCAGCAGCGGTTTGGGTTTTCCAGCCCGTTTGCCGCGACCCGCCACATTATGGCGTTGGAAAAAAAGGGCTTTGTGAACCGCGCTGGTGGCCGGGCCCGTTCAATGGTCCTCAACGACCCTCATACTCCGCGCTGGTTGAATATCCCCCTGCTCGGAGCCATTCCCGCTGGCCTTCCTGTCGATGCCGTCGAACAACCGGATCGATGCATCACCGTCGATGCCGACAGCATCCGCCTGCCCAAAAATTCGCGCACGTTTGCCTTGGAAGTGCGCGGGGATTCGATGGTCGATGCCGGCATCCTCGATCGGGACGTCGTCATCCTCGAACTCGCCGAACCCCGGCACCGGGACATCGTCGCCGCTCTCATTGATGGCGAGACAACGCTCAAACGGTATCTCGTCCAGAAAAACCGCCCGTTTCTCAGGGCGGAAAACCCAAAATACGCAGACCTCATCCCCGCACAGGAACTCGTGATCCAGGGGGTCTTCCGTGCGCTGATCCGCATCAACCACAGCCGCACATGAAAACAGCCGCCCGAAAAAAACGCGCAACGGAAACAGGTGACGACCTGTGGTCATGGGCTGAGCGCCGCGAAACCCCGTCAATCCGTGAGGACCCCCCAGCCCACCCAGGCTGGTATCGAGGGCTCCTCAAAAAGATTTCCGGTCAGAAGGACGGTTCATAGGGGCTCTGCCGGCCGGGGCAACCGCTTTCCATTGCCCGCCTTGGCACGAGGGCTTGTCGAAGGGGGATTTCGGGATAAGGTGGCGCGATGATTTCGATTGATCCAGACTCGGTTCCGGATGCAGCCGGACATTTCGGTCCTTACGGGGGGATGTTTGTGCCCGAGACGCTGATGACGGCGCTGCAGGATTTGGAACGGGAGTATCGCGCGGCGGCGGCGGATCCCGCATTTCAGGATGAGCTGGCCGGGTTGCTGAAAAATTTTTGCGGACGCCCAACCCCGCTGTATTTTGCCGAGCGGCTGACCGGCCAACTCGGCGGGGCAAAAATTTATCTCAAGCGCGAGGATCTTCTGCACACGGGAGCGCACAAGATCAACAACGCGATCGGGCAAATTCTTCTGGCGCGCCGGATGGGGAAGACCCGAATCATAGCGGAGACTGGAGCCGGGCAGCATGGTGTGGCGACGGCGACGGCGGCAGCGCGGTTTGGCTTCGAGTGCGTGATCTACATGGGAGCGGTGGACATGGAGCGCCAGGCGCTGAACGTGGCCCGCATGAAATTCCTCGGCGCAAAGGTGGTGGCCGTGACCGCCGGACAGGCGACGCTCAAGGAAGCGATCAACGAGGCGATGCGAGACTGGGTCACGAATGTGCGGACAACCCACTACATTCTCGGCAGCGCGCTCGGCTCGCATCCGTATCCGATGATCGTCCGGGATTTTCACAAGGTGATCGGTGAGGAAACGAAGCGTCAAATCCTCGAGTGCGAAGGCCGGCTACCCGACCAACTCGTCGCATGCGTCGGCGGAGGCAGCAATGCCATCGGATTTTTTCATGCGTTTCTCGGTGACGAATCCGTGCGCCTCACGGGTGTCGAGGCGGGTGGCGAGGGCATCATCTGCGGGCGTCATGCGGCGAGGTTCCAAGGTGGAAAACTCGGCGTCCTGCAGGGCACAAAGACGTGGCTGCTTGCCGACGACGACGGCCAGATCGAGCTGACCCACTCGGTTTCGGCCGGGCTGGATTATGCAGCGATCGGGCCGGAGCACAGCTACTACCGCGACCAGGGGAGGATCACTTACGATTTCGCAACCGACAGCGAGGCGCTGGCGGCATTCCGGACGCTTGCGGAAGTCGAAGGCATCATCCCCGCATTGGAGTCCGCGCATGCGATCGCGCACGTCATCAAAATCGCCCCATCGTTATCGAAAGAGACGCTCGTCATCGCGAACCTCTCGGGCCGCGGGGACAAAGACGTCCAGCAGGCGGCGGAGTTCCTCTTGAAATGAGTGCTGCAGAAAATCTCATTCCCTTCGAAACTGCGAGGGAAGGATATGGAGGCATCCCGGAAGCCATCGCGAAGTCCCGGGAATTTCTCCTTTCTCAGCAGCGGCCGGACGGACATTGGGAAGGTGAGCTCACCGTGGACGCGACGCTGTGCTGTGACACCATTCTCTTCCTGCATTGGAGCGGGCGCATGGATGAGGACCTCCAGCGGAAGTGCGCCAACCATATCCGCAAGCGCCAGATGGAGGATGGCGGGTGGAACATTTTTGTCGGTGGCCCCTCCGAGATCAACGCCTCGGTGAAAGCGTATTTCGCGCTAAAGCTCGCCGGCGACTCCCCGAATGCTGTCTGGATGCGCGAGGCGAGGGCAAATATTCTTCGGCTCGGCGGCATCCCGCAGATGAACACCTACGGCAGGCTCTATCTCGCGCTGCT
>CAZSDC010000139.1:0-8485 GCA_964605515.1 uncultured Chthoniobacter sp.
TCCTGCAATTTGCCGAAATGGATACGTTCAGACATGGTGGATTCGAGTGGCTTTTCTGCTGAAATGTTGGGCGAGCCAACCTGCTTTTGTCGGCCTAGAGATCCTGTCAAAATGTCGGAAAACGAAACATCCGTGCAGGCAGGCGGGAGTTTTCCCACCCGTCTGTTGACGGATTGATTTCACTCGGACAAATTTGATCGGATAACAGGGCCTTGGCTTCCAGCGGAGGTAAGAATTTATAGGAATCCGCAGAGAGATCAAGACATTTTTCGAGATCTCTCTGCGGGTTGAAATGACGGGTTACTTGATTTCGACTTTGGCGCCTGCGGCTTCGATCTTTTTCTTGATCTCATCCGCTTCTTCCTTGGTCACGCCCTCTTTGAGGGACTTGGGAGCGCTCTCGACGAGGGCTTTGGCTTCGGCAAGGCCGAGACCGGCCACGGCAGCGCGAACCTCTTTGATGACGGCGATTTTGTTTCCGCCGGCTTCGAGAAGGATGACGTCGAACGCGGTTTTTTCCTCAGCCGGGGCGGCTGCGGCTCCTGCGGGGCCTGCTGCGGCCACCGCGACCGGTGCTGCGGCGCTGACGCCCCATTTTTCTTCGAGTTGTTTGACCAGTCCGGCGATTTCCAGGACGGTGAGTCCGCTGAGTTGGTCTACGAGTGCTTGTGTGTCTGCCATGGTGTTTTTTCTATTGTGGTATCGTCGCGCCCGGAAGCCTCAGGGCATTTGAGCCGGACAGCCGTCCGACCGACGAGGAACCTGTTTTTGTTTGGTGTTGATTGCCTGGCGCGGCTTCGAAAACGCCGGGCAAAATCTTCAGGCCGCCCCCCCCGCCGCGTCGGCTTTCGCCTGGAGAACGCGGGCCAGGCTCGCGCCAGGCTCGTTAAGGATGCGGACAAATTGGCTGGCCGGGGTCTGCAGGAGGCCGAGGAGCTTGGCCTGCAGGACTTCCTTGCTCGGAAGGTCGGCGAGTTCGGCGACTTGGGCGGCAGTGAGGGTGGCATTATCAAGGACTCCGCCGCGAACCGAGGGCTTCTGGAATTCCGCAGTGAAAGTTTTGAGGATTTTGGCTGCGGCGCAGATGTCGGACTCTCCGGTGACCATGGCGGTCTGTCCGGTGAGCGACCCCTCGAGTTCCGGCATCTTCAGGTCCTGCGCCGCAATTTTCAGGAAGGTATTACGCACGACGCTGAGGCGGGCCCCGGCGCCGGTCAAGCGGGTTCGGAGCTCTTCGAAATGGGGAACCTTCATGCCCGTGTAATCCACCACCAGCAGGTAGGGCGAGGATTTCAGTTTTTCGCGGACGTCCGCGACGATCAAAGTTTTCTCGGGTCTCATGGGATTTAGTTTTTCAGGAAGGGAGCCGGGTCAACCGATACGCCCGGGGTCATGGTGGCGCTGAGAGTGATGGTTTCGACGAATGAGCCTTTGGCAGTGGCAGGGCGGGCTTTCACAACAGCGTCAATAACCGCCGTGCCGTTCTCCAGGAGGGCCTGGTCCTCGAAGGAAAATTTCCCGACCGGGACGGCGACGTTGCCATTTTTGTCGAGTTTGAACTCAACGCGTCCGGCCTTGACTTCCCTGACCGCCTTGGCGGTGTCATCCGTGACTGTGCCGGTCTTGGGGTTCGGCATGAGGCCGCGAGGCCCGAGGACCTTGCCCAGCTTGCGGACTTCCGCCATCGCAAACGGGGTGGCGATCGCGACATCAAAGTCGGAGAAGCCTCCGGTGACTTTCTTTATGAGGTCTTCGAACCCGACGAATTCGGCTCCGGCTTCTTTCGCGGTTTCCGCAGCCTGACCGGTTGCAAAGACGAGGACCCTCACATTCTTGCCGCTTCCGTTGGGAAGAGGGCAGGTTCCGCGAACCATCTGATCGCTTTGCTTGGGATCGACGCCCAGCTTGAAGGAGAGCGTAACCGTCTGGTCGAACTTTGTCGGAGGAAGGGTCTTGAGCGTTTTGACCGCCTCCAAAAGCTGGTATTTCTTGCTGCCGTCCACTTTTTCAGCGGCGGCCCGGTAGCGTTTGCTTCGTTTTTTTTGCATGAATTTTTTGCAGTGCGAGCGACCGGATGACGGTCTCCTGCGTTTGTGGTTTTTTCCGACGGGATGTCGGGAGCCGGTCAAAATAACCAACCGCACGTTCTTGTCAAAGAAAAAATCGAAAATAATTTGACAGGGGTGTTGGGGGTTCTATGCTCCTCGTCCCGCAGGGGCCAAAAACCCGGTCTCCCGCCATTCCATTTCATGAACGCACAACTCCTCGAAGACGCCGCCAAAGTCATCACTGAACCCCAGGTTCTCATCAATGCGGTTTCCCGTCGCGTTCGCCAGCTCACTGCCGGAAGCCGCCCCATGGTAGAGGTCGAGTTCCGGATGGGCTTGGCAGACATCGCCTTGACGGAAATCGCGAAGGGTAAGCTCGCCGTGGCTCCCAAGCTGGCGGCCTGAGCATTCCCGGGCAGGATCGGCGGATATCCATGGCCGCAGAGATTACCACAAATCGCAAAGCCCTCCGGGACTATCATGTTCTAGAGCGGTTCGAGGCGGGGGTGGAACTGAAAGGCACCGAGGTCAAATCCATCCGTGCCGGGCTCGTATCGCTTCAGGGAGCCTTCGCGCGGGTCGACGGCGGCAATCTCTGCCTGCACGAGGCGAGCATTCAGCCGTATGCCCGCGCCAGCCACGAGCAGCACGAGGCGAAGCGTGTGCGGCGGCTGCTTCTCCACCGCTCGGAGATTGACAAACTTGTCGGGGAGATCGAGCGCGCGGGGCGCACCGTCGTGGCCTTGAGCATGTATTGGAAAAACGGGCGGGTCAAAGTGGAACTCGGGCTGGGCAAGGGAAAGGATGCCGGGGACAAGCGTCTGGATTTAAAGAAACGGGTGGTCGATCGCGAGATGGATCGCGCGGTGGCGGATTTCCAGCGGCGGAAGTAGCCCGGCTATTTTTCGCGAGGGTTTGGATTGATATTATCTCCCTGATCATTCATATGATCAGGGTTCTTCGCATGCGTATCTCCCTGTTCCCTGTCCTAGCTCAAGCGGGATGCCTGGTTTTCACCGCGGCATTGCTGGCTCAAACGCCAGCCCCGACCCCAAAGAATATGATTGGAAACGGCGGGTTCGAAACCGGATTCCGGCGCGACAACATCTGGGATGGGATGGATTCCACCGGGGCGCTTGCGGGAGAAAAACTACCCGAAGGGCTGCCGATCCTAACCACGAGCGGGACGATTGCTGCCACCAGCATGCCGGTCTCGGTGTCGGTCGCCGACCTGAACGGGGACGGACTGCCCGACATCGCCGTCATGGACCCTGTCGGGTATCTGCGGGTGTATTTCAATTCCGGCACAAAAACCGAGCCGAAGTTCACTGTCGGTGAGCTGGCAAATCTTTTTCTCTCCCGGATCAATCCAACCGATCCCACCCTGCAAGGGGTGAGCGCCGCGAATGCGCGCCAGGGCCAGCGGATCTGCCTTTGCGACATCAGCCGTTCCGGGAAAAAGGACCTCGTGATCGGAAACTACCTCGGCGAGATCATGCTCATCCCCAATTCCGGAACCGGCGTCAAACCCGACTACCGTCAACCGTCGAGCATCGCCTCCGTGATCATTCCCACCATGAAGGACCCGCTGAAAAAGTGGGGAAATCTGTTTGCCCCGGCGGTATGGGACTGGAACCGGGACAGCAAGGACGACCTGCTGGTCGGCGAGGGATCCTACTCCGCCAACAGCATCCACCTGCTCCTGAATCAGGGTTCGGGAGCAAGGCCCGTCTTTGACGAGAACAACCGCAGCGTGCTTGCCTATGGGATGGGCCTCGAACAGCTCACGCCCTGCATCGTCGATTACAACGGCGACGGGTTTCAGGACCTGCTCGTCACGGAGCGCACAGGAAAAGTTGCCGTCTATCTCAACAAGGGAAAGCAATGGAAAGCCGGAGAGACCCTGGCCTTCGATTCATTCATCCCCGTGGGCGGAGCTGCAGCACCCGCAGTGGCGCCGGGAGCCAAGGACCCTATGGAGGCGGCAAAGGCCTCAGGCCTCCTTTCGCTGGGCGGGATCGCCACGATCGCTTCCGGCGATTTCAACGGCGACGGGCTTTTTGATCTCGTCTTCGGGAAAAGCAACGGGAAAATCGCGATTTCCCTCAACACCGGGACAAAGACGGAGCCGAAGTTCGGGGCGCCAGTGGAAATCAAGGGCGATGAAGGGACTCCGCCTTTCCTTTCTCCGTCTGGCTGGGATTGCGATTATGGCCTCGACCGTGGAAATTTCTACGGTTTCGTCTCGGTCGTGAAAGACGAGAACGACCCCGATGCCAAGCCGCCCGAGGGGAAAGCCTGCCTCAAGGCCGGCTATGACCCGAGCCCGAACAAAATCATGCCGGTGCCCACGCAATACAGCCCGGCTTTCGACAAAAATTGGAAGCTGGTCGCCGCGGACAGGCTGAATCTGAAAGACGCGCCCGCGAATCTTTTCTCCACGACTCAAACCGGGCGCAGCCCGCTCAAAACCGGAAAAACCTACGTTTTCACGATGAAGGTCAAGGGCAGCAAAGTCAATTCGGCCGACGTGGAGATCGTCTATACGGGATACAAAAAGTTGAGCGAAGAAAAAATCGAACGCGGGGACCGCGGGTCCGCAAGTGTGAAAAAGAACGAGGCCCGGCAGGAGAAGCGCGAGCTCATCCCATTCAGCGCCGGCCCGGCCTGGGCGGAGGTGAGGAAAGAGTTTACCGTCAAATTCGAAAACAAGGACCTTGCCGATCTCCCGCAGGTGACGGACTGGGCCACGACCATCGCCTTCCTTTTGGCCCCCGGCAAAGATGGCGGCGTCCTCTACATCGACGACGTGAAAATCGTCGAGAAGTAGGTCGCCGGACGGCCGGGTTGCCAGACGATGAAATACGACGCCATCATCGTTGGAGGGGGAGCGGCGGGCTTGTTCTGCGCTTTCACAGCCGGGTTGAGGGGACGCAGGGTCCTTGTCATCGAACACAACGACAGGGCCGGACAAAAAATCAAAATCTCCGGCGGCGGGAGGTGCAATTTCACCAATCTCCAGGCCGGTCCTGAGCATTACCTCTCGGAGAACCCCGGCTTCTGCCGGTCGGCGCTTGCCGGATTTTCGCCGTGGGACTTCATCGCGCTCGTGGAAAAACACGGCATCGCCTACCACGAGAAAAAGCTGGGACAGCAGTTCTGTGATGGGTCGTCGCAGGAGATCATCTCGATGCTTCTGAGGGAGTGCGCGGCGGCCCGCGTCGAGGTTCGGACCGGGTGCCGGGTCGAGGAGGTGCGGCAGGGATTTTTTCTTAAGACAAACCAAGGGGATTTTGAATGCGACGCACTCGTGGTTGCCACCGGAGGGCTTTCCTTCGCGAAGCTCGGAGCGAGCGATTTCGGCCACCGGATCGCGCGGCAGTTCGAAATGCGGGTGACAGAGTTGCGGCCCGGACTCGTGCCGCTGACGCTGCGGGATCTGCGAACGTTCGGGCCGGTCAGCGGGGCTTCGCTGCCGGTGCGCGTGAGGACTGCGGGGCAGTCGTTCGAAGAGGCGCTTCTTGTCACGCACCGCGGATTCAGCGGGCCGGCCATCCTGCAGATTTCCTCCTATTGGAAAAACGGTGAGGCTCCTGTGTTTGATTTATTACCGGGAGTCACGGCCACGTTCCGGCGGGGCAGCACGAGTGCCCCGGCGCATTTCTCGGAATTCTGGCCTCGCCGGTTTGCCGATGCCTGGTGCTCGCTGTGCGCTCCTCAGAAGCCGTTAAATCAGTGGTCGGAAAAGGAACGCCGAGAGGTTCTGGAACTCGCCCACAACTGGCCGGTCGCGTTTTCCGGAACTGAGGGATACGCGAAAGCCGAGGTCACGCTGGGTGGAGTCGCCACGGCGGAGCTTTCCTCGAAAACCATGGAGTCGCGGACCGTGCGGGGGCTTTTCTTCATCGGCGAAGTGGTCGATGTCACCGGCTGGCTCGGCGGCTTCAACTTCCAGTGGGCCTGGGCAAGCGCCCATGCGGCCGGACAGGCGGTCTGATGCGCTCAGCGCGGCCTCGGCGGCGCCTCGGACTCACGGAAAGTAATCCGGGCCTTGGTGAGATCGTAGGGCGACAGCTCGACGGTCACGCGGTCGCCGGGAACAATCCGGATGAAGTTTTTCCGCATCTTTCCGGAGATGTGCGAGAGCACAACATGGCCATTGGGAAGCTTCACGCGGAACATCGTTCCGGGCAGCACATCCACCACGACACCTTCGCTTGTGACACAGTCGTCTTTTGCCATGCGGATACCTTGCTATCAAACTCGCGGCTCGAAATCAACCCATCGCGCCGGGAGATTTCGTAAAGGTTTGTCAGGAGGGGTGGTTGGCGGATAGAGTCCGCCCCGTCGCTCGACTCTTCAAGAAGCATCTGGCCGGCTCCGGAGAATTGAAGAAAGCCGACGAGGCGACCAGCCCTCTATCAATCGCACCCGGTTTTTCTCCCACCCTGAATACCCGGACCGGTTCTTTTCTTCCCGCACCCCGCGAAAATCCTCGGCAAGACGGGCAAGCCGCTGACAGAATCAGTCATGGTGCAACGCCTGATTTCAAGGAAGCGCAAGCAACCCGAGCACCATGTGGACATGAAGCTCGGGGCGGGATGGCACAAGCGGAATTTTTTGGCGGAGGTGGTGATTCCATCATTTTTTACCCGGCGCCACGGGGTGAAGCTCAAGCCCGTGTTTCCCAAGCTCAAAGCCGGGGATCTTTGCATCACGTGGATCGGCCATGCCTCGTTTTTGATTCAAACCCCCACGCAGAGCATTCTCATCGATCCCAATTGGGCAAAATGGTTGAAAGTCATCAAGCGCATCCGGCAGCCGGGGCTGGAAATCCATGATCTTCCCGCGATCGACCTGGTGCTGGTGACGCACGCTCACTTCGACCACCTCGACCGTAAAACCCTTCGCGCCGTCGCCAGCGACCAGCCAATTGTCGTCCCCGAGCACGTAGGCAGCCTCGTTCACGGCCTCGGATTCCGGCATGTCCAGGAACTCCGGTGCTGGGAGACGTTTCAATTGGGCTCGCTGAAGATCACGCTCACCCCCGCCCGGCACTGGGGGGCGAGGATTCTCCACGACAACCACAGGGGGTTCGGCGGCTTCCTGATTGAATACGGCGGCCGTTCGGTTTTCCACTGCGGCGACAGCGCCTACTTTGACGGGTTCAAGGAAATAGGCGAGCGGCTGCCCGTGGAAATCGCGCTGCTGCCGATCGGGGCCTACGATGCTCCCACGAAGCGCGATGTCCACATGAACCCCGAGCAGGCACTGAAGGCGTTTGTCGAGCTGAACGCAAAGACCATGGTGCCGATGCATTTCGGAACGTTTCGCCTCAGCTACGAGCCGCTCCACGAGCCTCCCCAGCGGCTCATGGATCATGCGACCTCGCTCAAACTCGCCGACCGGGTCTGCCTGCTCTGCGAGGGCGAACCTCACGTGTTTTAAAGCGTTGGCGAAATGAAAAGACGACTTCCGTGTCGTCCGTGTTAAAGCCGGACCGAACAGCGCCGGTCCATCAAGGCGAAGCGGCCCGCCGTTGTCTCAGCCGAGCGCCTTGACGGCGGTCTGGAGTTCCGAGAAACGGGCCAGCCAGTCCTGCTGGCGCTGGCGGTGTTCGGCGACGACGGCAGCAGGAGCATTGTTGACGAACGTCTCGCTGGAGAGTTTCGCGGCAACCTTTCCGATCTCGGCTTCGACTTTTGCGATTTCACCCTGCAGGCGAGCGCGCTCGGCCGATGCGTCCACAACCCCTTCGAGCGGGAGGTAAAGGATTCCGATGTCGGTCGGACAGGCCGCGAATCCGGCGGGGGCGTTTTCGCAGAGCAAAAGCGATTCTGCGTGCAGGAAGAGTGCGAGCGTCGGGATCACATCGCGCACCCAATCGGCTGCGGGAGCCAATTGCCAGGCAAGGCGTTTGTTCGAGGGGATGTTGTAAGTCGCACGGAGGTTGCGGGCCCGGGCGACTGCGGAGTAGAACCCGTCGGCGCGGGAATCCGGCTCGACTTCCCCGGCCGTCGGCCACGGAGTTTGCATGAGGCTTTGCGCACCAAATCCGAGTCCGCTCCAAAGTTCCTCCGTGATGAACGGCATGTAGGGATGCAGAAGCTTGAGGATGCGCTGGATCGTGAAATCCATGACGGCGAGCGTTCCGGCACGGCGGGGAGAATCGAAATCCGCCTTCGCCGCCTCGATGAAGCGGTCGCAGAAATCTCCCCAGGTAAAGTTGTAAAGCGTCTGCGCGATGTCGCTGAATCGGAAGGATTCGTATCCGTCGTTCACTCGGGCAATCGTGGTGTCGAGCTTCGCGAGAAGGTCACGGGAGAAGATGGAGAGGTCGTGCTTCGACGGGTCGGCAGCCGGGTCGATCGCACCCTGCATGAGGCGGAAGCGGCAGGCGTTCCAGAGCTTGTTGCAGAAGTTCCGGCCCTCGACGA
>CAZSDC010000140.1:0-8446 GCA_964605515.1 uncultured Chthoniobacter sp.
GCACACGACACGCGCCCGCGCGAACATCCTGCGCCACATTCTCAACCATCCGGCGGATGCGACAAAACCGTTCGACAGCGGTGAGATCAAGGAAGTAATGGATCTCTGTCTGTCTTGCAAAGCCTGCAAAAGCGAGTGCCCGTCAAGCGTGGACATCGCCAAACTCAAGGCGGAGTTCTTGCAGCACTATTACGATTCGCACGGCGTGCCGATCCGCTCGCGGCTCGTCGCGGGATTTTCCGACGGCGCACGGGTTGCCTCCATTGCGCCGGGCCTTTACAACGCCATCTTCCAGACTCCATGGATCCGGCAAGCCTTCAACAGGGTTGTGGGATTTCACCCGTCCCGCACGCTTCCGAAGGTCAACCGCGTGACCTTGCGGCGATGGTTTGCGGGGCGCCGCCCATTGCCGCCGACTTTCAAACGGATCGGGCGCGTGCACCTGTTCTGCGATGAGTTCACTAACTACAATGACCTCGACGCGGGTATTGCTACGGTCGAGCTGCTCGAACTTCTCGGCTACGAAGTTGTCTTTCCCAAGCATGCAGAAAGCGGTCGCGCTTCGCTCTCGAAGGGCCTGCTCAGAAGGGCCAGGTCGTTTGCCGAAGAAAACGTTCGGCATCTTTCGCCGCTCGTCTCGGAAGTCGAACCGCTCATCGGCATCGAACCGTCCGCGATCCTGGGATTCCGCGATGAATACCCCTCGCTCGTGAAGCCCTCGATGCGCGAGTGCGCACGTTCCCTGGCTCCACACTGCCTGCTTTTCGACGAGTTCATGGCACGGGAAGCGGACGCCGGACGTATCACTGCGGCGCTATTCACTGACCGGAAGCAGACGATCCACCTTCACGGACATTGTCACCAGAAGGCCACGGCTTCCCTCGATCCTACAATCCGGACGCTGACTCTCCCGAAAAATTACACTGTAAAAATCATCCCATCCGGGTGCTGCGGCATGGCCGGCTCGTTCGGCTACGAGGCCGAACATTATGATGTCTCAATGAAAGTGGGAGAGCTCGTCCTTTTCCCCGCCATCCGAACGGCATCGGCCGAAGCCCTCATCGCTGCCCCCGGAACAAGCTGCCGCCACCAAATCCACGACGGCACCGGACGGAAGGCCTTGCACCCCGCGGAAATCCTCCGAGCGGCTGTAAAAAACTAAGGGCCCAGCCAAATGGAAAAATTCCGGCGCATCCTGCGGCTGTTTGTTCTGCCGCTGGTCGTGCTCTGGCTGCTGGTATGGGTCATTCTCTGCCAGCCAATCTTCCTCGGCGGACAGAAATCCACGGTTTCGGTCGACCCCGAAGCGCTGAAGAAGCATGTCCGCGTGATCTCGGAGGATTTTTTTCCGCGAGACTGCCTGAATGTCAGGAATCTGGATCGGTGTTCGGATTACATCCGCGCGGAGTTTGAAAAGACGGGTGCCAGAATTCGCGTGCAAGAATATTCGGAGAATGGCCGTAGCTACCGGAATGTTATCGCGCGTTTCGGCCACGGCGATGCTGGGCTTCTCATCGTCGGTGCCCACTACGATACATGCGGCTCCACCCCAGGGGCGGATGACAACGCGAGCGGGGTAGCAGGGTTGATTGAGCTGGCCGGACTCCTCGGCCGCGCTCCCGTGGATCGGAACGTCGAGCTGGTGGCTTACAGCACGGAGGAACCGCCGTTTTTCCGCTCGCCCTCCATGGGGAGCGCCGTGCATGCCAGGGAACTCCGCGAAAAGGGAATCAACGTTCGCGGGGTGGTGATCCTCGAAATGATCGGATGCTTTAGCGACGATTGGATGTCTCAGGATTTCCCGTTTCCGCTGCTGCGCCTTTTCTATCCCAGTCGCGGGAACTATATCGCCGTGGTCGGCAAGCTGGATCAATGGGCATTCATGCGGGCGTTGAAAAAAAACATGCAGGGAGCGACCAGCCTCCCGGTTTACTCCATCAACGCGCCTGCCTCCCTGCCGGGCGTTGATTTTTCCGACCATTTAAACTACTGGGAGACGGGTTGGAACGCCGTGATGGTGACGGACACCTCCTTTTACCGGAACCACGATTATCACGACGAAAGCGATGTTTGGAGCCGCTTGGACTACAATCGCATGGCAGAAGCTGTCGTGGCGGTTTACGAGGGCATCAAAAAGTTATCGCCTGCGATGCCATGAATTGCAACGGAGTGTCCCTCTGGATGCGCGGACAGAGGAAGTGATATTGGACCCCATCATTCGAACCGCAGCGCCTGTGCTGGCGGGATGCGCGAGGCTCGGAGGGCGGGGAGCCAGGCAGCGGCGATGGCGGCGGGGATGATCCAGAGCGGGGTCTCTAAGAGCACGTCGAGCGGATAGCGGAGTTCAATTGTCCATCCGAAGAACGCTTTATTGATGACCCATGTGAGGATCATGGCCATGGCCGCACCGCAGGCGATGCCGACGATTGAGGAGAACAGGCCGATTAGTCCAGCCTCGGTGAAGACGAGGCCTTTGATTTGTCCGGGCGAGGCACCCTGGGAGCGTAGAACGCCGATTTCGCGTTCCCGCTCGATGATCAGGGTGGTTAGGGAAAGGATCACGCCGGCGATTGCGACAAATACTGCAATGGCCCGAAGCACGGAGGTGACCGCAAAGGTCTGGTCGAAAATATCCATCACCCGGCGGCGCAGGTCAGCATTCGTGTAGATCGAGTATTCCCCCATCGCCCCGAATTTTTCCCGGAATTCCGTGGCAAGTGCGGTGGCGGTGGCCGGGTCATGGAGCGAGAGGGCGAGCGAATGCACGCGGCGGTCTTTCCATGTGCGGTCAAAATTCGAGCGATCCATCATGATGAGCCCTGAGTCGCGCGTAAAATCCGTAATGATGCCGACGACGCGGACGGCAAGCGGCCCCTGTGGGGAGGTTATCGTGAGGGTGTCGCCAGCCTTGGTTCCCCGACGGTTTGCAAAGCTTTCTGAGACGACTACGTGGCCGGGCGTGTGGAAGAGGGTTTCCGCATCGCCGGTTTTGCTCAGGAAGATCAATTTCCCGCGGGCATTGGCTTCGATGACGCCCATGGCGGCAGGGGGGCCGTCGAGTTGGACCTGGATCTCGCGGAATGTTCCGGCCTCTTTGACCAGGCGGTGATGGCGGGCCCAGTCCACAGCTTCTGAGGGGATGAAGCTTTGCAGGCCGGCAATTTCATTCGCTGCAGGCGCGATAAAAACGTCGGCTACCAGAGTTTTGCCCAGCCACGTGGAGACGCTTCCACGGAACGAGTGGATCATCACCGAGACGCTGACTGTCATAGCGGCGGCAATGGCGAGGGCGGCGATGGTGACAGCGCTCCGGTGGAGCGAGCGTATGAGATGCTGCACGCCGAGCCGCATCATCCAGTTTCCGAGCTTCATGCACCGGCACAGCCCGACAACCACGGCCGGAACAATTAATGAGAATCCGGCGATCAGGAACCCCACGGAGGCAAAGCCGAGAAATTTTCCTCCGCCATGGAGTGCGGTCGATGCGCTGAACGCCGCGAGCAGCAGCAAGGCTAGGCCAGGCAAAAGCCACTTTCCCGAGTGAAAAGTGAATGCGGTCATGGCCGATCCCGGGTGGAGGACTTCTACCGGGTTACAAGAGGCGGCTTCGGACGCCGGGTGCCAGGACGCAATCAGCGAGGCCCCCGTGCCCACTGCGAATGCCAGTGCTACCTGACCGGGCGTGATGGCGAGATGTCCGACACTAACCAGGGCATAGAGAGAGGACACGGTCTGTCCTACCGGCGCAGCAAGCAGATGAGCCAGTGGTCCGCCGAGAAGGATGCCTGCGCCGGATCCGAGGAACCCGCAGAGCAGGCCGTCTCCGAGGAACAGCGCGTAGATTTCCGCTTTTGTCGCGCCATTCGCCCGGAGAATGCCGATTTCCACCCGGCGGCGAACGACGGTTGCGGAGAGACTGTTATAAATCAGGAAGACACCGACCACCATGGAGACGAGGCTGAGAGCGGTGAGGTTGAGTTGGAATGCGGCAAGCATCGACTCGGTTTCGGCACCGCGTCTCGCCGGGGGAGCCACGGTGACATCCGGCGGGACGAGCTTCTGCAGCTTCGGAATCAACGTCTCCGCGCTCAGCGGGTCATCGAGCTCGATCTGGATCGAGGTGAGGCGGTTCTGATGTCCGAGGAGTTCCTGCGCCCAGCCTATGTCCATGGCAGCGACCCGATCGTCCGCCTCGATTGCTGAGTTATCTGTGCGGATGACAAACCGTGGGTGGAGCTCCACGGACTTGCCTGCGGCAAGCACGCGGAACGGTCGGTTGCGTTTGCTGGAAACTGCGATGGCCAGAGGTTCGCGCAGCCAGGCCTCGAGGTCCAGCGAGGTGCCGTCCGGGGCACCGACTTCAAAAACCCTGAGGCGGTCGCCGGTGAATGGATCCACCCCGAGCAGGCGGAGGTATTCGCCGGGCTGGTCCGGCAAGGTGATGATTCCCTCCACCAATGGCGTTGCGGAACGGACACCCGGGAAGCCCGCGACGGCGGGATACGCCGAGTCGGGAATATCACCGCGGATTTCCAAATGCGCGCGGCCGGCGACGAGTCCCACGGCGTTTTGAAAGCTGGACAGCGCCCCACGATTGGCAATCTGGATTGCAAGGAACACGGCCACGCCGAGACCGATGCTGAGAATGTTCAGCGCAGGCAGAAGCGGACGCCGGAGCGATGGGCGGAGGACCTGCCGGAAAAACAGGGCGCCAAAGCGCGCGGTCATTTCTCGACTTTCACCGCTGCACGCTGAAGGAGTCGCTGGAGTCGCTTGATGGCGGCGGGTTCGCTGATTTTCTGTCCGTCCTTGCTGTGGATGTAGAAAGAATCCATTGCGACATCCATCTCGGTCGTGATCCGCGATAACTCGATTATGAGCCCGGCCGAACCCATCGCCCTCAGCAGGTCGTAGAGCAATCCCAGCCGGTCCGGGGTTTGGATGTCGAGCAGCGTGTAGATCGGATGCGAGGAGTTTTCGATCGTGATGCGGGTGGGCAGGTCGAAATCCTGCGAAAGTCGATACGCGCGCAGCCGGGCTTCCTTGCTGATCAGGGGCGTGAAATCATAATCTTCGACAGCCAGGGAGTCGGCGAGCCGGGTTTCCACGCGGGTGATGTCCCTCTGGCTGCTGACCGGTTCATGCTGGGTGCTGGCGACGCGAAAAATATCAAGGGCGAGGCTGTCACTTCGCGTGAAGATATCCGCGCTGAGAATATTGATCTGGGCAGAGAGGAAGGCCCCGGCGATCCGTTCGAGCAACCGGGGACGGTCCCAGCCGCAGACCCAGACTTCGCTGTGGCTTTGTTCCGGGCGGGGAATCCAATGAAAGACAGGAGCCAGTGCGAGCGAGTCGTCCTTTTTCTGATTTTCAAAAAACGTGCGGAACAGGCGGAGGTGAGCGGCGACCTCCTCGTATTCGAACATCTGGAAATACCGGTCCGGCATGAACTGGAAATGGGCCTCGGCCTCCTCGGCAAAATCGCGGCCAAGCCTCCGGAGGATTTCCTGCTGCTGCTGCTCACGGCTCCGGCGGAGTTCCTGAACAGCGGTGGGACCGCCTTCGAGGAACTGGCACGTTTTGCGGTAGAGCGACCAAACGAGCCCCTCCTTCCAATCCGACCAGTTCTGGTCGCTGGTGCCCATCCCATCCGCAAGGGTGATCAGCATGAGCGCGTCGAGGTTTTGCCGGTTCAGGACGATGCGGGCGAATTCTTCGATCGTTGCAGGATCCTCCAAATTTCTTGATTGCGACATTTTGGAGAGGACGTAGTGCGAGTCCACGAGGGTGATGAGCATGCGCCGCCGCTCCGGGGAAAGCTGGAGGCGCCGGGCGACCTTGTGCGCGAGGACGGCGCTGGCCTCCTCGTGGTTGCGCTCGTTCGCTGACTTGCCGGTGTCGTGGAGGAGGAGTGCGAGATAAAGAATCGCGGGGTCTTCGATCTTCTGGAAGATTTTCCGGTATCCGCTCAGCTTCTCGGAGTCTGCAAAGAGCATGGCATCGAGTTTTTCGATGCAGACCAGCGTGTGCTCATCCGCTGTATACCGGTGGTAAAACTCGTGCTGTACGAGGCAGTCGAGCGCCCCGAACTCCGGCATGTAACGCCCTAGAAACCCAAGGTTGTGCATCAGTCGGAGAACGGGACCGACCTCGCCTTTGCGGGACAGGATTGCAAAAAATGTTTCCCGAGCGGCTCGCGCGTACTGGAATGTCCTGTTCACCAAAGGGAGCCTGCGGCGGACGAGATCGGAGAGTTCGGCATGGAATTCGAGCTGGCGGACCTGGGCATGGTGGAAGGCCCGGATCATGCGATATGGATCTTCGTTGAAGATCTCCCGAGACTCGGGTTCGATGCGGCCCTGACGGGCGAGAAACCCATCGAACTTTTCGATTTTTGGCCGCGCGCCGAACATGCTGAGCAGGCCGGCCGGTTTTTTGACCGGACGGGCCTCCATCCGCTGGAGCGCCGCCTCGGTGAGCAGATGGATATTCCTCGTGTGGCTGTAGAAATCCCGCATGAAGGCCTCGACCTTGCGGAGGATGGTTTTCTGCTGGTAGTTGAACGCGACGGCGACTTTCCCTTGGAGCTGGAGCGTGAGCGTGTCCACAGCGCGATCGTTCAGGTAATGCATCTCGGTCCGGGTTCTCAACAGGAAATCGTATCCGCTCTCGAGCAGCCGGCGCTCGGTTTCGCGAAGGAATTTTGCCTCGACCAGCTTGGCGGTCGTCGTGAGCCCCAGCTTGAACTGCGAAATCCAAAGCAGGCTCTGGTAATCACGGAGCCCGCCGATTCCATTTTTCACATTGGGCTCTTGGAGAAAGACGGTTGATCCGTGTTTGATCCGGAGTTCGGCTTGGTTGTCCAGCCGCCAGGCGATATATTCCTTTTCGCATCCGAGCACGCATTCCGCCTGGAAACGTTGTTTGAACTTATTGAAGATATCCCGCTCGCCGGCCAGAAACCTGGACTCAAGCATCGAGGTCTTAGTGATCATGTCCTCGTTGGCTTTCTTGATGGCCTGCGGAATCGTCCGGGTTGCGTGTCCGACCTTGAAACCGAGATCCCAAAGCACCACAAGCGTTTGCCGGATGACCTCCTCGACCTCCTTATCCTGCTTCGCGCTGCTCTGGAGGAAGAGGATGTCCACGTCGCTGAACGGCGTGAGTTCGCGGCGGCCATAACCCCCGAAAGCTGCCACGCAGAGCCGGCCGGAGAGGCCGTTGGGGGCGAGCGAACTGACCACGCCCTCGAAAAGCTCCCGGAAAAGAATATCCACGAGGTCCGATCTCTGGCGCGTAATTTCCCGTCCGCCACCCCCCGCGTTATGCCACATCCGGAGCCTTTGCTCTTCCACCTTCCGGAAGCCCTTGAAAATCGTGATCGGATCGTCCGGTTTCCGCTTGGTGCGCTCCGAGAGAGAGCGCGCGGTCTGTTCGAGTTTCTGTTCGCTCGACGAGGTCATGGTTCCGGTGCGTGGATGGCGATTTCGACCCGCCGATTGATCTGTTGTTGTTCGACGGTTCCGTCCGCCGGGGCGAGGAGGCGGGATTTTCCGTAGCCGACAGTTTGGATCGAGTCGGCCTTGAGCCCCATGCTTTCGGTAAGCCAGGCCTTGACCGACTCGGCGCGTTTGCGGCTGAGTTCGAGGTTGTATTCGTCGGAGCCGAAGGAATCCGTGTGGCCTTCGATGACGAATCGCGCTCCGGGGTTTCGCTGGATGAGGAGGGCGAGCTTCCGGAGGCTGGCGAGCGCTTCGATGCGCAGATCCGGGGAATCGTAGTCGAAGAGTAGATCGGTGGGCATCAGGATCGGGGCAGTCTCTGGAGTCAGGGGACCGGTCTGGGCGAGAAGATCGTCGAGGTTGCTGAATCCGCTTTCCGCGCCCGGCGCTCCTCCCCCGGCGGACTTTACGCCTTTTTCGAATCCGGGGCCCGGAAGCTGCACTGCCGGGTTTTCTGCGAGGGACGGCTTTTCGGAGAGCAGTTCGCTCGTCGGGGACTTGTCATCAGGAAATGCGGCATCCTTCGAGTGCAGGGATTGAAGAGAGCCCGTGAGCGAAGGTTCGGAAAGCCGCGGGGTCTCGGAAAGGATCGAGCTGTCGAGCTTAGGCGCCGGAGGCAAGGCTGGCTGGTTGCCGGAAAACCTATCCAGGGCAACGTGATCATCAGGGAGCTTCACGGCAACCGGCGAAGCGGCCGCTTGTTTGGTCGCTGCCGGCGCGGGGTTGAGCAGGCGGGGGTCGAGATCCGGGCTGGCCAACTGAAACCGTCGGGGCGGGCTGGGGTCGTAGTCCACGCCGTGCAGAGGGTTGATGACCACCCTGTTTGACCACATCCAGAACAAGGCGTGCAAAATCAGCGACAGAACCAAGGCCGGAAGGATCCAGGGCTTGATGCCGGTGCTGGACGAGCCGAGATCGAGTGTGCGCGAGCGCCGGTTCATTGG
>CAZSDC010000141.1:0-8394 GCA_964605515.1 uncultured Chthoniobacter sp.
TTTGCTCCGTCTCAGTTCACTTTTGCTCCGGCCCCGACACAACAACCGGCATTGCAGGAAGCGCCCATCTCATCCGCCATCGAGCAGAGAAGCTGATAATATTCGCTGTTGGATAATCCAAAGGCCGCGGCACCAAATGCTTCGGCGTCGGTCGCCGAAGCGAATTCCCCGTAGTTCACCTGAACAAGCTGGTAGAGGACCAGATAGGGAATCCGATCGATCCGTGTCTGATAACACGGATGGACGAAGATGGTGAAGCCATCCTCCGGCAGTTCCCCCTTGGCTGCTGGAAACGCGAACTCCCCATCCCGCAACGGCTCCGCGCCGAAGGCGATCTCGCACGGATAACGGCAGGCGGAGCGATCCTCCAGGATACGAAGCAGTTCGTCCCAGCCGATCTCCGGGCCATATTTGTCCCGGATTTCTGCACCCTTTGCCATCACGTGCGCCGTCAACGACTGCTTCGCATCTTCGGCGGTGAGTTGCTTTTCCATGGGGTCGTTTCAGTGAGCCACAGTTCCGGCTAGCGCCTCCCGCTCGTTGGCCTTGGAAAGATCGCCTTGAAGGATCGGGACCGCCATCCGGAGAAAGATCGTATAGCAGAGCAGGCCGAAGGCCCAGATGCCGAAACAGACAAGCGTCTCGTTGAGGGTGGGAAAATATTCGACGATCTGGCCGAGCGGAGTGGGAATGAACCCGGGGATCACCAGCCCCATCCCCTTTTCGATCCAGATGCCGGTGATGCACAGCACGCAGGTCAGGTTGAGCCACTTCAAGCTCCGGCTCACGGGGAGCACCAGCAGGACCATGGCAGTGAGATTGAACGTGATCGCCGTCCAGATCCAAGGGACCAGCTTATGGTAACCGTGCAGGCCCAGATACAAATATTTGGACGACGTGATGTGCAGGCCACCGGCGTAAAACTCCGTGAAGACTTCGCAGAGCAGCAGAAACACGTTGATGATCATGGCGACCTGCACGATGCTGCGCAGCGTCAGCAGCGCCTTGTCGGTGATATGGTATTTCGTCACGTGGCGGATGACCTGCAGCGCCAATATGATCAGCGCCGGTCCCGCCGTGAAGGCCGAGGCCAAAAAGCGCGGCCCGATGATGGCCTGGTTCCAGAACGGGCGCCCGCCCAACCCCACATAGAGGAACGCCGTGACCGTGTGGATCGAAACCGCCCAGATGATCGCGATGAAAACAAACGGGATGTAAAACCATTTTGCCGGCTTTTTTCCCTGATACCGGGAGTAGAGCAGATACCCGCAGATGTGGACGTTCAGCAGCAGGTAGCCGTTCAAAACGATGACGTCCCAGCTCAGCATGGACGCGGGGAAATTCAACTGGCCGATCCCGGGAATCAGGTGCCAGAACCGGTCCGGCCTTCCCAGATCCACGGTGACGAACGCGAGGCACATGAAGATCGCGGCCACCGCCAACAGCTCGCCGAAGATAACCAGATCATGTAGTTCTTCGTTGTCGTAAATGTAAACCGGTATGACCATCATCACCGCGGCCGCGGCGACGCCGACGAGGAACGTGAAGTTCGCGATGTAAACCCCCCACGAAACCTGGTCGCTCATCCCGGTGACGACAAGGCCGTGCGCAAACTGCCGGCAATACGCGTTGAGCCCCAGCAGGCAAAACACGGTCAGCAGGCCCATCCACGAATAATACCGCCAGTCGCCCACAAATGCGATGCGCCCACAACGCCCGAGAAACACACAATAATTTCTGATCGCTGTTGTCATACGTCAAAATAGTAGAAGAACCGCGGCGACGTCCCGAGTTCCTCTTTGAGTTGGATGAAGACCCGCTTGTTTTTCAGGATGTAGGACACCTCGCTGTTTGGGTCGAGGACGTTGCCGAATTTGCGCGTCCCTGTCGGGCAGACTTCGAGGCAGGCCGGATAGCGTCCTGCACGGGTGCGCTGGAGACAGAAGTGGCATTTCTCCATCACGCCCTTGCTACGCGGACGGTTGCTCAGGTAGTCCATCTCCGGGTTAAGCCGGTCGGCCGGAATCTCGGGCTGGGTGAAGTTGAAGCGCCGCGCCCAGTAGGGGCAGGCCGCCTCGCAATACCGGCAACCGATGCACCAGTTATAATCGATGACCGTGATCCCGTCGGGTTCCTGCCACGTGGCGTGGACCGGACAGACCTTCACGCAGGGCGGGTTCTTGCACTGCTGGCATTGGACGGGCATGTAAAAGTGCCCTTTTTCTGGCACCTTCTCCGGGTTGTAATCGTGCACGGCCTTCTCCATGTCGAACGAGCCGTTTTGCATCTGGAGAACCCGGATATATTGGATTTCCGGGTTGCGGGACTGGTTATTTTCCGCCACGCAGGCGTGGACACATTTCCGGCAGCCGATGCAGCGGGTAAGGTTGAGGCAATAAACATACTCAACCCCGTCCAGCGGCTTCAGATCCCGCACGTGCGGTCGGATCCCATACTGCCGCTCGACCTCCCGTTCGATGCGCTCCAAGACCTTTTTCATCTCCTCCGGCGTCATCTCCTTGTAATATTTCTGCATGAACTCCTGCAGGGAGGGGAAGTTCTCGATGTCGAGCAGCGGAGACAAGCCGGCTGCAACCGCCGCCAGGCCCGAGGCAAAGACGGCCGAATTTCGCAGGAAACTGCGGCGGCTCATTCCCTCAGGCTCCGGCGGCGGGTTGCTCTCTCCTGAAATGCGTTGATCGGACATGCTAGTGTTCTCCTTCAGCGACGGGCGCCGGATTGGTCGGCGGGTGCAGGATGTGCGGCGGCGGGGCGGGCTGGCGTCCCGGAAACTTTGGCGAGTGCGGGTTGTGGCACGAGACGCAATCCTTGCGGACAATCGGTCCCATGTCCCTGTTCCAGTAGCCGCTGGTGCGGCCGTGCGCCCCGGCGTTCCAATCCCGGAAGGTCGGACCGTGGCAGCTTCCACACAGCTCGGGGCTCTCCGAAAAAGTCAGCTCCCGGCCATCGCGTGTCTGGAAGCGCTCCAGATTATTTTCATCGTGGCAATTCGTGCACAGGTTGTTGCGGTTGTTCCGCCCATGCCCCATGACGATGTCCTTGTGTTCCTCCGGAATGATCAGCATGTGCTTGTCATCGAAGCGCAGGACCGGCGGCTTGCCTTTCTCGTGGCAGCCATAGCAATCAAAATCGGAAAGATCCTCCTTCGCGGCGACGAGTTCCGAGTAGGAGACCCGGACGGTCGCCGTCTTGATAAATTCGGGATCCACGAGCGGGATCTGCTGTAGAGGAGCAGGCTGTCCCCACGCCTTCAGGAGGAAACCGGTTGCGAGCGCAAGAAAAACCACTATCAGGACGTTCAAGACGATAGTGGTTTTTACGGAATCCTTCATAAGACCTTAATATCTCCCTTCAACCCTCAAAAAAATTCCTCCTCCGCCCTCGGCTGGCTGGCCCTTTGCTCGTTCTGGCCATGGCCGGCCGGGGCTGTGGAAAACCCGTCTGCCGCCTATTTTTTCAGCGATTTGACGTAAGCAACAAGAGCGGTAACATCTTCGGCGCTCAGATCGGGAAAGCCCTTCATCTTGGTCTTATCTCCCTCCATGACGCCTTCCTTGATGGTCTTGGTGATCTTGGCATCCGACAACTCTGCCTGAACCTTGGGATCCGTGAGATCCTTGGCCCCGGCTTTGATGCCCATCTTGGTGGTACCTTTGCCGTCCGGCCCGTGGCACTTGGCACAGTTGGTGTCGAACACAGTCTTTCCGTCGGAGGCGGACGCCAGACTGGCGGCGCAAATAACGGATGCTGTAATGATGAGGAGGCTCTTCGCTGTTGCTTTCATGGTTTTTATAGGTTCTGAGTGTTTGGCTGGCTGGTTGATTAGAACCGAACCTGCAAGTTGGTAGTGATCATTTGTCCGAGGAAGCTGTTGTTTCCGCCGGACAGCCGGTCCTGGTAGGAGTCCAGATAATATTTCACCGACAGGTTGACGTTCTTCGAGATCTGGCGGTTGAGGCTCGCGGTGAACGAATATTCCGTGCCGGCTGCGCCGTAGGGCATGCCATACTGGGCATTATTGATATAGTCGTTCGCGCTGTAGAAGTTGAAGTCGCCCCGGAGTTCGGTCTTGGGATCGATCGCGAACCCGAAGCCCGCACCTGCGGTCCAGTAGTTGTTGTAGGAGTTTGTGACGGCGGGAACCTGGGCTGCGACCGGCGAGGACGTGTTATTCAACACATACGAGAGGCTTCCCTGGAAATAGAGCCGGTCGAACGGCTGCCAGGTGAGGCTCTCGGTGAGCATGTTGTTCGTCATGATGCTGCTCATCCCGTAGGGGGCCTTCAACATCTCGTTTGCGCTATCGGTCTGCCACTGGGAATCAATGACCGTCCGCTGGAAGTCATACCGGCTCACCAGTGAGAGGTTTGAGAACGGCTGCCATGTGATGCGGAAGTTCACGTCATTCGTGGCCCAGTTCTGAGCAACCAGCCTCTGGTTCGTCCGCACTGGATCATCCGAGTTGATGTTTTGGTCGATGTTCTGGAGCTGGAGGTAGTATTGGACTGCGGCGTTCAACCCAGGCAGCGGATACCAGTTCGCCCCGACGGCATATTTCTGGATGATATTCTGGTTGTTCGCGCTCAGGTTCAGCTTGGAGCCACTATTGGCCGCGAGGGCGTTCCAACTTCCGTTGGCAGTGACGTCTCCACGGCTTTCAAACTGCTGGTCCCAGTTGAACTCGGCATACAGCACCACGTTCTGGATCCCGGTGAAACGCGCTTGGAGGCCTTCCGAGATGTCGGTGAGGAATACGTGGCTGTTCTGCACGGTGGGAAGCGCGACTGACCCGGCGGGAATCGCGACGACCTGGTTCATCACGGCGGGCTTTCCCCCGCTCGCTTTCGTCACAACGATGGTCCCCGGCCCCGCGACCTGGTTGGCCTGTGTCAGGAATGTGCTCGAGCTGTTGGTGTTCGCGCATTCGATACGGACCGACGGGGAAATCGTCAGGGAATCCAATGGCATCCACATGAAGTTGAGGGTCGCGACGCTCGATCCCATGTTTGAGCCTCCGCCGAGATCGGTATAGGAGCCCGACTTGTTGGCATACTGCAGGTTGTTGTAGTAGGGCGAGTAGGCGCTGGCGTAGGAAGGACCGGCGATCCGGCTGCCGCCGATGTCGGTGGATGTCGCGGCGTATGCGAAGGCGGCAGTCATCCACAGCTTGTCACCAAACCGCGTCACCGAGGAAATGTGCCCGTCGTAGAGGGCGAGCGTTGACTGGTCGGTGTTGGTCAGGAGGTAGGTGTTTGCCGACCCAGGGGCGTTGGTGTAGTTCCTCGCCAAGGGGGTATAGTAAGGCAGCGAGTAATTGGTGAAGTTGAGCTGGTCGTCGGTCCTGTCAAATTCGTAGCGCATTCCCAAGTTCACCTCGGTGTTGCCGAACTGGTCGGGTTTGCCGAAGAGGTATTTGGCGTCGAACTTGAAGATGTCGCGCGATTCGTTGATGCCTCGGAACGAAGGGAGGATCTTGCGCACGTTCGAGTTGGTCGGAGTGACGACGTTCCCGGTCTGGTTGGTTCCACCCCAGCTCGTCGAATCCTTCTCGCCGTTCCGGAACGCGTGCTCGTATCGCAGGGTCAGCTCCGGCACGTTCGGCACCCGGAGGCCGAGTTCGACCCAGATACTGCCGCGATAGAGCGTGTATTGAGGCCCTCCGAAGAAGAGCGAGCCCCCCGGCACGTTGCTGTCCGGGTAGTAGCCGCCGTTGCCGTTGGAATATGTAGCATACTCCGTGAAGCCGGCGCTGATGTAGCCGACATCCGGCATCGAGAGCGAGAGCTTGATCTTGTAGTCGCTGTTCGCGAAGATCGCGCGGGCATCCACCGTGAAGAGCGCCTTGCCGAAGCTCTTCTCGAGGTGCATGTCATCAATCCCGCCGAAGATCGGGCCATTGACCCCGGGGTTCTGCCTTTGGAACTCGGCCTCGTTCCCGTGGGGGATGATCCCGCCGAGAGTGAAGTTGATCCAGTTGCTGTAGATCGGGTCCTCGGCCGGAGTTTCGACGACAGCCTTGGACTCCCCGGCTAGAAGAGAATGCCCGTTCATTAATCCGGCGCAGAAGACAATGGCACCGAGGCAACCAACGCGGTTTGTTGTGAAGCGAATCATGTTTTTCATTTGGAGCGATGAGTTGGGATTAATATCTGAGGTGAGAGTTGACCTGAGAACCATGCACTGCCTCGTGGCACCCGCCCGACCAGCACGTGCCCTGAGACAATCTTGTGGTGTGGCTCTCCGTGCCGCCAGGTCCGATGGCGAGTTGCCCCGGGACATTGCCCGGCGCGTTCTGCTGCTGGAAGTGGCACTTCAGACAGAGGATCTGGTTCCGTGCGACGAGCTGCTTCTGGTTCACCGAGCCGTGCGGGTCATGGCAAGTCGTGCATCCCTCGCGGACCGCTTCGTGCTGGAAGACAAACGGCCCTCTCTGGGCCTGGTGGCACTGGAAGCAGACTTCGTTCTTGCCCATGATGTTGGTGGAACCGCCGCCTTTGAACACCGACCCCTTGTGCGGGTTATGGCAGTCGCCGCAGCTCACACGACCTTCCAGCACCGGATGCCGGTAGGGCAGGTTGAATTTCGCGCGGATCTCGAGGTGGCACTGGAAACAGGTTTCGGGATCCTTGCGGGGATTGATGATCGTTTTCGCCCCGCCGCCGGAGCTGACGTGGAGGCTGCCGGGTCCGTGGCAGGATTCGCATCCCGCGTTGGCCGCATTCTTGCCTTTGGCCTGCAAGCGCGAATGCCCGGCCGTTTTGAAATCACGCACGAGCTCCTCATGACAGTCGGCGCAGGCTTTGGAGCCAACAAATGTGGCACCAGGAATATTCGGAGGGGCCATGATCGGCTGGCTCAGCGTGCCGCAGGAGATCAGGACCAGCGCCAGGGCGATCCCGCCACCGGTGAGCCCGGCAACCTTCGCCCGCCGGCTCCGAAAGCCTCGGCTGAGGGAGTGGCCCAAATTGAGAAGCGTGTGTTTGTTCATCGGGTTATTTTTGTTTTGTATGTGAGGGTGGTTAAGATTTTCTAATGAACCGTCGGGCGCACTTATTAGCAGAGCGAATGTGCGGCAGGCTACTTGCCGGTTGGCATTTACTGCTTGTCTATTGCGCAGACCGAAACGTTCTGGACACCGCTGCCGCTTGCCATTTACATGGCGCATTCCCTATGAAATTTGATCGAACACATTTCTGCGCCAGCCTGCTTCTCGCGAGTTTATTGCTCGGTGCCTGCAAGGACAAATCTGCGGTCAAAGTCTATCGTGTCGCGAAAGCGGAGCCGGAAACCTCCGCTCCCCAGGCTGCAGCAGCCGCCGCGCCTGAGAGCTCCGGCATGGGTGGAATGGGAAACGGCATGATTCCACCAATGGGCGCTCCTTCTGACGCGATGGCTCCGGCCGCACAACCTTCCCAAGTTACGGGAACCCCTCCGCCAAACTGGGAGGTGCAGCCGCTCTCGACCATGCGCCAGGCGAGCTATCTCGTCAAAGGCGAGAACGGTGCGACAGCGGATATCTCGCTCGTGGCGCTTGCGGGACCGGCGGGTGGAGTCCTCGACAATGTCAACCGCTGGCTCTCTCAACTCGGGCAGCCCGCGATCACCGGGGAGCAGCTTGCCCAAAAAGGCCAGAAGGCGACTTCGCCGCTCGGCGATGTCACCGTGGTCGATCTCGAGGGGTTGCCGGAAGGCGCAGACGCGTCAAAGGACGGACGGATCATCGCGGGCATCGTGACCGTGGAAGGCAAATCGTGGTTTTTCAAAATGCGCGGCAATGCCGCACTCGCCGCATCGCAAAAAGAAGGTTTCGTCCGGTGGATCAGCACGGTGCAGGTGCGCGGGGACGCAAGCCCTCCGGACGCGCTTGCCCCGGCCGCCCACTCTGCCAGCCCCGCTTCCTCGGCGACACCCGACACCGTGGCGGCTCCCGCCGCCGGGCCGGAGCAGCTCAAATGGGTTGTCCCGGCCGGCTGGAAGCCTGCAGCACCGAAAGCCATGCGCCACGCCAGCTTTGCGGTCGCGGGGCAGAACGGCGAATCGGCGGATATTTCTGTGAGCGTCTTTGGCGGTGACGGCGGGGGCGATCTTGCAAACGTAAACCGCTGGCGCTCGCAGATCGGCCTCGGGGACGTCGATGCCGGCGGATTGAAATCCCTTATCGTTCCGGTCTCCGGGAAAGACAACGAGATTCTGACCGTGGACATGGCCGGCCCGAAGGCCCGCATCCTGGCTGGCTGGGCGAAGATCGGGGCGAGGACATGGTTCTTCAAGCTGATCGCACCCGACGGGCTGGCCGGAAGCGAAAAGGCCGCGTTTGTGAAGTTTCTCGAATCGGTCCAGTTTCAGCCCTGATCGAAATGTTGCACCGGTTTT
>CAZSDC010000142.1:0-8371 GCA_964605515.1 uncultured Chthoniobacter sp.
CCTGAGTTGGCTTGCCTGGCCGTTGCTTCGCAGCCGTTGCATCTGAGTTCCAGATTCATTATTGTCCCTCTTCCCTGCCTGCCCGACTCCATGAAGAACCCACTGAAAATAGCGAAGAACCAAATAACGAAGGAAAATATCTACCAGAGAAAACGGGCATTGTCACTGTAGGACGCCAGACTCCCATCGGCGAGATTTGGCTTCTCGAAGACATCAGTGAACGCAAGCGCTGCAACGGTGCAGACGACTTCGCCACTCTGCCTGCCGAATCAATGGGCCGATGCCTCTGCTTGGATGCTGCCGAGGAACCCCTTGAAGCATGCTTCCTCGGTCGAGCCTGAAGCCAGCCTGAAGCCCATGACTGTTTCCGCAACTTTGCTCTGAGGCACCGACATGGAGACCGCCTCGCCACTTGCTGCGGTGAGTGGCTTTCCGTTGAGGAGAAAGTGGAACTCAAGATGGTCGCCTGAGGTTTGCCACTCGACTCGGAAAGTGTAGTTCTCTTCGGTCAAGATTGCTTTGACATCTTCCGTCACGAGACCCTGCCTGGCAGGGCCAATGATAATGGGGGACTTGGGGATGAAGGCAAAACCAAAGTACTGCTCCGTGCCTTTGAACCAGTTCCCGGTCGGATCCGACGGGGTGGAGAAAAACTCTGGGTTAAAATTGAATCCTCCATCAACTAAGCGAAACGTGAACTCGTAGAAACCCTTTGTCGGGGTCTTATCGGGAAATGGACGGGTGAAAATTCGCAGCGCACCTTTGTCTGCAGCCGGCTCCACGAAAAGGGCGCGCGTGGCACCTGAAAACGGATTGGCCGGAGTGGATTTGGCATCCACAACCCCGCCCGCCTTGAGCCCGGCTATGTAAATAGGAATGCCGGACCCGGCGAAATTCGACTCCTTTGGCAGCACTCCCGGCTCAAGGAAGCTCCAGTTGTCCACCACATCGGCCGCCCGAACGCCCCCGAGAGTCACGACAACCAAGAGCGAGAAGAGTAGCCGGGCGGTTTTCATAAGTGGGGAGGGGGTGGCAGTTGAAAAGCGATAACAGTATGTGAGTCGCGCACTGAACAGCGCTTTTTTGCAAATTTGGAGAGTCACGCCGCAAGCTGTCAAGGCGCATGTGCGCATATCGTGTTTCTTCTTGTTTGCAGCGCACGGGCTGCGTAGCTCTCGTAGGCTTTACAACCTGATGAACTCCGCTCCAACCTCTTGTTAACACCTTTATGAAACTCGGCATCATTGGATTCGGCGGGAGGATGAACAGCATGGTCAACACCCTGCTCAAAGCAGAACCTCAGCTCGCGATCGTGGGCCTGGTGGATACTGACCCGGAGGCCGCCCTGGCGCGTGTCCCGGAGAAGGATCGGGCCTCTGTGAGGGTTTTTCAAACGATTGGGGAGCTGGTCGGAGCCACGCGGCCGGACGCCCTGGCCATCGGTAGCCGCTGCGACAGCCATGCCCGGCTCGCGATCGAGGCATCAGCATTCGGTCTGCCGCTATTTTTGGAAAAGCCGGTGGCGACGCGGATGGAAGATGCCCTGGCATTGGAGGAGGCGTTTCGGAGCAACCCATGCCCGGTGCTGGTGAGCTTTCCCCTGCGGGCATCGCAGGTCTGCCAGCAGGCCAAGGGGATGCTCGATTTAAACACCGCAGGCCGCATCGAGCACCTGCTCGCTGTGAACTACGTCCCCTACGGGAAGAACTATTTCGACATGTGGTATCGGGACTATTCGGTCACCCAAGGGCTCTTCATCCAAAAGGCAACCCACGACTTCGACTACCTTGCCTTCCTGGCCGGCGCCCCGATCACGAGGGTCGCGGCGATGAGCTCCTGCGGGCGGGTCCACCAGGATGCCAGCCGCAAGCCGAACCCTCCGGATCCCGACGTCCACTATTACGAGGGCATCGGCTTTCCGGAAACGGGGATGAACGAAGACTCCTCGAGCGCTCTGCTGGAGTTTGCCAACGGGGCGAAGGGCGTGTACACGCAGGTGTTTTTCTCCAAGCGCGGGGCCAAGCGCGGCGCCGTCGTCTCCGGGCTCCACGGCATGGTCGAGTTCGACTTTTATACCGGAGAAATCCGCGGGACCAGGCACCGCGAACCGGTCAACACACTCGTCACGATCGAAGGGAAGGAAGCACACTTCGGCGGTGACGCCCTGTTGGCCGAAAACTTCTTGGCCATGGTGCGGGACGGGGCTCCCTCCCTGGCTCCTCTGCGCACGGGCCTGCAAAGCGTCTATGCCTGCCTGGCCGCCAAAGCCTCCGCCGAGCTCGGACAGTTCCTCGACGTCCGACAGGTCAGCCCGGAGATGATTCCCGCGTCATGAGAATTGACGCCCGCGCGATGCACGCGGAGCTCTGACCAGACGTCCGCAGGATCCCCCCGCTGATCTCCCCTTGGCAGGAGGCCCAATCCTTACCAATGATCGTCTCAGCTAGCTTCCATGGCATCAGGAGCCCGGATCAATCACAGCGTCTCCCGCGCGCTCGTGTGATCACCGAAGGAGAGTTAGATATGCGCATTTCGAATTGACTTCCAACGGTGGCTCAAAGAAGTTTTTCTGTCTTAGATGAAGCTCCTTCTCCCTGCTTTTTTTGCACTTTTTGCTCTGTGCGTCATGCCTGCCTATGCGGACTATTTTTCGGATCGGACGACAGCGATGGAGCTGATGAGTGCGGGCAAGTTTCAGGAGGCTGCGGACGCGTTTCTGAAGCTGGGCAAGAGCAATAACGACATTCAGCAGGCCGATGCGCTCGCTAATGCGGCCTCCTGCCTGCAGCAGATGCAGCGCCAGTCGGAGGCGATGGAAGTAGCCGGGAAAATCCGCTCTGAGCCGATGGCGATGGCCTGCCGGATCGACCTCCTTCAGAAGGGCCGCCAATGGGAGGAGTTGCTGAAGCTCGCTGGGGCCCAGGACTTCACGGTCTGGCCTGAGAAGCTGATCTGCCCTGCGTTCATGGCATGTGGCCAGGCTCACGCGGCACTCCGCCAGCCCGAGGCGGCGGAAGCGGATTTTCTCCGTGCCGAGGCGAGCACCCTCTCTCCGGATCTCAAGGCCAGGGCATGGATGTGCATCGCGGAGAATACGGCAGACCCGCAGAAGGCATTGGACACCTACGCCAAGGCATGCGAGCTAGCGCCCGGTGGTGGCAGCTTGCAGCGGGCGCGTTATGCGAGGGTGAAGCTGCTGATCGATCGGAAGGCCTGGGATCAGGCGCTGGCTGAGGTTGCTCAGCTCGAGAAGGAGCAAAACAAAGACCCCTACTGGATTTGCACCACCCAGCTTGCCTACGGGGATATTTACGAGAAGCAGGGGAAGCCGGCGCTCGAGAGCTATCGCAAGGCAGCCGCCGTCCCCAAGGCACCCGACGAGCTAGTCAAAGCGGCCAACGCGAAGATCTCCGCGCTAGGGAACCACTGATTAAATCCCATGATGGCCGCTGAAGACCACTCACTGAGTGAATCAGCGGCTCCCTAATCAGCGACTCCCTAGAGGGCGCAGGGGCGCAGCCCCCGGCGGGACACCTATCGGAAAGTAAACAACACACTCAACACACACTTAGAACACGATGAAAATTGCCTTACTCGGAGCCGGAAGCCACTTCTTTGAATCCGTCTTCCTCGAGCTTGGTCAGACCCCGGAACTTCACGGGGCCGAGGTCGTCCTTTTCGACATCGACACAGAGCGCATGCTGCTCATCGACCAGGTCGGACGGCGGATCTCTGATCATTACAAAGCCGATTTCCGGATCTCCATGGTGGCGGATCTTCCCCGCGCCCTGGCGGGTGCCGACATCGCCATTGCCTCGATCGGTGTGCATGGTCCCGCGACGGCCTGGCACAAGGCGGATGTCGAGGCGGTCGCCCGCTTAGGCATCATGCAGACGACCGGGGACACGGTCGGGCCGTCGGGGTTCTCCCAGGGACTGCGGATCATTCCGATCTTCCTTAACCTCGCGAGAGAGATGGAGAAATACTGCCCGGACTGCATCCTGCTCAACCACTCCAACCCCATGGGCGCCATCTGCCGTGCGGTCACCAAGTATTCAAAGATAAAAATCATCGGATACTGCCACAACGTCATCCATTCGCTGCCCATCTTTGCGGGTCTGCTCGGAGTGCCGGTGAACGAGCTTGATTTCCTGGTGGGCGGGGTCAACCACATGGACTGGCTGCTCTCGCTGCGCCATCAAGGCCGCGACGTGTACCCCGAGCTCAAGCGCAAAATCCGGGAGACCGACAGTCCGCAGGGCCAGCAGTTCACCAAGGATCTGCTGGAAGTCATGGACCTCTTCATGATGGGGGGCGACCGCCACATCATCGAATTTTTCCCTCACGCCCGCCTGGCCACCGATCCGAAGGCGATCCCCTACGGCCTGAAATGGCGGTCGGACATGATTTCAGAGAACCTGCTCTCCGAAGAGCTCACCCGCGGAGCCGCCGAGCTGACAGCGCGGGCAGATGGCTCCAAGCCCCTCTACATTCCCAAGCACCTCACGCCCGAGGCCATGGGCCAGCAGATCAAGGCCCTCAAGATTGGGCCCGACATCGTGCATGTCGTCAATATCCCGAACGAGGGAGCCATCCCCAACCTGCCGCCCTGGGCACTCGTCGAGCTCAAGGCAGTGATCGGCCAGCATGGTGCCCGCCCCGTCTATGTCGGCGACCTCCCGCCGCAGGCCGCCCGCTGGACGCTCGCCCAGATCTATGCCCACGAGTTGACCATCGAGGCCGCCGCCGAGGGCAGCCGCGCAAAGGCGATCCAGGCGCTCGCCTGCGACCCAATGGTACGCGACTTCCACGAGGCCCGCGCCATCCTCGACGCCCTCGTCGAGGCCCAAGGCGACCGCCTCGCGCCGTTCCGCAAATAGACCCGAAAAAGCTGCAGTAGGTCCGTGAATCATGCGATAAAACGCGGATGAAATCCAGCGGCTGGATGGTCAGCGCGCGGTCGTTTTCCCGATCAAGCGATGCGGGGTAATGGCTGGTTGCGGCCTAGAGTTCCCACAGCCAGTGTGGCGTTAGCTTCTGCAGGGGGAGGAACGGTACCATCCTGACCCGAGCCGCAAACAAGTCGAAAGACGGATGCCTTCGGCAAAACCATCGCGATAGCACATCGTCAAGCGGTTAAGCGAAGCGAATCAATTCACGGGCCGGCACTGTTCTTTCTCTTCTTGTTGCAAGTCTCTGACGGTGAATTCTCTGTTTCGTAAATTCAGTCCGAAATCCGTTTTTGGATTCAAAATCCAATAGTGTCCACCAGCCCTCTCGCGTTGTCGTAAAATATCGCGGAGACATCAGTCCGGGTCAGCTTGGCGGCGGTTGACGCCTGCCGGATGGCTCGGAGTTCCTCGTTGAGAAATGAAGTGAACTGCAATTTGTTTTTCTCGTCACAAAGGGAGAGCGGCCATGGGCGCGGGGTGACGTAGGTGTATTGGTGGTTGATTTCAACGGCCTTGCCTTGAGCGAGCGCGATTGGGATATCCGAGCCGAAAAGCACTTTCCTGATGGGGACCTGTTGGAACAGGTAGCTCATTACTTCCCAATTCTGGACCATGGTGAGATCGAAGTAGAGGTTGGGCAGGTCGCGCAGATCATCGAGAAATCCCGTGATGCCGCGCAGGTAATAGGCGCGCCCGACGTGGGCAAGAATGATTTTTGCCCCCGGCCACCTGGTACAGAGTTCGCGAAGCTGGCGCCGGTTAAGCGGGTCTTCCATCCGCTTCGGGCGCGGAATGTGCAGCATCACGAGCAGGCGACGCTCGTGCGCGATCTCCATCGCCCAGTCCGGCAGCATCTCCGGGATTTCCGCGTTTGGGATATCGTTTGGCCGCGCGTAGTCGGGATACGGCTTGAGGCCGAGGAACCTGTAGCGGTCTATATCCGTGTTGACCGCCTCGGCGTTGTCCCGAGCCGGATCGAGCAGGCGCAGGGGAAAAAACTTTTTGAAGTCAGCACCGCTGCCGACATAGCCGTTATGCCGTTCCAGATTTAGTTTAGGACTTGGTAACCCGAAGCACAGCGCCTCGACATGCCGTCCGGGGTAGGCCATCTGCAAATCCGCATCCAGCTCCTCATAGGTATAGGATGTGATGGGGACTCCGCCGCAGGAGATTACCTCTCCAAGGAGTTCATCGGGCGGAGAAACATGGATATGCGCGTCGAAGATTTTCTCCGGGAGAAAATCGTTCAGCTCATCGTCAATAATTTTCCGGTTGTAGTCGCGCTCTGCGGGAGTGTTCCAAGGATTCATAGCGGGTCAGGAAATGGGGCAGTGTTCGATGTTCAAAAAGGAGCTGAAGGCGGCCATCGCGGAGCAGTGATCGCCATACATCAGCGCGCTGTGGTGGGTGCCGCCCAGATGAGAAAATAGTTCCAGAAAACGCGGCAGGGGAATCTCGGGGCGGATCCACCCTCTCACCCAGCGGTTGAGGTCGGGGTGCGTGCCGTCGGGCAACACCTCGACCGGGGCGGTGATCAGGCGGAAGCTGTCATCGGGACCGGGCGAGAGATTGACGAACGTCGCCCGGCCGGGGCGCGGGGCGCAGGCAATCGTCGCCGGATTGAGTGCCGGGGTGAAGGGAAACTCCTTTTCAAAAAGGATGGGTTGGGCTGCAGTCCCGTCACAATTGATTTCTCCCATGTGCGAGAGGAACAGCGATTGTCCGGCCCAGTCCGCACAAAAAATCTCGGTGAATGTCGTTGATCCGAATCCCTGGAGCAAGGCTCCGACCAGCGAGGCCGTGAGCACGTCTCCTTCGCCCGCGTAGCCGACCCCGCGCGCCATGGCCTTGCAACATTCGAGGAAGGGCACGGTGTTGACCGGTCCGGTGGATTCCTTGAACGCGAGGAAGTTGAGGCTGAAGGCGCCAAAATTGCCCTCTTGAAGATAGTTGCGCAGCCCCAGCCCGCACCGGATGGAACGCTCATGGACCGCCTTGTCACAATCCACATGAAATCGTTTCGCGTCGGAAGCAAGCTCCGCAGCGATCTCGGATTCGTCCACCGCCGTCACGGACTCTGCGAGAGCGTCGGGCTCGATATCCTGGACCACGATTCCGAGAGAGCTGAGAAGCACCTTATCGGGCACTGCAAAATCGCCCATGCCCGGAAATAATCCGCCAATGCGCAGCGCGCGCATCGATCGCAGGCACTTGGCTGCCCGTGCGGCGCGAACCACCTCCAGACAACGCGGGATCAACTCCGGATCGTCCAGATGTCCGGCCACGACTTGATAGGGCTTCCCCCGCCGGCGCAGCACCGATGCCAGATCCTGCACCCCGTGGATTCCGTGATTCAGCATAAGGCGCATCGGATCGACCTCCCGTCCGAAATCCCAATCCGGAGAGGTGTCGAGCATGACCAGCGGCAGAGTGGTTCCAGCAAGCACATCGGCGGCTTCGAGAGAGGGCGAATAGGCCAAGTGCAGCGTGATGATGGAGTCCACACCTGCGGCCTCAAACTGCGCGATCGCACTGGCAACATCCGGATGCGTCCGAGCGGTGGGCGCCACCAACACCTCACTGCCGCCGCTCTTCAGCGCGGTTTCGACACGATGCACGAACGGTTCTACCTGCGCAGCAAGGCCCGGCAATAACTCGTCATAAAGCTTTACGTAGAGCGGGAGCAATCCGATTTTGAGAACTGTCATTTTGGTTTATCCTGTTTGAGGGCGTAGGGTTTTCCGGCGGGAACGTGGCCGCAGAGGCGGTCGAAAACTTCGAGGTAGAGCGCCCTCGCACCGGCCAGAGCCGACTCGTCGAGGTCGGGGTTGCAGTGGACCGGCGCGGTCGGCGCACAGGCGATCTGCGGGTCAAACCCGCGGAGGCATCCGCGCGTCCCCATCAGATCGGTCTCGATCACCTGGTGGACAGGGAGCGGCGCAAAGAGGGAGGCGAAGAGGCTGCGGATATGCGGGTTCTTAGCGGCTCCGCCGCACAGCACGAGGCTGTCGATTGCGCCTTCGCGGGCGATGGATTCAAACACACGTGCAAACTCGAACGCCATCCCGGCAACAACCGCGCGGAAGAGATCTGCTTGCGTGGTCGCGGGGCCGACCCCAAAAAATCCCCCCGACCCGGTTTCCGACGGACGCAGGGAATTCGGGCGGTTGAGCCACGGCAGGGCGGTCAGCCCGGACGGAGGCAGCATCTGTTGGGAAAGAATCCCGTCGGCCCGGTCGAGAGCGGTTTTCAGGTCGGCGTGGACGAAGTTTCCCAGCGCCCAGTCCAATGTCACATTGCCGGTCAACAGCGGCATGATGACCTGGCACCCGGCTCCCAGAGGTGAGGGGATGCAAAGCTGGATCGGCGAGCGGCCGTGGAACGCGGGCGGGAGGACAAAGTTTCCCACCCATGCCGTG
>CAZSDC010000143.1:0-8370 GCA_964605515.1 uncultured Chthoniobacter sp.
CTTCTCCACCATCGCATGGTATTCCTCCCGCGTGGTGTTCGACGTGCTCTCCGCCTGCGGGGGGGTGCCGCCGGTGAAGATCGGGTCAAATGCCAGCGGACGCCGCAGGACCTGCAGGATCTCCGCGATCCGGGCAGCGGCTGCGTCGTAGGCCGCATCCGTCCCGCTTTCGTCAATGAATGCGTTCACGACGATTTGGATCCGCCGTCGCTTGTGATCAAAAACCACCACCGATCCGGTGATCTGAAAGAACATGTCCGGGATTCCCAGTTCGTCCTTCGGCGGTTCGGGGATCGAGGGTTCGAACCAGCGCACGCAATCGTAACCGAGGTAGCCGACCGCTCCTCCGCAGAATGGAGGAAGGTCGGTATTATGCGGCCCCCTGTATCGCTCCATCCAGCGCTCAAGTTCGTCGAGCGGATCCCGTTCTGCCTCGTATGTCTTCGAGGGCCAGCCCTCGGTGAGAGTCACCGATTTTCCCGTCGCGGTGAATGTGGCCTGAGCATCGAAGCCGATGAACGAATACCGTCCGACCTGGTCGTTCTGCTCCGCCGACTCCAGCAGGAATGACGGCGCATCACCGCCCAACTTGGCGAAAGCGGAGACCGGCGTGTCGCCGTCCGCAACGATTTCAGTCCAGACCGGCACCACGCGGGCTGCGGCCGCCTGCTCCGCAAATGCGGATCGCGACGGACGGATCATGAAAACGAAACTTTGGGTGCCTGCTTCTCCTCCGGATTGTCAATCTGGAACAATTCCGCCGCTTGGAACTGGAAGATACCGGCGAGAATATTTGTCGGAAAAACCTCGCGCTGCGTATTGTAGGTCATGACAGAGTCGTTGTAAGCCTGACGCGCAAAAGCGACCTTGTTTTCCGTCGAGGTCAACTCCTCGGTGAGCTGCATCATGTTCTGGTTGGCCTTAAGGTCGGGGTAGGCCTCGGCCACTGCGAGGAGGCGGCCGAGTGCGCCGGTGAGCCCGGCTTCTGCGCCGGAGAGTTCTTTCATTGCCTGTGGATCGCCTGGATTGGCAGCCGCCCGGCCTCCGGCGGATTGAGCCAAGTTCCGTGCCTGGGTGACGGCCTCGAGGGTTTCGCGCTCGTGTTTGATGTAGCCCTTCGCTGTCTCGACGAGATTGGGGATGAGGTCGTAACGGCGCTTCAACTGCACATCGATTTGCGCGAACGCATTCTTGAAACGGTTCCGCAGGGCAACGAGCCCGTTGTATTGGCCGATGGCGAATAGCGCCGCGATGACAACAATGGCAACGATCGCCAGAAGGATTCCGAGAAGTATGGTAGCCATGGTGTGCATTTTGCTCCGAGCCGCCGCCGTGCGCAATAGAGAAAATTTCCCGCACAGTTTGGAGCCTGGCCGTTCGTGCCAGCTCGTCGCATGAATTGTAGGATCGCCGGAGCCCGTTCTCCCGGATCTCAGATTTCCAGCGGTTTCGGAGCCTTTGTGAGCAATCTCGGAGCCCGAGTGGTGACGAGAGCGACGTCCTCATGGCGGACGCCTCCGGTTCCGGGGATATAGATTCCAGGTTCAACGGTAATGACCTGTCCCGGGAGGAAGGTGGCTGCGGCGAAGCGCGGGGGCTCGTGGACTTCGAGCCCGAGCCCGTGCCCGGTCCCGTGGAAGAACCCCTGCCAGCGGCCATTGCAGATTTCCGTCGGGTAGCCCTGTTCGGCAAAATATGCCTTGATCGCCTCGTGGACTAGGGCTCCCTGGTTGCCGGGCTTCATTTTTTCAAGCGCCATCGCATGCCCTGCGAGGCAGGTTTTCCAGAGTTTCCGCTGGGCAGCTGTCGCTTGCCCCCGGACGACCGTGCGCGTGATGTCTCCATGGTAGCCCGTGCGCGCATCGCGCGGAAAAATATCGATGATAATCAATTCGTTGGCGCGGAGCGGACCCGATCCCCGGCCGTGTGGATCGCAGGCCTGCTCCCCGCCAGCGACGATCGTGTCCCCCTTCGCCTCGCCTCCTGCCCGGACGATTGTCGTCTCGATCTCCGCGCGCAGAAACTCCGACGTGAGAATCCGGCGTCCAAGAAAAAGGCGGCCATCCTTGCGCGGGACACTGGAGCTGAGGACTTCCATAGCCCGGGCCATTCCTGCCTCGGCGATGCGGATTGCGGTCTCGATCGCCCTGACCTCCCGGGCGGACTTGATCTCCCTCTCCGGATAGAACGGGCCTTTCGCGGGTTTCAACCGCAGGCCCGCTTTTTTAAGAAGACGGAAAAGACCAACCGGGAAATCATCGGGGACGAGCGCGCTGCGCGATTTGTTTGAGTGGAGCCAGGCGGCAACAACCCTCGCATACGCGGGCTTCTTCTTCTTTCCCGCCTGCACCTTCTTCTCGACTTCGGAAAACGAATCCACCCGGCTGACTTTTGCCTGCTGCCGCCCGCGATCGACTTCGAGGTCCGAGAGCAGGAGAAACTTCTTTTCCCCGTCCTGCAAAAAAACAAACGGATCCGGAGCTCGGAACCCCGTGGCATAGAGCAGATCGGCGGAAGATTCGCTCGAGGCGATGATGAGTTTTGGGCGGGGCATGAAGGACGGTGATTCAGATTTCAGAAAAACCGTAAGCCTGCTACTGAACACTGAACGCTGAAATCTGAAAACTCCAAATTCATGTATCGCTGGACACGCCTGAGTTCGCAAAAGTGGGAGGACGCCTGGGAGGAGAGGCTGCAGTTTCTCGGGCCCGGTCGGATCGCCATGGTCACGTGGCCGGATTCAAAAGCTCTCAAGATCGAGGCCTTCACCGACAAGCGAACCGCAGGGGCTCTCGTCAAGCGCTTTGGCGGACGTGTCACAAAAGTCGCCCCCCATGTCTGGACAGGAAAGCAATCCCAGCCTCGCGCTCCTCTGGCAATCCGTGGAAAGTTGTGGATCTACTCCGACGAAGCCTCGTGGCAGCGCGCCAAAGAAAACCCCGGGGCTATGTGGGTTCCGGCCGGGATGGCCTTCGGCACCGGCGAACATGCCACCACTGCCACCTGCCTGCGGCTGCTCTGCGACGTAGCGAAATCCCTGCCTGAGGGCTGGCGGGCCATGGATGCCGGAACCGGAAGCGGAATCCTGGGAATCGCCGCTGAAAAGCTGGGCTCTGCGGCTGTGGAGGCGTTCGATTTCGATCCCGCCTGCGTGCGAATCGCGAGGGATAACGCCCGGAACAACGGATGCCGCCGCATCAAGGTCACGAAGGCAGATGCCTTGGAAATCGCTTCATTCCATCGTGCGGATGTCATCCTCGCCAACCTGTTCAGCGACCTCCTCCTCGCCTCCGCACCCGGATTCGTGCGCAAGCTTGCCGATAGCGGATGGCTGATCTTTTCGGGAGTCCTGCGAAAGCAGTCGGACGAGGTCAGTGCGGGTCTGATCCGGTTGGGGTTCGAAATACCGCGCATCGTGGCCCGAGGGAAATGGTGCGCCGGGGTCACGCGACTGAAAGCCGCAAAAAGCAGATAACAAAATCATGTCTTTGTTCACCGCCCACTGGCACAGCCAGATTCTTGAAAAATCCACAACGGCGCAGGTTATTTTTCCGGATACCGGCAAGCCCCCGTTCCCGACGCTCTACCTGCTGCACGGGCTTTCCGACGACAGCACGATGTGGCTTCGGAGGACGCGGCTGGAAATCTACGCGGCGTCATTGCCGCTGATCATCGTGATGCCCGATGGATACCGCGGATTTTATACGAACAACGAAGAGGGACCCGCTTATGCGCGCCACATCGGCGAGGAACTGCCAGGGTTTATTGAGCGCGCGTTCCCGGCGATCCCGCGACGCAGTGCCCGCGCGATCGGCGGACTTTCGATGGGCGGCTACGGAGCCCTGCGCGTCGGCTTCGGTTATCACGACTGCTATTGTTCGGTCCACAGCCACTCCGGTGCCGTTGGGTGGGGGAGGAGCGGAAATATCGAATCGCTGAAAAAATCGCCCGTTCGAGGCCCGGACTTTGTCGCCGAGATGCTCCGCATTTTTGGACGCTCGCCAGATGGCACCGACCATGACCTGCTCGCCCTCGCGAAACGCGCGCGCAGGCTGCCGAAAATCCTGCTCGACTGCGGAAAGGACGATTTCCTCCTCAAGGACAACCGCGCCTTCGCGAAAGGTCTGCGTGCCGCGAAAATCCCGCACACCTACGGCGAATATCCCGGCGGACACAACTGGGACTACTGGGACACCCACATCCGGCAGGCGCTCGCGTTCCACATGAAAAACATGTCGGGCAGGCGCTAAGAAAACGGAGAAATCAGGCCCGGTCGCCGTCCGCTATCAACTGGGAATCCAGGCAGCCTTCCGGACGGAAGGGCTGGATTTTCGTCGGAGAGGCGCCCAGGGATTCCAGTGTTGAAGAAATATCGGCGAGATCGACCGGGGTCACGAGGTCCGGGTGGACGGTGGTGCGGAGTTCGTAGTTGACTCCGGAGGCGAGAAGGAGGCGGAGGGATTCGGCAGGTGCCTGAAACGATGGCTTTCTTCGTGTGATTCTCTCGTAGCGTTCGTCGAACGGGGCTTTGACATCAAGGCCAACCCAGTCCACCAGCGGCAGGGCCTCGGCGAAGGCTTCCGGGAAAATCCCGGCCGTATGCAGTCCGATCTTGAATCCCAGATCTTTCACAGCGCGTATGGCACCCGGAAGGCTTGGCTGCGCGGTCGGCTCTCCCCCGCTGAACACCACGGCCTCCAGAAAATCTTTGCGTTCCGCGAGGAGGGTGAGAATTTCCTCCCAGTTCCAGCGGCCTTCCCCGAAGGCCCGCAGGTGCGGGTTGTGGCAATACCGGCACCGCCACACGCATCCCTGGCAAAAAATCACGGCCGCGAGGTGCCCCGGATAGTCCACCGTGGTGAACGGCACGAAGCCTCCGACTTGGAGAGTGGCGTGATGGGTTGGCATGGAATGCAACATTTCCGGAATCCTGGAAATGCTTCGCATGGGCAGAGTGCCCGTGCTACGGGCCGGTCAGGCCGCGCGCTGGGCGACGATGCGATCCTCGCGGAACGGCGTGCGCTCGCGGTGCTCGCTCTGTTTTCCGGCGTTGAACTGCGAGACCGGGCGGTGGTAGCCCATCACGCGTGTCCAGATCTCGCACTTCGTGCGCTCGTTATCGGGGATGTGTGTTTTTTTCATAAAGGGATCAGGCGGCATGGCCGTGTTTCTTTTCGAGTTCGCCATCGCACACCGGGCAGAACTCGTGTTCGCCAGCGAGGTATCCGTGCTTCGGGCAGATCGAGAATGTCGGTGTGATGGTCAGGTAGGGCAGGCGGAAGTTTGTGAAGACCCGGCGGATGAGTTCGCCGCAGGCACGCGCCGAGGACATCCTCTCGTTCATGTAGAGATGGAGGACCGTGCCTCCCGTGTATCGCTTCTGAAGCTCGTCCTGATGCTGGAGCGCCTCGAACGGATCATCCGTCCAACCGACAGGAAGCTGGCTGGAGTTCGTGTAATACGGAGCCTCCGGCGTGCCGGCCTGGATGATGCCCTCGAGGTTTTTTTGGTCCATGCGGGCAAACCGGTAGGTCGTGCCCTCGGCGGGCGTGGCCTCGAGGTTGTAGAGGTGGCCGGTCTTCTCCTGAAATTCCACCATCCGCTCCCGCATGTGATCGAGAAGGCGCAGGGCGAACAGCCGCCCGAACGGCGTCGCGATGTGCTCGGAGTCCTTCGTGAAATTCCGGACGCATTCGTTCACACCGTTGATTCCAACCGTGGAAAAATGGTTGCGGAGCGTGCCGAGGTAGCGCTTCGTAAAGGGGTAAAGCCCGCGGTCCATATTTTCCTGGATGACCTTGCGCTTGATCTCCAGGCTCTCGCAGGCGAGGTCGAGGAGGGTGTCGAGGCGCCCCATCAAGCCCGCCTCGTCGCCTGCAAACAGATATCCGAGCCGGGCCGCATTGATCGTCACCACACCGATCGAGCCGGTCTGCTCCGCGGATCCGAAAAGCCCGTTTCCGCGCTTGAGGAGCTCGCGGAGATCGAGCTGAAGGCGGCAGCACATCGAGCGGACCATGTTCGGGCGGAGTTCGGAGTTGAGGAAATTCTGAAAATAGGGGAGCCCGTATTTTGCCGTGACTTCAAACAGGAGCTGCGCCGTGGCGCTCTCCCAAGGAAAATCCTCCGTGATATTGTAGGTGGGAATCGGAAACGTAAACACGCGCTGGAGCGCATCCCCGCGGGCCATGACGCGCAGGAACGCGCGGTTGATCATGTCCATCTCGTGCCCGAGCTCGCCGTAGCAGAAGCCGCTTTCCTTTCCTCCGACCAAGGCCGGGGTGTCGCGCAAGTCCTCCGGGCAAACCCAGTCGAATGTCAGGTTTGTGAACGGCGTCTGCGTCCCCCAGCGCGACGGAACGTTCAGGTTGAAAACAAACTCCTGCATCCCCTGCTCGACCTCCTCGTCAGTCAGATTGTCCGCGCGGACATACGGCGCAAGATAGGTGTCCACCGAGCTGAAGGCTTGAGCGCCCGCCCATTCGTTTTGCAGAGTCCCCAAAAAATTCACCATCTGCCCGAGCGCTGTCCGGTAGTGCTTCGGCGGTCCGGATTCGATTTTGTTTGAGATGCCGTTGAAGCCCTCCGTGAGAAGCTGCCGCAGCGACCAGCCCGCGCAATACCCGGAGAACATGTCCAAATCATGGATGTGAAAATCCGCATGCCGGTGTGCCTGCCCGATCAATGGCGGATAAATATGGTCCAGCCAATAGTTCGCAGTCAGCTTGCCTGCCGCATTCAAAATCATCCCGCCCAAAGAATATCCCTGGTTCGCGTTTGCGTTCACCCGCCAGTCGGTTCGCTGGATGTATTCTTCCAAGACGGAGGCAGGCTGGATCGATGTGGGAACGGGATTCGACATGGTTTTGAGATGGGATGACTATTGAATGGGGACCACTATATATGGTGTGTCGGATTTCTGCGGGGGCGACATATTGTATAAACTGCGCGGAAACTTCATTGATTTAAGTCAAGATTGGGGATCATTTTAAAAAATAGTTCCATTGAGCCCGCCGCCCGGTCGGATTTTTGGCCAACAGGCATGGCTGCGGCTCCCGTTCTCGGACATTTCATCCCCGGATTTCAGCTTTCCTTGAGAGTTTCCACTTTTACGCTTGCCGCTGGCTGTCCGCAAAATACCTTGCTTGCATCTATGAGCGACGTGAGTCCGATCGCCTACGACTCAAAAATCGAGGGCAACATTATTTTTACGAAGGTTGATGCGGCGATCAATTGGATGCGCAGCAATTCGCTTTGGCCGATGCCGATGGGGCTGGCCTGCTGCGCGATCGAGCTGATGGCCACCGGCGCGGCGCGATACGATATCTCGCGGTTCGGTGCGGAGGTGATGCGGTTTTCTCCCCGGCAGAGCGACGTGATGATCGTTGCAGGAACGGTGACCTACAAGATGGCGCTGTCCGTCAAGCGGATCTGGGATCAAATGCCCGAGCCAAAATGGTGCATCGCCATGGGGGCCTGTGCCTCGTCCGGCGGCATGTATCGCAGCTATGCGGTCCTCCAGGGGATTGACCACCTGATCCCCGTGGATGTCTATATTTCCGGATGTCCTCCCCGCCCGGAGGCTTTGCTGGACGGACTGATGAAGCTCCAGAAAAAAATCATGGGTGAGCACGCGCTCGCGGATCAAAAGAAAGCTCTTTTCGAAAAACTATGACCCCGTCCGACGCCGCTGCGCGCATCGCAAACCAATTTCCTTCGGCGGTCGCCGCGGAGAACGAATTCCGCGGAGAAAAGACACTGAAGCTCGGTGCCGCGTCCATTCGCGAGGTCTGCCGGTTTGCGAAGGACTCGCTGGGATTCGACTATCTCGTGGATATTTCCAGCGTGGACCACTTCGGCGACGAGCCGCGATTTGAAATCGTTTACGAGCTCTACTCGATGGAGCACGGGGCCCACCTGCGGCTGAAAATTCCGGTCAGCGAGGACTCATGCGAAGCTCCGACAGTCACCGATATCTGGCCGACCGCCAACTGGCACGAGCGCGAAATTTACGACATGATGGGAATCCGCTTCACAGACCATCCGGACCTCCGCCGGATCCTGATGTGGGAAGGCTATCCCTACCACCCGTTGCGGAAGGACTTTCCACTGGAGGGCAAGCCGAGCGACGCGCCTGGCCTGGCTTTCAGCGAGGTGGCCCCGCTGGCGGGAGGACCATTTGTCACCGTGCCGACCAGCGGCACCACGCAGGTGCGCGAGCCGCGGGCGCGCCATGCCGGGGAACCTCCGCTTGCTGAGAAGTTCATCGAGGAACCTTGATCGCCGACGATGCCAGTCTGGCGGAGCTTGTGGGCAGGCTGGCCGGATCTTCCCAGATCGCCCTCGACACCGAAGCGGACAGCCTCCACT
>CAZSDC010000144.1:0-8362 GCA_964605515.1 uncultured Chthoniobacter sp.
GCAAAGATGCGGACCTGATCTGCATCACCGCCGGCCTCCGCCGCAAGCCGGACGAATCCCGCCTCGACCTCATCAACCGAAACGTGACGCTCTTCCTTGGCATCCTCGAAAGCCTCAAGAGCGTGGGTTTGAAGAAGGAAGCGATCATCTTCGTGGTCTCGAATCCGGTGGATATCCTCACGCAGCTTGCCGTCGAGAAGACCGGCCTCCCTGCCTCGCAGGTTCTCGGGCTTGGAACGGTTCTCGACACATCGCGCTTCTGCTCGCTCATCGCCAGCTCGCTCGACCTCCCGCCCACCCAGCTCCGCGCGATCATCCTCGGCGAGCACGGCGACACAATGCTACCGATCTGGTCGTCCGCCTCGGTGGACGGGTTTCCGCTCACGAAATTCAAAGGCGTTACCCCCGCATTCCAGACCCAGATCTTTGAACGCACGCAAAAGAGCGGAGCGGAAGTCATCTCCCGCAAAGGCGGCGCAGGCTATGCGGTAGGTGTCGCAATCCGCGAGGTTATCGATTCCATCGCACTCGACCGACGCCGCATCCTCCCCGTTTCCAGCCGGATCAACGGCGCCTACGGCATCCGCGATATCAGCCTCAGCGTCCCGACCGTCGTCGGCCGCGCGGGCGTGATCGAGCACGTAGAGCTCGAACTCTGGCCGAAAGAACTCCAGGGCCTCCAAGCTTCCGCCAAGGCTCTCAAGGATACCCGCGCAAAAATTTAGGCGGGCCCCCGCGCGGTTCGGCGAGTTGTGAATGGGTATTCAGTATCCCGGGCGGACGCCCGGCTCCGTGGGGTGTTTCCCTGTCACAATCCCGAGGTGGACCGGTGGCGGCGGAAGTTGATTGTTGGGATCAGGAAATCTGTTCGCAAAAGCGCCTCTGCAATGCGCCCACGCCAGTGCTCAACACGCGGCTGTCGATCTCAGAAACAGCACGCACGCCGACCCGGCTGTTGGTGAGGAAGCAGGCGGTGGATCGCGCGACATCGTCCGCCGCGAGCAGCGTTTCCTCCACCGGCATCTGCCCTTTGACCCAGGCCCTGACAACCCCATCCCTTGCTCCGGTCTCAAGCGCAGGAGTTTTCCAAACGCCATCAATTTCCAAAAAGACATTCGCCATGCTTGCGCACACCAAAGCCCCGGATGGGTTGAAGAGGAGCGAGTCGTCCACTCCCAACCTGCACGCCTCCGCAAGAGCATCCACGTTCTGCCAGTAGTTGCCGGTCTTCCATCCGCCCGCCCGCGGGAGATACGGCGACGACGAGGAAGCCACGCGCGCAGCCGGAAACTCCGTCCCCACCCCGCATTCCTCAAAAAGCGCGTAAACCGATCCGCAGAATCCAGCCCCCGGACTCCCCACGCCGGCAGTAACATAAATCCGGACAACCCCCGTCGCGATCTGACCGCAATCGGGAATCCCGCTCACAACGATTCTACCCCAACCGAACGAATGTGCGGCACGGATGACCCGCTCGAGATGGGCCTCCAAAAATTGCACGTGTCCACGATGGATGGCAATCGTCTCAAAAACGCTCATCCCGTAGCGGAATCCCCTGTCCTCAACCGGGACGCCGGCACACCGCTCCCAAACTCCGGATTGCAGCCGCCATGCGCTCACAGAATTTTCTCCCGGAGTTGAAATGTTCCCATCTGCCTTTGATATGGAGGCTGCAGGTCGGAATCAAGCCCGTGCGTCCGCCATGATCAATGGATTCTGATTCATGCGGCTCCGCCCAAAGCCCTGAGAAAGGCAAAGGAATAGAGGCCGGAGTCGTGGCCGTCACCCCAGCGCGGCTGGACGGCATAGCCGCCGATTGTTTGCCATCCGATGAGATCAAAGCAGCCATTGCCAAGGTTTTGCCGCGGCTTCACAACCCGGCCGATGACATCCGGTTCGCCCTCGCAGGCGGCACAGGGGCACTTCCGTCTCAGGGTCTCAAGCGGAAGATACGATTCCAAGCCATCGCTCCACGCAATCGCCAGCTCGCCGCCGATTTTTTGGACGGACACGGGATGGAGGGCCTGCCGCATCCTCAGATGGCGAAATCCTTGTATTCCGGTTTGGCGAGTTCGGTCGGCGGGTGGAGCATGCCAGCTCCGACCGTGGCATTCGTGCCCTGTTCGATGAGGATAAACGATCCCGTAAGGCGGTTGGATGCATAGCCGTCGAAGACAATCGGCGCCGAGGTTTTCAGGCGGATTTCCCCGATGTCGTTCATGTTGAGCTCCTGCGCTTCGCTTTCCGGTTCGAGCGTCGAAATGTTGATCCGGTGCTCGAGCGCCGTCACCGAGGCTTGGACGGTCTGCGAGGTGTGTTTGAGGAAAAACTTTTTCCCGCGCTGGAGCGGCCGGGGGTGGAGCCAGCAGATTTTTGCATGGAGCTCGGTGCTCGATCCGGGAAGGTTTTCCGGATCCACGATCATGTCGCCGCGGCTCACGTCGATATCATGCTCGAGCACGAGCGTGACTGACTGGGGAGCAAACGCTTCCGTGACGCTGCCCTGCGGGGTCAGGATCTCCTTCACGATGCTGGTGAATCCGCTTGGAAGCACCATTACCTGCTGGCCGACGCGGATGATCCCACCGGCGATCTGCCCGCTCAGCCCGCGGAAATCGTGCAGGAGGGGATCGGACGGATTGTTCGGGCGGTTGACCCACTGGACCGGCAGGCGGAAAGCGCTGAGGTTCCAATCGCTGCCGATATGGACGTCTTCCAGATGGCCGAGGAGAGTCGGACCCGGATACCAGGGCATCTTCGAGGAAGGGTCCACCACGTTGTCGCCATCGAGCGCGCTCACGGGAATAAATTTCACATCCTTCAGATCGAGGCGGGGAAGGAACCCCTCGAACTGGTCGCGGATTTCGATGAACCGCTCCTCGCTGTAGTCCACGAGATCCATCTTGTTGACGGCCACGACAAGGTGGGGGATTCGAAGCAGCGAAGCGATGCACGAGTGCCGTCGGCTTTGCTCGATGACGCCGAGGCGAGCGTCCACCAAGACAACAGAGAGGTTGGACGATGACGCTCCGGTCACCATGTTCCGCGTGTATTGGACGTGGCCTGGAGTGTCGGCGATGATGAACTTCCTTCGCGGCGTCGCAAAATACCGGTAGGCGACATCGATCGTGATCCCCTGCTCACGCTCGGCACGGAGACCGTCGGTCAGATTCGCAAGGTTGATCTGGCCGCCACCGGTCAGGTCGGCCGATCGCTCAAGCGCCTCGACCTGGTCGTCCATGAGGGACTTGGAATCGTAGAGCAGACGGCCGATGAGAGTGGACTTGCCGTCGTCAACCGACCCGCAGGTGTTAAACCGGAGAAGATCGACGGGATGGTGAAGTGGAATGGACATTAGAATTACCCGGTTCTTAGAAATACCCGGCTTTTTTCCGGTCCTCCATGGCGGCTTCCGAGGCTTTGTCATCGGCGCGCGAGCCGCGCTCCGTGACGCGCGCAACGGCGGTCTCCGCGATGATGTCGTCCACGGACGACGCGGGAGATTCAACGCATCCAGTGCTGATAATGTCACCGATCGTGCGCACACGGACGACGAGTTCCTCGACCGGTTCGCCGGGTTTCGGCGGGATAAGGTCGTTGACCGGAAGCCATTGGCCGTGCCGGCGAACGCAGCGGCGGAGGTGGCTGAAATAGATGCTGGGCACCTCGAGTTCTTCCTGCCGGATGTATTCCCACACATCCATCTCTGTCCAGTTGCTCAGCGGGAAGACGCGCATGTTCTCACCCGGATTGATGCGGGCGTTGTAGAGGTTCCAGATTTCCGGGCGCTGGTTTTTGGGATCCCACTGGCCGAAGCCATCTCGGAAGCTGAAGAAGCGTTCCTTGGCGCGGGCCTTTTCCTCATCCCGGCGGGCGCCGCCGATGCAGCAGTCGAAGCGGAATTCCTCGATCGCGGCGAGCAGGGTCGGGATCTGCAGGTGGTTCCGGCTGATCTGTCCCGGGGCCTGCACGGCGACGCCCTTGGCGATCGCCTCCTCGACCGTTCGCACGATGAGCTTCGCGCGCAGGTCCTTTGCCCTGCGGTCGCGGAACTCGTTCAGCTCCGGAAAGTGGTGGCCGGTGTCAATGTTGAGAAAAGGCATCGGAATTTCCGACGGACGGAAGGCCTTCTCCGCGAGCCGGAGCAGGCAGATCGAATCCTTCCCGCCGGAAAAAAGAAGTGCCGGGCGCTCGAACTCGGCCGCCACCTCGCGCATCACATGGATCGCTTCCGTTTCGAGATACTGAAGGTGGTCGAGGTAATAACTGCTCATGAGAAGAAAACGCTAAGAAGCCGACGGCATCGCTTCAATGTTTGACCGCCTCCCCGCCCCAGGCGGCGTGCAGCCCGCACTCGCGCTTCTCATCCGCCTTGGCGGGATCGAAATAATCCCACTCGTTCGGCAGGTGGTGCCCGGCGAGATAAGCCTCCATGTCTGCGTCGCCAAGGTAAAATACGGGGCTGACTTTCAGGCTTCCAAAATTGGCATCGGCAGAAACGATGTCGAGCCCGGCACGGTTGGGGTTCTGGACCTTGCGCAGCGCCGTGATCCAGATCGTCGGTGCCAGTTCTTTCATCCCCCTCTGGAACGGCTCGAGCTTCATCAGCGCGCTGAACTTTTTCAGGCCCTCCTCGTCATTGGTATCGGGAATCGGCCCGTCCACCGCATCCCGGTGGGCTGCGGTGATGCGTGGGAGGAAAGCGCGGATATCGAGGCCGAGCAGGTCGCGGAGCTTTTCGGCATGGTGATATGTGGCAGGACGGTTGTAACCATGGTCCACCCAGAGGACGGGGATATCCGGCTGCACCTGGGTGGCGAGATGCAGGACCACGGCCTCGTAGGGGCGGAAGTTTGTCGAGACGATGGCGCGGCCGCCGGCCCGGGAGATCGCCCAGCGGGTGATTTCGAGCGGAGACTTGTCGCGCAGTTCCGTGTTCCAATGGGCAATTTCGTCGGGGCTCATAAGTGGATCAGGCGATGGTTCCGACGCTGTGAAATGTGGCATCTTTTGGAAGAATCGCGCGGTCGCAGAAGTCTCCAAACCCCTCGCCTTCCTCACGCTCCACGGCGTAGCGCTTGATGACGGGCGCGAGATATTCCACAGCCCCGTCGATGGTGAGGCCGGGCGAGGCCAAGCGGTTGAGGCGGGTCCCGTTGTGGCGTGCACCGAGGTAGAGCGCGTATTTGTTCGGTGCCTTGCCGACCAAGCCAATCTCAGCAAGATAGGGCCGGGCGCAACCGTTCGGACAGCCGGTGACCCGAATGCTGATCGCATCCTCCCGCAGTCCGGCTTCGTCGAGAACCGTTTCAAATTTGGAAAGAATCTCCGGCAGCGCCCGCTCGCTCTCAGCCAGCGCAAGCCCGCACGTCGGCAGGGCGACGCAGGAGAGTGCGTTGAAGCGAAGGCCCGACCCGCGGGCTTCCTCCGTGACCCCGTGCTTCGCGAGGATGGCTTCGATGACGGGTTTTTGTGCTGCCGAAACACCGGAGATGCTCAGGTTTTGCGACGGGGTCAGGCGGAAGTCGCCGGCATGGACCCCGGCCACCTCGCGCAGGGCGGTTTTCAAGGGATATCCGGGAACGTCTTTGATCCGGCCGCTCAGGATGAACAGGCCGTAAAACCATGTTCCGTCCGCGCATTCGTGCCAGCCAAGGGGATCGGAAATTGTTGTCAGCTGAAACGCGCGAGCCGGGCCGAAGGTGATCCCAGAGCGCTTTTCGACCTCGGCCTTGAACCACTCGACCCCGCGGTCCTCGATAGTGTATTTGAGGCGGGCGTGCTTGCGGTTCGTGCGATCGCCGTAGTCGCGCTGCGTGGTGAGGACAGCCTCCGCGATGGCGTTGACTTTGTCGGCAGGAATGTAGCCCAGCACGTCGGCGATACGGGGAAATGTTTCTGCGTTGCCGTGGCTCATTCCAAGCCCGCCGCCTGCGGTCACATTGTAACCTGCCAGCCGACCACTCTCCTCGATCGCGATAAATCCGAGGTCCTGCGAAAAGACATCCACATCGTTCGAGGGCGGCAGCGCGAACCCGACCTTGAACTTCCTCGGCAGGTAGGTGGCCCCATACATCGGCTCTCTCTCCGGCTCCCCACCGGCCACCAGTTCCTCATCGAGAAAAATCTCGTGATACGCGCGGGACTTCGGAAGCGCAAACTGGCTCCATGCCACCGCGTCATCGTAAACCTGCTGGAGCAGCGGACTCCGCTCCGGGTTTGGCGGGGCCATCACGTTGCGGTTCACGTCCCCGCAGGCCGCAATCGAATCCAGCAGCACCTCGTGCATGCCTCTCACGAGCCGCTTGACATTGCCTTTCAGAACCCCGTGAAATTGAATTGTCTGCCGGGTCGTCAGCCGCAGCGAGGGAGAAGCCACTTCGTCGGCCAGCCGGTCGAGCACCAGCCATTGCTGCGCCGTCGCCCGCCCCCCCGGGAGCCGCACCCGGACCATGAACCCGAACGCCTTTTCCTTCCCCTCCTTCTTCAGGGCGTTGCGCATATCCCGGTCGTCCTGAATATACATGCCGTGAAATTTTGCGAGCTGGTTGCTCTCCTCCGAAATCCCCCCGGTGGAGGTGTCGGCCAGATCGCGTGCAATGTTCCCACGAAGCAAATCGGATCCGCTCTTCATCGTCTCGTTGACGCTGAGAGGTTTGGTTTCGCTGGTTTCAGAATTCATGGAATATATCGGTGGGCTGCGCGCGGCGGACGAATAACGACAGCTCAAATCGCACAATCCTCCATTTGAACACAACTTTTTCGCCCGGTCAACCAGGTCTAGGATGATTCAGCCGGCGAAGGCATGAAACCGTCGCCCCCAACCGGCCGGTGTGATGTGGTGCATGGCGCGACGATATTGGAACAACCGCACAGTTTCGGCCGATCCCTCTCCCGACGTGAAAGCGGTAGCCTGGCGCCAAGAACATCTCCCGAAACCAAGCCTCCGAACCGGCACGCTGAGCCCATGGACCACCGCAGATTGTGACGCAGTCGAAACGTATCACGGGTGCAACACGCGTCAGCAGCGATATTCTACTTCAACGTCCGCGGTGAGGGATCACCACTTGCTTTTGGCGCGAATCCTGCCGCAGCAGGATCCGTGATAAAAGCGCCTTAGGCATGGTGATTCGTTCCATCGCCCCGTTAGGAATATTCTTCTTTTGCATTTGGTGCATTGGTGCGGATCACTTCTGCAAACCGGGACGATGGAATGTCCAATCCGGCAAATTCAATCGGAATGAAGCGCGCTTGAGGAAAATCCTTGTGAACTGGGTGTGGGCTCAGTGCCTGTAGTCTGGTCAGAATGGTCGGTTTCTGGGATGCCACCCACAGATGAATTGGCCGCCAGCTATCAAATGGCGAAAAGGTAATCTGCCCCTTTGCTGGCCTGACAACGCGGGGCACATGTCGGAACGCCATAATATCGCTCCAAGGAATGGGTGACTTCATCAGGCGCTTGTCATGAATGCCAGTATCGTCTGCGGTCAATATTGGCTTGCGAAAGACCAACCCCCATAATGAAAACGCAATCGCCAAAGCCGCGATGCAAATAAATGGCAGGCTCAGCCATCTGCGCGAGCCATCGGAAATATAATATATGCCCGCCGCAAGGATGCTGAAAAACCAACACAAACCAAAAGCATACAGTGTTGAAGGATAGGCAACGAGCCGCATATTCTTTCCTAAGTCAAGGATCGGGCGCCGGTGTTCCGCCGGTTGCCTGCATCCGTTTGTTCTGCATTGGGTGGTTCGTTGAGGAATTCAAGCACTCTGGTGACCAATTCCTGAAAATGGGTGGCTTCGGTTATGATTATGAAGCGGGCAGATCTGGATTCTAGAAATGCTCGGTCTGTCGTAAGGTTCCTGCCTGGGCCAGTCCGGGTCTCATAATTTGTCGCCCACTCCAAAAATGATCTGTGTTCCTCTGCCATATCACCTCCGGGATCAATCCTCGATCCGAATTGCGATCTTTGGCGATGTTCAAGTCTCCTCAAACGTTCTCCGTTGGGAATCTCTAAAAATACCCCGTGCGTGGAAGAGAAGTCCAGAAAACCCCATGTAGCTATTGACCCGCTTAATATCCAAGTCTCTTTCTCTGCAAGTGCTGATTTCAAAAGCTCTCGCCGCTCATCCGGACTGTATTGCTGCAGAAATGGCGGGGCGGTGGGTTTGTGAAAAAACGAATCCGAATCGAGGACTGGAAAATCGAGGGCGGCACCAACTGCCGAAGCTGTTGACGTGCAACCTGAACCTGGTCCGCCGGAAATTAGGACGCGCATTGTCTTCTTCATAGAACAGTATTATTGGCTCCGCGCTGAGTTGAATGGATGAAACGAACCAGTTTGCTGGGGGCTGTGCG
>CAZSDC010000145.1:0-8355 GCA_964605515.1 uncultured Chthoniobacter sp.
CTACTCGATCCTCACCCATTTTGTGAAGGTCTCCTTCCACAAGAAACACGGCATCGACTGATATGAAGACTCTCCTCCACGCCTTGAACGACGGCCGCCTCATCGAGCTGCCGGATAACGACAAGACCATGGCGCTGGAGTATCTGGCCGCCATCCTCGAAGCGATTCCCGATATCCATTTCGGCGACGAGGGCATCGCCGAGAGGGTTCTGGCCAGGGAGCAATCCTACAACACGGGCATCGGCAAGGGCTGGGCCTGCCCGCACGCCAGATTTTCTGGCGACGGCGAGGTCGTCTGCGCGGTCGGCTGGAGCCCGGAGGGCATCGACTATGGTTCGCCGGACGGCATCCCGGTCCGGTTCATCGTCATGTATTTCGTTCCCGAGTCGCAGAAAAACTCCTACCTGAAGGAGATTTCCTCGCTGGCCAAGGCGATCACCACTCTCCCCGCTCTGCAAAACTTGGCAGCCCTCACCGACCTCGCCGAGGCGCGCCACCGGCTGCTCGACGCGGTGAGCATGGCGGTCGAATCGACAGCTCCGGATGCGCGGGCCCGCATGATCCGCCTCGAGACCCGCCACGCGCAGTCCGAAAGTGATGCCGCTCCCGCGCTGCCGGATGGCCTCGCCGGAATTTTCACCCCCTTGAGCATCGTCTCACTCCCCCCGGCCCGTTTCTTTGTCCTCAGCCAGAACGACTCTCTCGTCGAGGCTCTCGAAAAGCTGGACGACCTTCCCGCCAAACTCCTCAAGGACGGCTCGTTCACTCACGCGGATCTTCAGATCGTGCTGCGATCCTCATCCCACTACAAGCCCGACCGCATCGTCCACGACTGCCTCTGTTACCCCGTAAAGCGGTCGTAAAAGTCCCGGCCACGGAGTCAATCCGGATGCGATCATGCGTAGGTGTGGTTGAAGATTTGAGTGCAGGTCGATCACGATTTCCAAGCACGATGGAAACAAGTGGCGGCAGAGCACCCGATCCTCCTCTCCCGCACTTGGATGATTGTCATTGCTTGATGAAGTCGGACCGGGCCACTGCGCTGCCTCCAAGGGTTTGGAGAAATTCCGACGGCTATTCCGCTGATATCCGCACCGCAAATTCCTCATACGACACTTTGAGCCCGGACAGCTGCGCTGCGTATTCCAAAACGGCGCACCCGGGCGCGTTATCGAGGGACAGCGTGATTTTTTTGGAAGAGTTCTCCGGCACTGCCCACACCATGTTTGGATGAAAACCCTGCGGCGCGTTCCGGTTGAGAAGCTGGAAAATAAAATCGAAGGCCTCGCGAGCAGACGAATCCCGCAAGTCCACCTTGGAAACAATGATCGCATCGATCTTCTTCTTCATCAGGAGTTGGCCGGCCTGCTTCGTGGCGATCTGTCGCAGGTAGTTCTGAACGATCTGATTTTTCGGATCCTTGGCGGCACTTTGCTCAAACATCGCCTTCGCTTCCGCGAGGCGCCCGGACTGGTAGGCCTTCACCGCCTCCTGCAAATCCTCGGCTGCGAACACCGATCCGATGACACAAATGGCCAAACCTGCACACGCTGGCCAGCGCATCCGGGATTGCCTGGTCATGATGCCTATTGATGCACCGGCACAACGACGACCGGGCACGTGCTATGCTTCAGGACGCCGGTCACCACGCTGCCGCCGAACAAATGGAACAGCGCGCCGTGTCCATGCGACCCGAGGATAATGTAGTCGGCACCCCGGGCTTTCGCCTGGTCGAGAATTTCATCCATGGGCAGACCGAAACACGCCTCGCAGGCGACGTCGAGGCCCTTCGAGCGCAGCGGGGCGGCAAGTTGTTCGAGCCGGCTCTGTGCGACGCCGGTTTGCTCGTCGTCCAGCTCGGGCGGGGATGAGGCGATCAGGTCCATCGCTGCGCCAACAGGCACATAGGTGGCGACCGGCTCCACGACATGGAGCAGGATCACTTTGGCTTGGAGTTTCAGAGCCAGAGACTCGGCTTCGACGAGAACCTTCGGAGCAATCTCGCTGGTATCCAAGGGGACGAGGATTGTGGTCATTCCGGATTTGTATCCCCTCGGTTCTTGGCTTGCCAGAAAAACCCGCGATACTCCCCGCAGTGGACGAGTTGTTTCCAGTCGCTGATTCGGAGGTCGCCGCGGATGCGCCGCTGGCGACCCGCATGCGCCCGCGCACGCTCGAAGAATATGCGGGCCAACAGCACATTCTCGGTCCGGGCAAACTCCTCCGCCGCGCAATCGAGGCCGATCGGATTTCTTCGCTCATCCTGTTCGGCCCACCGGGGACCGGAAAAACCACCCTCGCCCAGGTGATCGCCGGAGCCACCCGTGCGAAGTTCGAGCGCCTCAGTGGAGTCGAAAGCAATGTCGGCGACATCCGACGGGTAGTGGCAGCCGCATCCAACCGTCGATCCCACATGAAGACCATCCTGTTCATCGACGAGATCCACCGGTTCAACAAGGCCCAGCAGGACGTCCTGCTGCCGGAGGTTGAAAACGGAGTTGTGCGCCTCATCGGAGCCACCACGCAAAACCCGTTCTTCAGCGTCAACAGCGCGCTCCTCTCCCGCTCCCAGGTATTTCAACTCCAACCGCTCTCGGAAGAGGATCTGGACTCGCTCATGCGCAGGGCCCTGGCGGACAAAGAGCGCGGCCTGGGAAATCTTCCAGTCGTTCTCGATCCCGATGCAGCCGCCCTACTTGCCAAACTCAGCGATGGGGACGCAAGGAAAGCCCTCAATGCCCTCGAAATCGCCGCCCTCACCACCGCCCCCGGAAACGACGGTACGATCCGCATCGACCTCCACGCCGCCGAGGAAAGCATCCAACAAAAAGCCGTCGTGTATGACGGCACCGGCGACGAACACTACGACACAATCAGCGCGTTCATCAAAAGCATGCGCGGAAGTGACCCGGACGCCGCACTCTACTGGCTCGCAAAAATGCTCCATGCGGGCGAGGACATACGGTTCATCTCCCGGCGGATTGTCATCTGCGCGAGCGAGGACATCGGGATGGCGGACTCGAACGCGCTCGTCGTTGCGATGGCTGCGCAACAGGCGGTCGAGTTCGTCGGTCTTCCCGAGGCGAATCTGATCCTCGCCCACGCGACCGTCTATCTGGCCACCGCCCCGAAAAGCAACCGCTGCACGGTCGCCATCGGGAAAGCCTCCCAAGAGGTCCGAGAAGGAAGGACCCTCGCGGTCCCGGCCCACCTCCGCGATAGCCATTACAAAGGCTCAGAACGCCTTGGCCACGGCAAGGGCTACAAATACAGCCACGACTTCGAAGGGTCTTATGTCCCTCAGGCCTACCTCCCGGAGGGCAGGACCTACTACGAGCCCACAGAAAACGGCATGGAAAAACGCATCAAAGAGCGCCTCGCCCACTGGCGATCCGTCTACGAGAACGCCGCGAAGAAATAAGCTCCTGACCTGACCCCGGAAGAGGGAAACGTCTTCATGCCGCAATGATGGGAAGCGCCGGGCTGTCGAGATGGAGGAACCTCGAGGCTAGGTCGTTGAGAGCGATGCGCACCTCGTGGAAGCTGCGGGACAGTTCCTCGTAAACCCCGCTGAGATGATATTTCCTGGCGTCCCGGTATTCTGCGGCAACCCGGTAGTTCATCCCGCCGAGCTTCTCGTAATACGCAACGTCCGGCGCCCCGCGTTCTTTGCGCTTCTCGACGTTCTCTACAAAAATCCCGCTGATAAAAAGAGCATAGTTCGCCATGTGCGAGCGCAGAAGGAACGCCTCACTGTCACCGGCTTTACCGAGCGCTATCATCATGTCGGAGAGATACGCGGTGTTCACCCCCGCATCGGAACCATAGACGCGCGAGGTCTTGGAAAACCCCTCGAGCATCGATGCCACAAAATCCGAAGCCTCGCGGCTCCGCGCTCCCGTCTGCCGGAGCACCCGGCGGCAGAGCACATAAAACATCAGCTGCGGCGAGATGGTCAGCCGGTCGCTCGATTCCAAAATGGCATGAGCGAGCACCTCGTGATCCAGTATCTCATCTCGCGCTCCCTCATCTGTGAGCAGGCCCGCCAGCGACACCCGGTCGGATTCCTTGATCGAAAGTGCCCGGACGATAAAATCAAAATCACCCGCAGTCAGCCTGATCCGAGAATTTGCAGTGATCATCTTAATCTCTACTTGAGCATCAGCCATGCCAACACTCCGAAGAAAACCGCACGCACTTTGGTGCGGTGAAGGCTGAAAGGGGGGGGCTCACGCAGAGTCACGGAGCACGCTGTGGAAAAAACTTCCGCCAAACCGCAAAGCCGCCAAGGCAGGATCAGGCGGAAAAACTTAATTCCGGAATTGTCATGATGCCTCATTCTCTGATCTACAGGAAACGCATGTTCCCTCGATTGCCTCCGGTCTTGGTATTTTTTCTTTTGGTTTTCCTTTGCGCGCCGCAATTTTTCAAAGGCACCGAGTCACCTCAAGTTCCCGCCACCGCGCCCCGCTCCTCGATCAAACTCCTGACGATCGGCAACAGTTTTGCTGACAATGCCACCGCACTTCTGCCCGATTTCGCCAAGGCGGGAGGCAAGGATCTCTTGGTTTTCCACGCCAATCTCGACGGGCACTCGCTTCAACAACATGTGAATTATCTCCAGGCGTTCGAGGCCGATCCAAACGACCCGAAAGGTCATGCTTACAAGAACCATGTCGATCCGGGCACCGGAGGGAAGAAGGATTTCAGCCTGCGCGAAGCTCTTGAGAGTGCGGACTGGGATGTGGTCACCATCCAGCAGGTGAGCAATCTGAGTTTCAAGCCGGAGAGCTACCAGCCCTTCGCGGGGATTTTGATCGCTTATATTCACAAATACGCTCCTCATGCCGAAATCCTGATCCTGGAAACCTGGGCTTATCCCGACGATTTCTTCGTCAAGTTCAAAGAGGACGGACTCGATCAAAAGACGATGTATGCCAAATTGAAGGACGCTTATGAAAAGCTTTCCGCCGAGACGGGACTGCAGATCATTCCTGTCGGGGACGCTTTTCAGAAGGTGCGCAACCTCGCAAAGAGCATCAACCCGAATGTCGCGGGAGACAAGCATGCCAGCCAATCTGGCAAATACCTAGCTGCGGCAGTATTCCACGAGGTGATTTTCCGCGACAACATCGAGTCCAACCCGTTCGTTCCCGCGGATCTCTCTGCCGATGACGCAAAATTACTGCGCCAGGCCGCGCACGAGACGGTGGCGGAAACCGCAGTAAACCGGACAAAGAAGCCATGACCCCCCTCCGGTCCACACGAAAGGGTCAGCGGATTTTCGTGCCTACAGGCTTTTCGCGACCTCCACGAGGTGCGCGGCTGTGATGCCGAGTTCCTCCATCGCGACATTGCCGGGAGCGCTCAGGCCGAACCGGTCCACGGCCACGGTGCGACCATCGAGTCCGACATAGCGGAACCATGGATCGGAGACTCCGGCCTCGATCGAGACGCGTTTGCGGCAAGCTGCGGGCAGGACGGATTCCTTGTATTCCGCGCTCTGTGCCTCGAAGCGCTCGAAGCACGGCATCGAGACAACACGCGTTCCGGGGCCGAGGTCGGCGGCAGCCTTGATCGCGTGCTGGAGTTCGCTGCCGGTCGCAAGCAGGATCAGAGCGAGAGGGGCGGATTCTTTCTTTGCGACGTAGCCGCCCAGGAACACGCCGGAGCGACGGGTTTCCACCGGGATTTCATTGAGAGTCCGGAGATTCTGTCGCGAGAGCACAAGCATCGTCGGACCGTCAGTTTTCTGAAAGGCCGCTGCGAATGCACCCGCCGTTTCCTCGGGATCAGCGGGCCGGATGACATCGAGTCCGGGAATCGCGCGCAGCGCGGCCACCGTCTCCACCGGCTCATGCGTTGGGCCATCCTCACCGACACCGATCGAGTCGTGGGTGAAAATATAGACGACCGGGAGTTTCGAGAGAGCGGCGACGCGGATCGACGGGCGGCCGTAATCGCTGAACACCAGAAACGTCGCGCCGCTTGGGCGGAAAATCCCGTCATAGGCGAGCCCGTTCATGAGCCCGCACATCGCGTGCTCGCGGATTCCGAAATGCAGGTTCCGGCCCGCGCGGTTCTCGCGGTTGAAGTCTCCGCCGTCCTTGATGTAGTTGAGCGTCGAGCCGTGGAGGTCGGCGCTACCGCTGACGAGGAGCGGCATGGCGTGCGCGACGGGCTGCAGGACATCGCTGCCCGCTTTCCGTGTGGCGATGTTGACGGCAGGGTCGCAGGGAGGGATCACTTTCAGCAGATCGGGAACATTTCCAGCGAGCGCGTCATCAAGCTCCCGGGCTAGGTCCTTGTTGGCACCGCGCCAGGCCTGGAATTTTTTCACCCATTCCCCGTAGGCGTTCTTGAGTCCGGCCTTGCGGCACGCGAAGTAGGCAGAGGTTTCGGGAGACACGAAGAACGTCTCCTCCGGGAGACCGAGCGCTTTCCTTGCCTCGGCAACAAATTTCACACCTGCTTCCCCGTGGGCTTTGTTCGTGCCGGAAACCTCGGGGATGCCTTTTCCGATCAGCGTTTTCGCGATGATGAACTGCGGTTTTCCGCTGGCCGCCGATTTTGCCTTGTCGATCGCATTGGCAATTTCCTTGAGGTTGTGTCCGTCGATCTGCTGAACGTCCCAGCCGTAAGCCTTATAGCGGGCGGCCGTGTCCTCGCTCTGGGTGACCGGCGCCATGGCGTCGAGGGTCACGTTGTTGGAATCATAAATCAGGATGAGGTTGTCGAGGCCGAGGTGCGCGGCGAGCGCGCTGGCCTCCTGAGCGACCCCCTCCTGGAGGCATCCGTCTCCAGCAAGCACAAAGACATGGTGGTCGAAGATCGCGTGCTCGGCCGTGTTGAAATGCGCCTCGCTCATCTTCGCGGAAATCGCATAGCCGACCGCGTTCGACACCCCTTGCCCGAGCGGACCGGTCGTGGCCTCGACGCCGGGCGTCTCATGAAACTCCGGGTGGCCGGGAGTGATGCTGTGGAGTTGGCGGAAATTTTTGATTTCCTCGAGCGAGAGGGCAAACCCGGCGAGATGCAGCCAGCTGTAGAGGAACATGCTGCCGTGCCCGGCGGAAAGGATGAACCGGTCGCGGTTCAGCCAGCGCGGCTCGTCGGGGTTGAAGCTCATCGAATGCCCATAGAGCACTGCGCCCACGTCCGCGGCACCAAGCGGAAGGCCAAGGTGGCCGGATTTGCACTTCGTGATCGCATCCATCGCGAGACCCCGTGCATCGCGGGCCGCCAGTTCAAGTGTGGGAGTATCAAGAGTCATAGTTGGATTGTGGAACCGGAAGCAAAGCCTTTGCCGGACAAAATTGGAAATGAAAAAACGTCCGCCCCACCGTGGGGTTATCGTTGGAACTGCGAAAAATACCAGTCGGTCAGCTCGCGTCCGCCGAAAAGCCAGAGCGCCGCACCCAGGGCAAGGTATGGGCCGAATGGAAGAATGTTTCGCGATTTCCCCCGCGCAAGGAGAATCCCAGCCACGCCGGCCACGCAGCCGACGATCGAGGAGGAGAAGACGGTGAAGAGGACCGCCTGCCAGCCGAGAAAGGCCCCGATGCACGCGAGGAACTTCACGTCTCCGAATCCCATGGCCTCCCTGGGAATCACGATGGACTCGAGCGCGCCGCTGATCTCATCCAACTTGTCGAGCTCGAGTTCCTCCTCCCCGGCTTGAAGCCGGTCGTAGTGAAAACGCAGCGGCCCGCCCGGCAGCTCCCGCCCGTCGCAGGTCACCGGCCCGCCGGGGTTCAACACAAGCACGTCGCTCTCCCGGCTGAAGATATCCTCCCAGCGGTGGGTTTCCTCGCCCACGACAAGATCCGCACGGTCGCCTTCTCGGATCCACCGAAAGGCCTGCGCGTCCTCAAAAACGTGCTTTTTTCTGCCAAAGGCCAGCTTCCCTCCCTCGACAACAAGCCAGAGAAGCCCCGCCCCCAAGGCCGCTCCAGCCAGCGAAAGCCCCATGGAGACGAGTCTCGACTCCGTTCCCATGAGAGCCGGAAGCGCCGCTGCGCAGACAAATCCGGCGAGCGTTCCTCCCAGCGTAATCTCATCCGGAATAATGAAGTGTTCGATGTCAATGAACGTGGCGGCAATCAACAAAGAGAGAAACACCCAGTAAGCGGGAGCAAGCGGCAGCCCGTATCTCGACCAAAGCCCCACAAAACAGGCTGCAGTCAGGATTTCCACGAGCACATATCTCGCCGAAATTTGCGAGCCACAGCCAGAGCACTTTCCCCATAGCATCGACCAGCTGACCACCGGGATGTTCTCATACCAAGGAATCAGCTTGCTGCATGAAGGGCAGAACGATCGCTTCGGGTCGCTGAGACCGATGCCGCGCGGCAT
>CAZSDC010000146.1:0-8143 GCA_964605515.1 uncultured Chthoniobacter sp.
GGAGGAATACCACGCGATGGTGGAGCAGGCGCAGGAATATATCCGGGCCGGCGACATTTTTCAGATCGTGCCTTCGCAGCGATTCGAAACAGCATTTCCGGGCGACGCGCTCGACCTTTATCGCTCCCTGCGATTTGTGAACCCCTCTCCCTATATGTTCTGCCTGCGGTGTCCCGGCGGATATTCCCTAGTGGGCAGCTCGCCGGAGGTGCATGTGCGGCTCACGGATTCGCTGGTTGAAATCCGGCCGATCGCCGGCACCCGACGCCGCGGCGAAACCCCGGAAGCCGACGCCGCTAATGCCGAAGATCTCCTCGGCGACCCCAAGGAGCGCGCCGAACACCTCATGCTCGTGGACCTCGCCCGCAACGATGTAGGCCGCATCGCGGAGTTCGGGTCGGTCAAAGTGACTGATTTCATGACCGTGGAAAAATACAGCCACGTCATGCATATCGTCTCGCACGTCTCAGGAAAGCTGGCAGGCGGGCGGAGCGCCTACGACGTGATGCGGGCGACGTTCCCGGCCGGAACGGTCTCCGGGTCCCCGAAAGTCCGGGCCATGCAGATCATCAACGAGCTGGAAAAAAGCAAACGGTGCTCCTACGCGGGAGCCGTCGGATATTTCGGGTTCGATGGAAACCTCGACTCGTGCATCGCGCTCCGGACCGTGCTGCTCAAAGGCGGTCGCGCCTATGTTCAATCCGGCGGCGGTGTTGTCGCCGATTCCACGCCCGAGGGCGAATACCAGGAGACCGTCAACAAGGCCATGGCCGGCATGCGTGCAATTGACCGAGCCAGAAAGGACACATGATTCTCGTCATCGATAACTACGACTCGTTCACCTACAATCTCGTCCAATACTTCGGCGAGCTCGGCCAGGAAGTTCTCGTGAAACGAAACGACGAAATCACGATCCCGGAAATCAAAATCCTCGCCCCGGCAAAAATCTGCGTTTCCCCCGGCCCCTGCACACCGAACGAGGCCGGCATCAGCTGCGATGTCATCAAGCACTTCGGCGGAAAGATCCCTATCCTCGGCGTCTGCCTCGGCCACCAGTGCATCGGACAGGTTTACGGCGGGGAAGTCGTGCGGGCAGGCCGCCTCATGCACGGGAAAACCTCCCCGATCCACCACACCGGTGAAAACATTTTCGCCAACCTCCCGAACCCGTTCGAAGCTACCCGGTATCACTCCCTGCTCGTCAAGCGGGACTCCCTCCCCGCCTGTCTTAAGATCACAGCAGAGACGGCAGAGGGTGAGATCATGGGCCTCGCCCACGGCGAGCTGCCGGTTTATGGCGTCCAGTTCCATCCGGAATCGATCCTCACCTCCGAAGGGAAAAAGCTTCTCCGGAACTTTTTGGATCTGTGAGGATATGGCAAACCACTAATGGCAGCTAATGGGCACTGAAAATAGCGGCGGAGAAGACTTTTACAAATTCCAACCTTCGTTGGTTGTTTGTGATATTTAGCGGTTCAACTGCGGCCATTCCTTCATGACGCCCCGCCGCGAAGCACTTGCCGGAGAACTCAAGCAGACCACCGCGGAAGTCCGGAAGATCTATGCCGAACTCGCCTCGCGTCCGGTCACGCGAGACTGCACGCTCCGCACCGAATGCTGCCAGTTTCTGCTCACAGGAAAAACCCCTTACCTCACCAAAGGCGAGGCGTTCGTTGCGGCGCAGGCGCTCAAATCCACCGGCCGCCGCACACTGCCTGTCCGTGAGGATGGAGCCTGTCCGCTGCTGGATTTGCGCACCGCAAGATGCCTGATCTACGATTCCAGGCCGTTCGGCTGCCGCACTCATTTCTGCGCAGCGGCCGGCGGACCCTACCCCCGCCGCGACGTGGCGGACCTCATCCACAAACTTGAAGCGGCCGCTCTGCGCCTCGGAGGCTCGGAGGCCCGACCGCTCGCTCCGGCCTTGCAGGAATTTCTCGCCTAGGGAATTGTTTTCGGAGTCTGAGTCGGGCTCAAGTTCTCGGGTACATCGCTGACAGGAAGTTTCAAATCCGGCTCAAGCTCTGGCAGAGCCACCGGAACATATTTGACCATCCGCTCCGGAATAATCTCCGCCTTGCGGACCGGATGGCCGGAAGGGGGAGCGGGACGGAGATGCCGCGTATCCACCCAGCCGGTGCGCCCGTCGTCAAGAACCACCACGCAGAATCCAGGATCTCTTTTCATCAGCTTGACGAACGCCTCCGCAGGCAACTCATCAGGCTTCTCCAACTGCATCGGGCCCTTGAGATAAAACTTTGTGGGTTTGACCGTCACGAAGTCCGGGGGAGATTTCGGGTCGAACGTCTTGAAGCCGGAACATCCCGTCACGACCAGAGCGCCTGCCAGCAACCAAAGATTTTTCCTGGTCACCCAATCCGACAAAGTCGGGTCCAGGAACCGGCATGAAAATCGCATGTTCATGATACGTCTACCTCCCCGGGGTTTGTGCAATCAGCAGGCGGCCCATCTCGGCGGCTTCGCGCGAATCTCCCGCCGTCCCGGAAAATTGCGCGAGCCGGTGAGTCACCACCGGCAGAAACACCGATTGCACGTCATCTGGAAGGACGTGGCTGCGTCCGTTAAGAAACGCAAACGACTGGGCGGAGCGCTGCAACCCGAGACCTGCGCGGGGGGACAGCGTCCATCCGCGGCTGCGGGAGGATTCGCAGAGATCGAGGACATACTCCTCGACAGCATCCGACACGTGAATTTTTCCCGCGTCACCCTGCCATTGAATAAGATCCGCAGGCGAGAAGAGGTTTCGCAGGGATTGAAAATCAAACGTGAGCCCGCCTGCGCGCTCTCGGTCACGCGCCAGCAATTTCCGTTGGGTCGTGCGTTCCGGCGACCCCAGTTCGATCCTCATGAGAAACCGGTCCACCTGCGACTCGGGCAGCGCGGCTGTTCCCGCCTGGTCGCGCGGGTTCTGGGTGCCGATGAAGAAGAATGGCTCGGGCAGAGGATACGTATGCCCCTCGATCGTGACCTCGTGTTCATCCATCGCCTGGAGCACTGCGCTCTGGGTGCGGGGCGAGGCGCGGTTGAGCTCATCACCGAGCACAAGCTGCGCAAAAATCGGCCCGCGGTGGAACGTGAAGACCTGTCGGGACGCGTCGAAGACCTGGCTGCCAAGGATGTCGGACGGCAGGAGGTCGTTCGTGAATTGGACCCTCTTGAAATCCAGTCCCAGCACACGTGCCAACACTTTCACTAAAGTGGTTTTCCCGACTCCTGGAACATCCTCGATGAGCAGGTTCCCCCCGGAGATCAGGCAGCAGAGCGCCAACTCCAACTCGCGCTCCCGGTCCACCAGTGCCCGACCGGCCTCGGCATGAAAATCTCTCAAAAGCGATCGCATTCCAACGACACTAATACACAGGAATGTGCGGCTATTCCAACATTTGCACAGAGTTTCGACTCGCAAGAGGAGTCCCCCGCCACTTAACATCTTGGTGGTGAACGAAGATTTCCCAAAAGGCCATGTTGAATCACTCTGGGCTCCCTGGAGGGTCGAGTATTTCCAGGCCGAGCACCGGACGGGACAGGATTTTCTCACCGAGGCCGCGCAGTCGGATGACGATGCGGGCCACCTGGTCATCGCCAGAAGGAAATCCGCGTTCCTGATCATGAACAAATACCCCTACTCCGCAGGGCATTTGATGGCCGTTCCTTATCGGAAAATCCACCGGATGGAGGACCTCGCCGAGGGGGAGGTTCTCGAATTGTGGGAGCTCGCGATCCACGCGCAGAAGCTTCTGGTGGAAGCGGTGAAAGCCCAGGGATTCAACATCGGCTGGAACCTCGGCAAGGTCTCCGGTGCGGGCGTCGAGGACCATCTGCACATCCACATCGTTCCGCGCTGGGTCGGAGACTCGAATTTCATGGCGGTGATCGGAGGCACCCGGATTATCCCGGAAGGCCTGTATCCACTCTACGAGCGGCTCGTGAAGATTCAGAGCGAACTCCCATGACGTTCTCGTCGCGCGGGAGTATTCTTGCCGGGGGAAGCGGCATCCAGCAACTGATGGACGACCTCGGCCATGCGCTGGCCGCATCGGGGCCTTCACCCCACATGCTGGGCGGCGGAAATCCTGCACACATCCCTGCCATGGAGGAGATCTGGCACCGCCGCATGGAAGAGATCACCAGCGACCCGGAGGCGCTGCGCCGCACGCTTTCCATCTACGATCCGCCGCGCGGAAACCCGGATTGTATCCGCTGGCTGGCGGAACTTCTCCGGGCGGAATACGGCTGGCCGGTCGGACCGGAAAATATCGCCGTCACCCCGGGCGGCCAAACCGCATTCTTCTTTCTTTTCAACTTGTTCGGCGGGAAGCGCGGCGATGGATCGCAGGGAAAGATCCTGTTCCCGATCATGCCGGAATACATCGGCTACGCGAACCAGGCCCTCGAGGAGGGGATGTTCGAGTCCCGGCGACCCATCATAGAAAGAACCGCTCCGCACTCGTTCAAATACCACATCGATTTTGAGGCTATTGACCCGACACGGGATACCAGCGCGATCTGTATTTCCCGGCCCACGAATCCGAGCGGCAACCTGATCTCGGATCAGGAACTGGCCCGCCTTGCCGCGATCGCCACCGCAAAGGACATCCCCCTGATCATCGACAACGCCTATGGCTGGCCGTTCCCCGGAATTGTATTCGGCGAGGGAACTCCGCTTTGGACAGACAGCACGATCCACGTGATGAGCCTCTCGAAATTCGGACTTCCCGGCACCCGGACGGCATTTGTGGTCGGACCTCCAGAGATTGCCTCGGCGATTTCCTCGATGATGGCCGTCACAGGCCTTGCGAACGGAAACTTCGGGCAGGCGATCGCCGGGCCGCTCCTGAAAAGCCGGCAGATTCTCAAACTCTCCCAAGAGGTGATCCGACCGTTCTATCTGCAGAAGCGTGATGCGGCGCTCGCGGCCGTCGCGGAGTTTTTCCCTGCCCATATCCCCTACGCACTCCACGAGTCCGAAGGGGCCATGTTCCTCTGGATCTGGATCGAAAACTCGCCCAGGTCCTCCCGCGCAATCTACGAGAACCTCAAGCAACGCGGGGTCCTCGTCGTCCCGGGCGAATATTTTTTCTTCGGCCTGCAGGACGGCGAATGGAAGCACCGTCACGAATGCCTGAGGGTTTCTTTTGCCATGTCGGACAACGAAGTCCGCGCAGGCCTGCGGATCATTGCCGAAGAAATCGCGAGGCCGGAGTGAATATCCCATGAGCGGCCTGCTGTGCGTTGTGGGAGCGGGTCCGGCGGGCTTGCGCGCGGCCGAGGCGGCCGTCGAAGCCGGCGCCCGGGTTGCGGTGTTTGACGCGATGCCTTCCGCCGGAAGGAAATTTCTCGTGGCGGGCCGCGGCGGCCTCAACCTCACCAACACGGACAAGGAGATCGCGGCGAAGTATTCCGGCATGCCCCCCGGCCTATGCGATGAACTGCTCGGCCAGTTCGGCCCCGATGCGTTTCGCAAATGGGCGGAGGGTCTGGGGGTGGAGACATTTGTCGCGTCGAGCGGACGGGTGTATCCGACAGCGATGAAATCGGGTCCGTTGCTGCGGCGATGGATTGCGCGATTAAAGTCCCAAGGTGTCCAGTTTCATTCGCGACACCGGTGGTCGGCGATTCACCCGGCCACCGGGCAATGGAGGGTGGAGTTCCAGACTGCTGCCGGTTTGGCAGCCGTCGAGGCGTCGGCGGTAATCTTTGCCCTTGGGGGTGGCTCTTGGCCACACACGGGTTCAGACGGAAGCTGGCAGCAGGTTTTTCGCGGACTCGGCATCTGCGTCAACCCGCTCATGCCAGCCAACTGCGGCTGGGAGGTCGCGTGGCCGCAGCAGGTCATCGCGGAAGCCGCCGGGCTTCCGCTGAAAAATGTGCGGGGATCAGCGGGAAATGCCACGGCCTATGGCGAGCTGCTGATCACCGGATACGGATTGGAAGGCGGGATCATCTACACCCTGACGCCCATACTGCGGGATTCTCCGACCATTCGCCTCGACCTCAAGCCCGCGTTCCGCTTCGAGGAATTGGTCTCGAAGATGCCGCAGGGCACACGATTCCATCTGCACGAAGCTTTCGAGCGGTGCCGAGTCCAACCGTCTGCACGGGCGATCATGAAGCATCATGCGGACTCCCCGACGTGGACAACCCCCGCCGCCTTTGCCAGCGCCGTCAAATCCCTGCCCATCGTGCTGTCCTCGCCGCGGCCGATCGCGGAGGCGATCTCGTCAGCAGGCGGAGTCCGATGGGATGAGGTCGATGGCAACTTGATGCTAAAACACCATCCCGGGGTCTTCCTGGCCGGCGAAATGCTGGATTGGGAGGCCCCGACCGGCGGCTACCTGATCCAGGGATGTTTTTTCACCGGCACCCGGGCGGGCCTGGAGGCGGCAAAATTTCTCCGGGCATGAAGGATCTTTTCCCATCCAATCGTCCCCTCCTCGCCTTGGCGCCGATGCAGGACGTCACCGATTGGGCATTCTGGAAGCTGATCGCCAGCTATGGCGGCCCGGATTTGTATTTCACGGAGTATTTCCGCGTGACGGAAAGCTGCCGGCTGCAACGCTCGATACTGCGTTCGATTACCGAAAATCCCACCGGAAAACCCGCGATCGCGCAAATGATCGGAAACGATGCCGGCTGGATGGTCAAATGCGCGAGGCAGTTGGAACAGCACCCGGTTGCCGGCGTGGATTTGAATCTCGGCTGCCCGGCTCCAGTCGTCTATCGCAAATGTGCCGGCGGAGGCCTGCTCCGTGATCCGGCCCGCATCCAGGAACTCCTCGCTGAACTCAGGGCCGGGATTAGCGGACGGTTCTCGGTCAAGACCCGCATCGGATTTTCAGACCCTGCGGAATTCGACCGGCTGCTCGATATCTTTTCCGCACACCGTCTGGATTTGCTCACCGTGCACGGCAGGACTGTCACGGAAAAATACGGCCCGCATGTCCACCTAGACCGGATCGCGCAGGCGGTCGCCCGGATGCCGTGCCCGGTCATTGCAAATGGAAATGGAGGCACCCTGGGGGGGGCTCGCCGAATCCGGGAAATGACAGGGGCCAAGGGGTTGATGATCGGCCGCGGGGCCGTCCGAAATCCTTGGATTTTTCAACAAATCCGAGAGGATTTCGAAGGGAAATCCGTCACCTACCCGAGCGGCCGCGATGTATTCGGCTACGTCGAGTCCCTCTACGAAGCCACCTGTTCAAACGATGTGCCGGAGCGATCCCAAATCCAGAAAATGAAGAAGTATATGAATTTCCTGGGCGAAGGGATCAGCCCGGAGTTCCTTCATGACATCCGCCGTGTGACGACGAAGGCGGAATTTTTCTCTGTCTGCCGCCGGGCACTCGACCATGGGGAACCGATGACGTTGGAAGCACGGCACGGATAGATGTCAATGGCAGGAAGAACCATTTTCAAAATTTCTCCACGGAGGGCTCACCCTGGTGGCCATGCCATTGGGCGGCCGCCGAGAAGATGCACGTGAAGGTGCGGGACCGTCTCGCCGCCATCGGCCCCGTTATTGATGACAAGCCGGAATCCGGAATCCGCAATACCTTCCGATCGCGCGATCCGTCCCGCCGTGACGAGCAGGTGGCCGAGAAGTTCGGTGTCTGCGGGAACAGATTCCGCCACGCGCGGAATCACCCGCTTGGGGACAACCAGAATATGAACCGGCGCCTTGGGAGAAACATCGCGGAATGCAATACAAAGCCCGTCCTCATGGACGATGTCCGCAGGAATTTCGCGGGCGATGATTTTCTCAAAGATGGTCACGAAAGTTGAAGGTGCAGTTCCTGTGCCCGGTTGCTCAGATCGAGTTCGCCGCGCACAAACGACACGATCTCACCTCGAAGTCCGGAGCAATCGCGACGCCAGTTTTTTGCGGACCGCAACAGCTTCACGCACCGGTGAAGGTCGCAGATCTCGACCTGTTGGGCCTCCGAGAAAATGACCCCGCGGATCCGCGCGCGCAGAAGCTCGAAAAACAGGAGCTCATACCCCTCGCCCGCATCGCGCGCGATCTCGACCAATGAAATCCGGACCGGGGGCGGCAGCGTCCGAAAGTGACGGGCGACGTCCGAATACCCGATCACCTGCAGCACCGACTGCACCGCCCGCTCGA
>CAZSDC010000147.1:0-8105 GCA_964605515.1 uncultured Chthoniobacter sp.
ATGTATGGATCCGGCCCTGGGCCTCGGTCGCAGGAACGCGCTGCACACGGTGAACCCCGCTCTCGTAGCGGAATCGCCGGAAAACCGATGTCCCGGAAACCCGGAAGACCATCTCACGAAACCCTCCGAGGTCTGCCGCGCTCGAATCCATCTCTTCGACCTTGAGGCCGAGCGAATCGGCGTATCGCGAATACATGCGGAAAAGATCGGCCGCGAAAAGTGCTGCCTCAGTCCCGCCTGTGCCGGCACGGATTTCCACGATCGCATCCCGGTCTTCATCCGGCTCGGGCGGCAGGAGCGAAATCTGGACCGCACGTTCGAGTTCGGGAATCAGCGCCTCCAGTTCGGGAATTTCCAAGGCGGCGAGCTCGGCCATTTCCTTGTCGTCCGAAGCGGCGAGTTCCCGGTTGTCCGCATGATCTTTCCTCGCCTTGACCAGGCGGGCCCAGAGGTCGAGCAGGGCTTTAGTAGCGGAGTGCTCGCGAAGGACCTCCCTGGCCCGGCCGGCATTGTCAAACAGGCCGGAAGAGGAAATCTCGCGCTCAAGCTCCTCGAAGCGTGCGCGCTTTCTTTCAACCAATGGTTCGAAGTCCATATGTGGGAAAACGAAAACGGTGAATGCACAGGGTGCATTCACCGTTTTTCGGTGGGGGAAATCTAGGCCTTCTTGACGAGCCGCGGAGCCCGCACTGTGCCGTAGCGACGCTTGAATTTGTCAACGCGCCCTGCGGTATCGACAAATTTTTGCTCTCCGGTAAAGAAGGGGTGGCAGGCGGCACAAATGCCGATTTTGATATTTTCGCGTGTGGACCGTGTGCGGTATGCCGCACCACAGGCACAAAGGATGACGGTCTCGCGGTAGTTGGGATGAATATCTGGCTTCATTCTTGAAAAGTCGCTCAGAATATCGCGATTGTATGGGAACGCAACAAAGAAATGTCGAATCGAATTCTTGAGAGATGGGCGGACGTTCTTTCCGCCCGCCGCGGACCTGCGATTTTTTCGCCAGCGGGGGAATGTTTGCGGACGTGGACCGGAATCGAGGAGGAGGCTTCGGAATTTGAACGCCGGTTCTCAGGAACCCCTGGAGGTGTGGCGCTGCAAACCGGCAATCACGTTTCATTTCCTGCGCTGGTGCTGGCCTCTCTGCGGGCCGGAAAGGTGGTGAGCCTGTTTGATGCCGACATTTTTGGCGAGGCAAGATCACGGCTCGAAGCCCGTCTGGGGGTGACGCTTCGCGTTTCTGCGAGGAAAGGAGAACTTGGTTTCGACGATTGCGCAGAACCGGACCGCAAAGAAGCGGGTACCGGAATCTGCCTCTATAAGCTCACCTCCGGCACGACCGCCCTGCCGCAGACGATCGGATTCACCGCGGAGCAATTGGTTGCCGATTGCGATCAGGTCTGCACAACGATGGGGATCCGTGCCGGAGATTTAAACTACGGGGTCATCGCTTTTACCCACTCCTACGGTTTCAGCAATCTTGTGACACCGCTTCTCTGCCGGGGAGTCCCCCTCGTGGCGGCGGACGATCCCCTCCCCCGCGCCATCGAAGGCGGTTTGGCATCAACCCGGGCATCTGTCTTCCCCGCTGTGCCGGCCCTGTTTCGCGGGCTGCTTTCCGCCGATTCGCTCCCCGAAAACCTGCGTCTCTGCATCTCGGCCGGAGCCGTGCTGGATCCGGTTCTTGGAAGGGAATTCCATGGGAAATTCGGTCGCAAAATTCACGCGTTCTACGGGGCCTCGGAATGTGGGGGAATCTGCTACGATGGCTCGGAGGAAATTAACGAATCTCACGGCTTCGTCGGACTGCCGCTCCAAGGGGTGGCGGTTGAAATTCCCGATGGGACGGAGCCGGCGAAAATCCTCATCCGCTCGCTGGCGGTCGCGAGCAGTGCGACCAATGTGAACGGCGGGTTTCAGCCTGCAGATTTGCTGGTCCGGGATTGCGGGGGATTCCGGATCGTCGGACGCGAATCGGATTTGATCAATGTGGCCGGAAGGAAAGTGAATCCCGTGGAAATCGAGCAGGTAATCGCGTTGTTCCCCGGCGTGCTGGAGTCGGCTGTCTGCGGTGCGGAGGACCCTGCGAGAGGGCAGGAGATTTTCGCCCTCGTTGCCGCGAGGAATACTCCTGACGCGGTTTTGCTCCGCCGGCATTGCGCCGCCCATCTCTCTTCGTGGAAAGTTCCCCGTCGCTTCCGTTTCGTGTCGGAAATCCCCCGGAATGCACGGGGGAAGATCAGCCGGGCGGAAATTGCCGGTGCCAACTTGTCGGAACCGCCGGGAGGATAGTCCCTCCGCGTAGCGGCAAGCACGATTTTGTTCGTATCCTACCCCGCGGTTATCGGAAGATCTCCCGCCATGTCCAACCCCACCCTGAGAGAGCTCAAGAGCCGCGCGCAGAAGCTCAAACCGGCGATTCACCTCGGCAAAGCCGGACCAACCCCGGAATTTCTGGCCGCTTTCGGCGAAGTGCTGGACCGGAATCACCTGGTCAAATTGCGCTTCGAGGCAATGAAGGACGAACGCAAATCCCTGTCCAAGGAACTCGCTGAGATCACGGACTCACTCTTGGTGCAGCAGGTCGGCCATACCGCGGTTTTCTTCCGGTGTCTGACCCAGCGAAACCGGGATGAAACGGTTGCAGGAGGCGGCACCTCGGGTTGAACCGTTGACTGTTTTCCCCAGGAGTTTGCACCTCCTTTGAAATCGAAAATTGGCGTTTCTCGGAATTCCTGCTAATTTTCCTGTTGATGACAGCAACGACCCAACCGGACAATGGGATTTTGCAAAGGGAAGCCATCTCGCTTCCGTTGTTTCGCCCCGTCTCCAAGCCCCCGTCAACTCCTCCGCCATCCGTCCATCCGAACGGCTTTGAAAAATCCCCTGCGCCCCCAACCTCTTCTCCGCCAACCGTTCAGTCGGTGCAGAAATTGGACCTCGATCTATTACGGAACGGGGACAAGGTCGAACTGCGCACGGTAAACAGCACCTACAATTTTGAAATGAGGGAACATCATTTGTGCAAGGTGGTTCCCAGCAGGCCCGACGCGAAGAACGGCGACGCGGTGCTGATGGGCGGAACAAATGCCGACGCCTCGGAATTTACCCCCAACCGGATACTGGTCGGCGGACGAGCTGCATACCAGTTTCCTGACGAAGAATCCGCGGTCCTGACCTCCATGGTTGAGTCGATTTATTGGGTCGCCGCAGGAAATAACATTCCTGCCTGAGTTCGCCCCTTGCAGCGTCCCTCAGTCCCGCGAAAGGTCTTCCCGCAGACGGCGGAGACCTTCGAGGATCTCCAGGTCCGAGCGAGTAAGCTTCAAGGAAGGAAGCTGGAACTCCAACTGCACATGGACCGGGCGGGCTGGGCGGCTGGAATTCCAGAGGATCTTGCGGAGTGATTTGATGTTCATAACGCGGAACATCCTGCCATCACATGTAGGACATCCGCTGTCCTATTAATAAATATTTCCAAAAATATTTTTCCTCCCGGAATCGGATTCCCATCAGTTTTCCTCACATTCGGACTGTTGATGTCGCCGGATATTCGCGTTAGCTTTCGGGGGATGAAGCTTCCCCGTCCCGCCCTTTTGGGAGCGATTCTCCTGCCGTTGCTGGCATTGGGAATCTGGCTGTTCGCCGGGCACGACGATAATTATGCGCTTCAAAAGCGGTTCTTTCGGGCCCGATACGACCGTTATGACGAGCAGATCGTCCAAGCCGCCAGGCGATACGGGGTCAGCCCCTCCCTGGTGAAGGCAGTCATCTGGAGGGAGTCGAGATTTCACGCGGACATGCTCGGAATGCACGGGGAAACCGGCCTGATGCAAATTACCGAGGCAGCCGCGCAGGATTGGGCCCGGGCAGAGAAGATTGAAACCTTCACGGTTTCCGATCTCCTGGACCCCAAAACCAACATCGAGGTCGGAACGTGGTATTTGGCTCACGCCCTCAGGCGCTGGGCGGAAAAGGACAACCCCATCCCCTTTGCCCTCGCAGAATACAATGCCGGACGCACAAGGGTTACCCGCTGGGAAAAGAACTCGGGGCTCGGCGGTGGGTTCGGAGCGGAAGACCTGCGCAGCATGATGGATTTTCCCGCCACCCGGGCCTACGTCCGCTCGATCATTGACAGGTATCTTGACTTTAGAAGGAAGGGTGAGTTTTCCAGCGAACCCCTTTTACCACACTAACGACACGGACAAAATGCCGGCTGCTTCTCTGGCGGTTTATTTCGCCGGTTTTTGAGGCAGCGGGTTTTGGAGTGCCTTGAACTCCTCATCCTGGCGCCACGGGGCGAAGAGCGGATGGTCGAAGATTGCCTCGCGGATGGGAAGCCCGCCTTTTTGGATGGCGGTTCTGGCGGCTGAGTAGAAGTTTGTTTTGTCTTTGTTCCTGAAGCATGCGCGGGCCAGCAGGAGAAAATCGTCGCCGGAGTTTGTGCCCTCAGCGACCAGCTTTTGAGCCGCAGCGACTTCCTGCTCGGGCAGGTTGTTCATTTCCCCGAATTGAATCGCTTTGTGGAGGAACTCGGCATCATCCGGGAACACCTCCACCGACTTGTCGATCAGGGTCGTGATTTTGTTGGTTTCCCCAATGCTCGTGTAGAGTTCGAGCAGCTTGACGGTTTTGTCCCGGTCCTTTGGATCCTTTTCAAGGGCGTCGCACAGGCCGTGGATCTCCCCGGCCAGCTCTTTCCGCTTTTCTGCGAAGACACGCAGGCGCCAGAGGGGAAAATTGTTCGGATCGGCGGCATTAGCCGGCTCGATCAATTTGATGACCCCATCAAAATCTCCGCGCTCCCAGAGAATGCCGCTCAGCGCATTCAAACTCTCCGGATTTCCAGGCCACAGCACGAGCGACTCCCGGTAGGCAATCTCCGCCTCCTTGAGCATTTTCCTGTGCTGGTAAAGGTGGCCGGTGGTGGTCCGAAGCTTGGAGAATGATCTCTGCGCATCGTAATCCTGAGAAAATTCCGGGGTATCGAGCAGCGATTTGACGCGATCCCTCCAATAGTCCATGTCCTTTTTCACAACGTCCGCCGGGATCTCTTTCATGGGCTCCTTGGTAATCTCATAAACCAACCCGTGCGGCAGCGCATGGTCGTAGGACCATTCGAGCGGGAAACTCTCCTCGACAAAGAAAGCGTGAGCGTCCTTGTTTTTCTCCCAGATCAGGCGCGTCACCTCGCTGTGCGCGACGGCCGGATCCTGGGTCCCCGCAGCGGCTTGCTTCTCCATTTCCCTTTCGATAGCCGTGCGGATTTCCTCTTCGCTCGGGAAGACTAGCGGGGTTTTTGGATAAGCCTCCCCCCGGCCCAGCCAGCGCTCGAACGCATTCTTAGGCGCCGGGCGGTCCGGCCCGTATTGGTCGGCAAGGTATTTCCGGTAGAGCCCCTCACCCACTCCGTTCTGAGTGATGATGTAGAGATCGCGGCGGTCAAATTCCGGGTCGCGTTTCACCCCGGGCGGCTGGGTACTCTCGCCGAGGATCATATAGGTCGGCACGAAGCGACCGGGGTCGGTTCCGCCGAAAACGACGCTGCCTTTGGGGAGGTCCTTGAGAATGTCGTGCCCGAACTCCCATCCGAACCAGCGTCCGCGCTGGCTGCATCCCGCCTCGTTCAGCGTCAAAGGCATCAGAGGCAGAAGCAGCAGCAGATACCGCATCCAGGCAAGTCGCGGAAACCGGGAAAAAAGCGCCACGCATCCCAGCCCCAAACCGAGCGCCACAAGCACTGCAAACATCAAGTTCGTGTAGGTGTGATAAGGCATCTGCAACCACCAGCCGTCCACATCGATCCCTGCCCCCGACGTAATAGGCTGGAGAAATGCGGCAAGAACAAAACCCAACTCCAGAAGATAAACCCACGTCCGTCGCTCAACATCTGTCAGGCGGAAAATCACGAATAAGGCTGCAAAATAACCGAGGACACCGATCGGCGTGAAACTCCTCCCGAGCTGAAGCCAGAGAAAGCCAGCCCAGTCCTGCACCAGCGCAGATAACGATTTTTCCCCGGGCGCGGGCGGTTTGACGGAAGCCGCGGGCTGCTCTCCGGAACTTCCCATCAGTTTGCCGAGGCTCTCCAAGGTTAATTGCGAGAGAGTCCCGCTGTATTGGGAACGGTTGAAAGAAAAATAAAAACCCTCCGCTGTGCGGGTATAGGACCAGTTCATCGGCGGATTCGTCGAGGAGGCAAATGGCATGTAAGCATAAGGGAGCATACCGAGCGCCACCGCGAACGGCAGGTAGGCAATGAGCCGCCATTCGATCTCGAACCGTCTGGCAACCACCATCACCGCAAGGCCAAGCATGACACAGAAGAAAAAACGGATGGCCGTTTTCAGCACCAGGGGATCGGCGGAAAGAATAGCGAAGCCCAGATAGGCAAGCAACGCCGTGAGACAACCCGCGACCACCAGGTCCAGAAACATCTCCCGCCGAACCAGCAGAACCGCGATGAACGGAAGTGGAACCATCGCAAGCGTCAATTGGTGGTTACTGAAAGCCAGCGAAAGAAAAAAGAACGCGAGCAGCAGGAGCCCGAGCCTGTCCGGCCTTCGCACCCAAGTGTAGAGGGCTGTCAGGTAGAGCCCGATCATCAGTGCATGGAGCGCGTAAACCTCTGCGATCGTGGCCTGCGACCACATCGAGAAACTGAAGGCGAACAGCAGGCCGCACGTCACGGAAAGAATCGCGCTCAGCCCGCGCCAGCGGTCCAGCGCCTCCCCCATCAGCCAGCGGAGCGAACTGCTCACCAGCGCCGTGGTCAGACCGACGGACAGAGCCGCGCAGACGCCACTGAAAATCGCAACTTCCCACGCATCGTTCCCCAGAGGAAGAAGGAGAAATATCCATGTCAGCAGGGTCCAGAGCGGGTAGCCGGTCGGATGTGGAACCCCGAAATGCTGCGCCGCAGTGATGAACTCGCCGGAATCGAGCAGCGTCACGTTCGGTGCGGCGGTCCACGCATACAGCCCAAACGCCACCAGCCCGGTGAAAAGCCCGGCCAGCACGTCCGACCTTGTCCAGATTCTGTCTTTCATTCGAACATTCCCCGCTTGCGCATCATTTTCACAATTCCTCCCGCTTTTCCGTGGATGCCGAAGCCGGTTCATCCCACCCCTCACCCTTCACCACGCCGAAGTAGTTGTCCCAGTATCTGGAACCTCCGGAAAAAAGGATCAACCCGATCGCCACAACCCAGGAGGCGATCCCGATCCCAGCGCAGATATTATACCACCAGGGCTGCTGAAAGCGGAACTCGACGCCCTTTTTGCCATCGGTCTTCACCGCTTGGAATGCCAGAAACGCCCTGCGAATCTTGAGCGGCTTACCCCCTTGGTAGGCGCGCCAGTCAGGATGCCACGCCTGATTCATGACGAGCCATCCAGATGCTCCCGCCGGCGCAAACTGCGCGGTTTGATAGTTGCCCTTCTCTTCCACGCTCTCAAACGGATGTCCCTCCTGCATCGCCTCGTCGGACTTGGAGGCTTCGATCCGGCCATCCACAACCCGTCCGCGCAACCCCGGTTCGTTCGAGGCAGCACCGGTCAGTTCGATCATTGCCATATGGTAATGCGCGCCCCCCAATGCGGCCATTGAGACCCGCGGCTGGCAGTCAGGAGCCTGGATGAAATCCCGCGCCAGAAATCCGCTTCCCAAGGAGTTCTTGTTCTCGAGCACAACAAACCGGTCGTTCTCGTAGCCTACAGGAAGCAGACTCCGCAGACGCCCCTGAAGGTCAGCTGGTGTATCCACGTCCAGTTTGTCGATCAGGATGTGCGAGACGCCGGAGATATCGAGATAGGAAGAGAGGGTTTCGTCGTTGACGAACGATGTTCCCTGCAGGATAGCCGCTCCCCGTTGCTGGAGGTAATTGTTGTATGCCTCTGAGACGATGGGGCGGCCGGTCAGATACGGAGTCAGAAGATAAAAATATCGGCCGGAAAAGGCATAGACCCGGCCGGGAATCGGCGAAGATCTGATCTGGGCCGCGGCGGCCAGAAAGTCCCCAAACACCTCCGCCTCGAGTTTGCCTTGGAAAAACGGCTTCGCATAGGGGGAAACATCCAGGAGCACCAGACAACAAGCGG
>CAZSDC010000148.1:0-8076 GCA_964605515.1 uncultured Chthoniobacter sp.
TCGCGTAGGCTGCGGCAAAAACCGGCGCGAGCGTGGAGACCGAGCCATCCATCAAACCCGCGAGCCCCGGCTGGATCACCTGAAGCACAAATAGCCTGCGCGCCGCCTCGTCCTCGGATTTTTTTGCGCCGGAGGATTCGAGATTCTCCTGCATCCCGGCAGCAAAACTTTCGTGCTCCTGCTCGACGGCGGCAAGCTCATCCAGCAGGGTGCGGACGGCGAGATCGGTCGTGAGCTTAGCGGCAGACTGGTAAAACCGCATCGACTCCTCCTCCATGACCTCGACCATCTCCCGGACCTGACGGACATTCAGCGTGCGGGCGAGCCAGAGCGGCTTTCTCCGGATGAATCCCTTCACGTCTTCCCGCTGGATGAACGGGATGTGATCCCCGTAACGCTGCTTGTGCATTTCCATGAGCCGTGCGGCATGCGTGCGCTCCTCATCGCGCATCTTTTCCAGCATGTTCGCTGTGGACGGATAAATCTCCTTCAACCGGCTCGCGAAATCCCCGTAGATCCGGGCGTCATCCTCTTCGAGCGAAATTGCCAGCGCCAGCACTTCGCTCGGGGAGAGGTCTTTGAACGATCTGACCATGCCGCACTTGTGATGCCGATGCCCGCCGCATGGCAAGCCCCATCTTGGATCATTTTCTCCGGCCAAGTCATCTCGCTCTAGGGGAACCGCCCCCGGACGGAGTCTGTATTTCACAGAGGCATTTGCAGCAAAATTGCCGCGCACTCCTCAGTAATACTGTTGAGGAAGATGGGTGGAAGAGAAGGTGCAAACTCCTATTGACAGCGGTTAGATACCAAGTTATGTTGTTACCAACATAACAAAATAGCAGGTCTCGGAGGCCTCACAACACAAGAGAGGAGACGATGTATGAAAAAGCGTGATGCAGTGTCGAAAAAGACGAGCCCACTATCCGACCCTATTCCGAGGGAACTAAAGATTCCAGTCGAACGGGTTCAACTCGGTGTCAGAATCGAAAAGCGACTCTCCAAGGTCTTGAAAGGGATCGCTGAATCTGCTGACCTCACTGTGGGAGAAATGTTGGAGGAGATTCTTCTGCACTCGTTTGTTGGTGCACAACCCTTTGGCCGCGAGGCGCAAAAGAAGATCGAACAACTGAAAGCAGTCTACAACCTTGACTATGATGCGCACGCTTCATACAGGTTTGAGGACAAGACCAAGAAACAGTAGTTCAGGGATCGACATATCAGCGCTCCGTTTCCCTCTGCCTCACTCCTGCATTCTCACCAGACATTCCTGAAGGAAGCCGTAGAAGCTGATTTGAAAGAGGGAGATCGAGCGGGGATTGGCGGTGTCCGGGGTAATTTCCTCGGACAAGTCTTTCTCGTCGAAATGGTTTTCCTCCGCGATGGCGAGTCTGGCCTGGTTGAGAGCACTCAGCCAGGCGTCCATGTGGTCCGCAGGGATTTTCATCGAAAATTCTTTCTCGATTTGCAAGGCGCTGCTGAGGTCGGCAAGCACGACTTCGCGTGCCGAAAGAAATGCGGCTTGGAGTTCGGGTTGAACGAGGGATTTCCAGTCCTCGGCAAGCACTTCATCCTTGGCCGGAGCCGGAAAGAACCGGCTTTCCACGCGCGGATCGCTGGAGGCAGCTCGGAGAGGAACGGCATTCAACAGATCGAAAAGGAATGGTGGGATTTCCTCGAGATCGAGTGAGCCTTCATCAGTCGCGGAGAGTTTCATTCAATTCTGCGGAGTGGGTTCGAGGGTGGCGAGAAGGAGGTGGGAGTGGAGTTGCTGCACGTAGAATTCCGCCTTTTCCCGTCCGCCAGTCCAGACGATCGACCGGCCCTTGTGATGGACTTCGAGCATGTGCTTTTGCGCTTTGTCCTTGGAAAAGCCAAGGACCTTTCTGAAGACGAGCGCGACGTAGCTCATGAGGTTGATCGGATCGTTGTGGACGACCACGTTCCACGGGGCGGCCAACCCGGTCTGCTCGCGCGTCTCCGCTTCAGGGATGTCAATGGCAGGCATAAGCGGATCTATCTTCGGCAGAAATAGACGAATGCCGGCGGAAAATTTGCCAGGACCACGGGCGTTTTTCCGACTTCACGAAAATGGTGGTCGAGCTTCTGGCGGAACGCGCGGCCCGCTTTCAGCCGGTGGGGGCCGAAATACGCGAAGGTTGCAAACACCCCGTCCTTTGCGATCGAGGAAGTAATTTCCCTGAGAATGGAATTTTGCAGGGAGTCGCCGAATGCTGCCCAGGGAAGACCAGATACAATTGAATCCGGATTGCCATGATCTTTCAAATGGGCGGTGAGGTCCGTCGCGCATCCTGCCACAATGCGGGCCTCCGGAAATTTTTCCGAAACCGTTTTTGCAAGGACAGGGCATTTCTCAACGGCGAGGAAGCGGGCCTGCGGGTGCAGGTTTTTCAGAATCGGCCCGGTGAACGCCCCGCTGCCGGGGCCGATCTCAAGCACAAAATCGGAAGACCGCACGCGCGCAGCACGGATCATCATGCCGGCGAGAGCAGGTGATGACGGCCAGACCGCACCCACCAAGCCGGGGGATTTCAGAAATTCGCGGACGAAGCGGAGGGACACGGTCTAACCCGGAAGGCCCTTGAGCATTTCGGCATTGGTCGGATACTTGCGGATAAAGAAAAGGAGACGCTCGATCGCCTCGATCGGCTTGTGTCCGGCGAGACCGCGGCGGATGACATTGATCTTCTGCAGGTCTTCCTCGGAGAGCAGGAGCTCCTCGCGGCGGGTGCCGGAAAGGAAGATGTCCACTGCGGGGTAAATCCGCTGGTCGCTGATTTTGCGGTCGAGGACGAGCTCCATATTTCCGGTGCCTTTGAACTCCTGGAAGATCAGCTCGTCCATGCGGCTGTTTGTTTCGATGAGGGCAGTGGCCATGATGGTGAGCGAGCCGGCCTCTTCCGTATTGCGGGCTGCAGCAAAGAGCTTGCGGGGGATCTCCAGGGCCCGGGCATCCACACCGCCCGACATTGTCCGTCCGCCGCCGCCCTGCGCGTTGTTGAATGCGCGGCCGATACGGGTGAGGGAATCCATGAGGACAAAAACATCCTTGCCCATTTCGACGAGGCGCTTGGCACGCTCGATGGCGAGTTGGGCGATACGGGTGTGGGTCTTAATGTCGCAATCGTTCGAGCTGGCCATGAGTTCAGCAGACGGCACAGTGCGGCGGATTTCGGTGACCTCCTCCGGGCGTTCATCCACGAGAAGGATGATCAATTTCATCTCTGTGTGGTTTTTGACCACGGCGTCGGCAATGTGTTGGAGAAGCGTGGTCTTTCCAGTCCGTGGAGGCGCCACGATCAGTCCGCGCTGGCCTTTGCCAACCGGCGTCATGAGATCCATGATGCGGGTCGTGTAGCGCTCAGGCACAGTTTCCAGCCGGATACGCTTGTTGGGATTGATTGTGGTGAGTTCCTCGAACACCGGGAGATTTTGGAAGTTGTCCGGATCTTCTCCTTCAAGTTCGGTGAGGCGGTAGAGCTGGGGACCCCGGCTGCCGCGGCGGGTTTCCCCACGGATCCACATGCCGTCGCGAAGCCCGTATTTGCGGACGACTTCGGGGGTGACGAAAATGTCGTTGTTCGACTGGGCAAAGTTCCGCCGGGCCTCACGGAGAAAGCCGAATCCCTTGCCCGACACCTCGACGATGCCTTCCGCATAGGTTGCGGGGGCTGGGGGCGGCGGTTGCGGTGCGGCGATGGTGGGCTGAGGCGAAGGCTGAGAGCCGATGTCCGCAGATGCCGGTGCTGCGACCGGCGAGGAATTGTTCCCGAGCTCAACGGGAGGCGGCGAGAATTCCTCAGAGGCGGGTGCCGAATCCGTCACCGGGATCGGCCCGTCGGCCGTGCGGCGACGGGGCTGCCTGGCTGGACGGGGACGCCTTGCCCGCGTTGGGGCTTTGGCATTGGATTGTGTTTCGGGGGACTCCGCAGGCGATGCGGGCATTGTCGGTTCGTCGGTCATGGGTAAATTCAGTTGAGGAACGATTCCTCGGGAATTGCAAAAAGTGTCGAGAGCCAAGTTCTGTGCCTGGCCATGGAATGATCTCTTCAGTAGGTCCGACCTCGGGAGTTTTCCCCATGGGCGAACAAAGGTTAATACGATGTCTTGCGACGTTTGAGGGCTTCAAAAAAATCGGGGTCCGGGGAAATTCCCGCCCCTGCATCGAACGACGCTCGCCACTAAAGCGATCCGGCTTCCTGTTGTCAAATACTTTTCTGCAGGCCAGGGAGTTACCCCCCGCATTGGAAAAGCTGGTCGTTGGGTTTGATCGCGTGTAGAACTGCGGCCCATGACCGCGACCGGAGACCGAGGAGGAAAAATTCTCAAGCCCCACGGGGCTGCCGGGAAAAGCTCGCGTGTCAAGCGGTTTGCGCGCTTTGTCATGCGCGGCGGCCGCCGTCGGCTTGCAGCTGCTGGCCGCCTCGCTTCGAAGCCTCATCTTCTTCTCTTTGATTTCGACGGCACTGTCGCGGATACTTTCCAGTGTGGGCTCGAAATCCTCAACTCGATGGCCACGGAATTCAGATACCGCCGACTCGAAGACGCCGATCTGCCCCGGGTCCGCGACATGCGCACAAGAGAGCTCATGAAGTTTCTCGGCATCCCGGCCACCCGCCTGCCGAAGATTTCCAAACGGGGCAAAGAGGAACTCAACAAGCGAATGGATGAAATCCACCCGTTTCCCGGAATGTCGGAGATCGTTCGGACACTTCACGAAGGTGGGTTCCGCCTGGGAATCTTGACATCAAACTCGGAGGAAAATGTTGCCTGCTTTTTGAGGAAGTTCGACCTCGAAATCTTTGATTTTATCTACACCTCCTCCAAGCTCACGGGCAAAGCGCGTGTGATCCGCAGGATTCTCAAAGAGAGAAAGCTGAAGCCCCGGCAGGTGCTCCTTGTCGGAGACGAGGTTCGGGACATCGAGGCGGCCTTGGAAACGGGTATCCACATGGCCGCCGTGACATGGGGATATAATAGCCGGAACTCGCTGTCCTCCCTGAACCCGGATCACGTTCTGGACACGCCCGACGAACTCAAAGATCTCATCTGCGGGCTTCCCGCTTGATCGGGCCCCGGGTTCTTTACTTGAGAAATCCGGAGAGACACGGCATCGTTCCCAGCTCATGGATATTGTCTATTTCGATCTCGAAACCCAGCGGACGGCAAATGATGTCGGCGGATGGGATAAAAAGCACGAAATGGGGATGTCGGTCGGCGTCATTTTCAGCACCGCGGATGCCAAGTATGAAATCTTTCCCGAGAGTCGGGTGAACGACTTGATCAAGCGCCTTCAGCGTGCGGATCTGGTCGTGGGGTATAACGTGGTTCGATTCGATTACGAGGTGCTGATGGGATACACGGTGCTTGCTTTGCCCGAGCAACTCCGCACGCTTGACCTGCTGGTGGATATTGAAAAGTCCGCCGGCCACCGGCTCAAACTCGAGGACATTGCACAGGGCACGCTCGGTGTCGGAAAAATTGCCGAGGGCCTTGATGCCATCCGCTGGTGGAGGGAGGGCCGGGTGATGGACGTGGCGGAGTATTGCTGCTTCGATGTCAAGGTCACGAAGCTCGTCCACGAATACGGAGCCGCGAACAAGGAGCTATATTTTAACGACCGGTTCGGCCGCAAACAACGGCTGGAAATCCAGTGGAGCGCATGATCCAACCGATCAAATCGCCGAAAAATAATTGGTTTCTCTACTGGGTGGATCTCGAAGAGCCGCTCCCTTCGGGCAACGACTGGATGCTTCCCACGATTATCATAGTCTGCGACCAATCTGGAACACCGGTCGCCCCGCCGGAGATTCTCGAGGAACTCGACCAGTCCCGCGTCGAGAATTTTCTCTACAAAACCTTCGACCAGATCGGAACCCCAGACCGGCTTTCCATCGCTGCGAGCGAGGACTGGGACGCCGAGGGATGGCAGAGCTTTTCGGCCGACTGCAAGCTGGATATCCGGTTCCAGAATTTTGACAAGCGAACCCCTGACGATCTCCGTGCCCTGACCAAAACTCTGGTGATGCGGGTGGGGCGCGAGCCGCAGGGGCCGGTCCATGCCCGCGAGATGGCCCGTGGCCTCGTGAGAACGGCGCTCCGCGTCAGGTCTCCATCCAAAAAATCCGCGCTGATCCGCTTGGCCGTGGCTCGCGATCCTGACTGCCCGGAGGCACGGATCGAGCTCGCGGACCTGGACTTCCAGGCAGGCAATTTCAAATCCTGCCTCCTGGCCTACGAGGAGGTTGCCGACAAGGAATCTTCGCGGTGGCACTCCAAGCAAACGACATGGTGGATCGACCGTGGGACAAGGCCGTATCTCCGTTCGCTCTACGGGCGGGCCATGACCCAATGGCATCTCGGGCGGTTCTCTCCCGCAGCCAAAACCCTGGAGGATCTTCTCGGCCTGAATCCCAAGGATCACCAGGGGACCCGATTCCTCATCCCCATGCTTCACCTGCTGGCGGAATCCCCCGAGCGGGCTTCGTCATTCTTTGACAAGTATGTCGGACAATACCCAAACGATTTTTCCGAGCCGTCCTTTTTTTTCGGCTGGGCGCTGACATATTCGCTCGAAGGTCGGGAGTCCGAGGCGCGTTCAAAATACACCGAGGGGATATTAAAAAATATCTACCTGGCCCCGATGCTGCTGGAGCTCGATGAGCCGCCGAGGAGTGTCTGGTTGCCGAACGATCGCGCCGAGCCAAACTATGCTGCGGAGTTCGTCGAATCCTACGCCGTCCTCTGGGACAAGGAGCCTGGCGCTCTCCGCCTCCTCCGAGAGGTCTTCGACGAACTGGTTCCCCGTATTGAGAAGATCGTGCTTCACCGCGAACAGATGGCCGATTATCAGGACCAGCGCTACGAGCCGGACTACAAAGAGACCTGGCAGGCGCTGGTCCGGAAGGATGAGTTGCTCACGAAACCGTGATCGGGGACTTCCTGCAGAATCTTCAGCGGGAATGCGGTGGAAGCATCCCGTTTGCGCGTTTCATGGAGGCCGCTCTCTACCATCCGGAATTCGGCTACTACACGAGTCGGGTTCGGACCGTTGGACGCGGCGGCGACTTCTCGACCTGGCCGGAGTTGCACTCCTCACTGGCTCAAGCGATCGCCACATGGCTTCGCGCGAACCCAACACGTCACATCATCGAAGTCGGAGCCGGCACCGGACAACTCGCCGCCGGCGTCCTGAAGCACCTCGGATTCTTACGGAGGATTCAGACCACGTTGCACATCGTGGAGATCTCCCCGGTGCTCCGCGCCGCCCAGGCTCAGCTCCTAACAGGGAAGAATATCGTCTGGCATCGTGAAATGACCGATGCCCTTGCTGCGGCCGATGGCGTCGCAAACATCTTCTCAAACGAACTGCCTGATGCGTTTCCCTGCCGCGTCTTTGTCCGTAGCGATTCCCGTTGGAAGGAGCTTGCCCTGATGACCGACGGACACTCCGTCCGTGAGATTCTACGGGATACCGAATTGCCGGAATCCACCTCGCTGCAAGGCAGCCCTCCCGATGGAACACGCGTGGAAGTTCATGATTCCTACCGCCGATGGCTGGGCTCATGGGCGGACTTCTGGAAGCGTGGAGAATTGCTGACCGTGGATTACGGGGCGGCCCAGCCCGATCTTTACCACCGCCGTCCTTTGGGTTCTCTGCGCGCCTACGCCCACCACCAGCGACTTACCGGGACGGACGTCTATGCCGCCTTCGGCCGTCGTGACATCACCGCTGATGTGAATTTTACGGACCTGGAAGATTGGGGGGCCAAGCTCGGGTGGAAAACCGTCTCATGCTGCACTCTGTCCGACTTCATTTCCTCTCAATGCCGGCGGATCAAACTGAACCATCAAATGACCGAAGCGGGCGAAGCCTTTCTGGTCCTGCGGCAAAGCGCCGGCAAACAGCAGCGCGAGCGCGGGCGTTAAAAATCCCGCAAATTTCCGCGATTGCCCCGTCGCGCGCTCTCTGTAAGATGCCCGGAGTTGAATAAAAACATGCTCGGGTGGCGAAATTGGCAGACGCGCCAGACTTAGGATCTGGTCCCGCAAGGG
>CAZSDC010000149.1:0-7975 GCA_964605515.1 uncultured Chthoniobacter sp.
TTCCGGATCTCTCCCTCGAGGAGGGCGGCCCGGATCGCCTGCGCGATTTCGATGCCCACGTTTTCCTGGGCCTCGGCTGTGCTGGCCCCGAGGTGAGGCGTGAAGACGATGTTTGGAATGGCGCGAAGCGCGAAGTCTGCCGGCGGGGGCTCGACCTCGTAAACATCCAGGGCGGCTGCGGCCACCTGGCCGGATTTCAGTGCTTCGCCGAGGGCAGCCTCGTCAATGAGTCCGCCGCGGGCGCAATTCACAATCCGCACGCCCTTTTTGCAGAGGGCCAGACGGCGGGCGTCGAGCATGTGGCGGGTCTCGTCGGTGAGCGGCATGTGCATCGTGAGGAAATCCGCTTGGGGCATGAGCGTATCGAGGTCTTCGACCAACTCGACTTGAAGGCTTCGCGCGCGGCTGACCGAGAGGTAGGGGTCATAGGCCAAGACACGCATGCCGAAGGCGATCGCACGGCGTGCGAGCTCGGTGCCGATCCGTCCCATGCCGAGGATGCCGAGCGTCTTGTTGTAAAGCTCGACGCCCTCGTATTTTTTTCTGTCCCACTTGCCGGCCTTCACGCTGGCATCCGCCTGCGGGATGCTGCGTGCGATGCTCATGAGAAGGGAGAATGCGTGTTCAGCCGTAGAAATCGTGTTGCCGCCGGGCGTGTTCATGACGATCACCCCGTGGCGCGTTGCGGCATCCACATCCACGTTGTCCACGCCGACACCGGCGCGGCCGATGACCTTCAATTTCTTCGCGGCATCAAGCACGGCAGCCGTAACTTTTGTCTGGCTGCGGACGACGAGGGCGGAGAACTCGGGGATGATGGCGATGAGTTCCGGTTCCTTGAGGCCGGTGTTCACAACTACTTCGAGAGCGCCGCCGGAGGAGAGCTCTTCAACACCACGTTGGGAAACAGGATCAGCTACGAGCACTTTGGGTAATGACATTTTCTTTTTTGGAATTCTGAATTATCTATGGGACCGACAGTTGAGGCGATCCTGCACGATTGGGTGTGATAATGCCAAACCTCTTCCACGGAAAAATAATTTTTTATGCGCTGGTCCTATAAAGTCGCCCGGGTGGCGGGAATCGAAGTTAAAATCCACATCACATTCCTGCTGGTCCTGGCCTATTTCGGATTGATTTACTGGCAGCAGGGCGGGGTGAAGGGTGCCGTCGAGGGGGTCGGCTTCACGCTGCTGCTGTTTTTGTGCGTGCTGCTCCATGAGTTCGGGCATGCGTTTGCGGCGCGCGCCTACGGGATCCGCACGCCGGATATCACGCTGCTGCCCATCGGCGGGGTGGCCCGCTTGGAGCGGATGCCCGACAAGCCGGTGCAGGAACTCTTGGTTGCCATCGCCGGCCCCGCGGTGAATGTGGTGATTGCGCTGGTGCTCCTTGTCTTTCTGACCGCGAGGGTTCGGATGTCGGACTTCACGGATCTTGAGCATGGCGGTCTGCTCGAGAGTCTCCTGGCCATGAATGTCATGCTGGTGGCCTTCAATGCCATCCCTGCCTTCCCGATGGATGGCGGCCGGGTTCTGCGAGCGCTGCTCGCGATGATGATGGACTACACTCTGGCCACAACGATTGCTGCGCGGGTCGGGCAGGTGCTGGCCGTTGTCTTTGCGGTGCTGAGCTTCTTTGGGCCGAGCATGCTGCTCTTTATTGCGGTGTTCGTCTTTTTCGGTGCGCAGCAGGAACTCGCTTATGCGCGGTTCAGGGGAGGGGGGGGACAGCGCAAAATCTCGGATGTGATGTGCTCCGACTATTCCGCCATTCCGACGGAAACTCCGGTGACGCATGCGCTGGCGCTTGCCAGAGCCAGCAGGCAGGGGATTTTCCCCGTTGTTGACCGGCAACTTCGCGCGGTTGGGGTCGTAAGCATTCATGCTCTGGAAACAGCCGTGGCTGATGGATTCGGCAGCCAGCCCGCGGATGTCCTGGCGCAGCCCGTCTCCAGAATTCAGGTCGATACACCGCTCACGGCGGCCATGGCTTCCATCCCGCTGCGAGTTCCGGTGGTGGTCGAAAATGCCTCCGGCCAGATTGTCGGTCTGCTGGCCGTTCAGGGATAGGTCAGGAGAATTTGAAAAACCCGTCGGCGGTCTTTTCGGTCGCTGCGGCGATCTGTTCCCATGTCCTGCCGCGGACTTCGGCGATTTTTTCGGCGACGAGCCTGGTATGGGCGGGTTCGGCGCGTTTGCCCCTGTTCGGGACCGGGGCGAGGTAAGGGCAGTCCGTTTCCACCATGAAGGCGTCCTCGGGAACCATCGCAGCCACCTCGCGAACGACCGGCGCATTTTTAAATGTGACGATGCCGGTGAACGAAACGAGATGGCCCATGGCGAGGATCTCCTCCGCCTGGTCGGGCATGTTTCCGAAGCAGTGAAAAACTCCTCGCACGCGTCCGGTGTAGGGTTTTAAAATTTGTATCGTGTCATCCCATGCGTCGCGCTGGTGGATCACGACGTTTAGCCCCAGTTCGCAAGCGAGGTCGAGCTGCGCTGAGAATGCCTCGGCCTGCGCGGACCGGTATGCTCCGTCAACGATCATGGCCTCGGTATCCTCCGCCATCTCGGCCTGTAATGCTGAGAGCGCCGGGGAGGACGAGAGCTGCTCGGAGGGGAGACGATGGTAGTCGAGCCCGGTCTCGCCGATCGCCGCCACTTTGGGATGCGTTGCGAGTCCGCGCAGCACATCAAGCCAGCCCCCGGATTCTTCCTCCACATTCGTGGGATGAAGGCCGACGACCGCGTAAATCGAAGAATATTTTTCCGCGAGCGCTATCGCTCTCCGGCTGCTCTCGATGCCGGTTCCAATCGTGACGATCCGGTGGACTCCGGCCAGCCGGGCCCGTTCCAAGACGTCATCGAAGTCGCCGGCAAAATCCGGGTAGTCGAGGTGGGCGTGGGTGTCTGTGAGCATGTCAGTTCAGGAGCTCATACCATGTGCTCCGGCGGTGCGGCTCATAGCCGGCCTCGCGGATGAGGCGTTCGATGTCCGAAGCCGAGAGGCGGAACGATGTCCCCGCGCTCGAGACCACATTTTCCTCCATCATCACGCTCCCGAAATCGTTGGCGCCGAACTGCAGCGCGATCTGCCCGATTTTCGGTCCCTGGGTCACCCACGAGCTCTGGACGTTTTCGAAGTTGTCGAGAAAGATCCGTGCGATCGCTTGGGTCCGGAGGTATTCGGCGCTGGTGACGGTCTCCGCGCGGAGCTTCGTGTGCTCGGGCTGGAACGTCCAGCAGATGAATGCCGTGAACCCGCCGGTTTCGTCCTGGAGGTCGCGGAGGCGTCCGAGATGTTCGATGCGGTCGTCGAGGGATTCGACATGCCCGAACATCATCGTGGCACTGGATCTCAGGCCGAGGCCGTGGGCCTGGCGCATGACCTCGAGCCACTGGTCCGAGTTGCATTTCAGCGGGGCGATCCGGTCGCGAACGGCGTCCACGAGGATCTCTCCACCCCCTCCTGGAATCGATCCGAGCCCGGCCCCGATGAACTTGGCGATGACTTCGCGCACCGGCATCCCGAATACTTCGGCAAAGTGGTTGAACTCCGGGGGGCTGAACCCATGGATGTTGATCTGCGGGTATTTTTCCCGGATATGGGAGAGCATCCCGAGGTAGAAATCGATTCCGAGCTTCGGATGGTGGCCGCCTTGAAGAAGGACCTGGACCCCGCCTTCCGCCGCCAACTCGTCGAGCTTTTCGTCAATCTGGTCGAGGGTGAGCACGTAGTGGTCATCATCTTTTTCCGTCCGGTAGAACGCGCAGAACTTGCAATAGACATTGCAGACGTTCGTGTAGTTGATGTTCCGGTCCACGATGTAGGTGACGACCTCGTTGCCTTTTCCCTCGTAGGCGGAGGCTTTCGCGGACTTGCGGCGGGCATCGGCCAGCGACCCCAGGATCTCCAACGGCAAGCGATGCAGCTCGCGGGCGTCATCGGGAGTGATGCGACCGCCATCGAGGATTTTGTCCACCAGTTCGTCTTCCGCGCAGATCATAGACATGGGTGACACGCTACCCCTGTCGGCAGCCAATATCAATCGCGCGTTCGCAGAGTCGGATGCTGCAATATTTCCGCTGGCGAAGTTGCGGAATTGTGGCGATGTTTTCCGTCGTTTTCGTCCGGGTATGAAATTTTTCCTCTCTGTCATTGTCGCTCTCATTTTCCCAGTGATGGGAGTGCGCGGACAATTGCCGGTCGGGAATGGCAATCCCGACATTTATACCGGAATCTACGAGAACGGTGGCTTCCAATCGCTCTCGTTTGTCAATTCCGTGGTCGGGTGGGACACGTTTTTCAATGCGGGATTTTATGGATCGGGCCGCGTGATCGCCAACGTCGAGGCCGGGCTGGTCTGGGACGGACACGATGCGTTCCTGCGCCCTGCGGGTTTTCCTGAGACCGTCAGCAAGACGTTTGTCGGAACGGGCGCGTTGAATGAAGCAGACTTCCACGCGACCATGGTCGGGCATGTGCTTGCGGGGACGGGATACGTTCCCGGGAGCGACCCGGCGAACTTTTATTACGCCGGGCTCGGGATGGCACCCCTGGCGCAAATCTGGTCCGGGGCGATCGCAACATCCTATTCTGCAACTCAGACCGGCTCATTCGATACGACCACCGATTCGACGGTCTCGGTCTATCGGGCGTTCTTTCAAGGAATTGACGGGGTGAAGCCCGATGTGATCAACAGCAGCTGGGGCGGAGCCGATCCGGCGGCAATCTCTCCCGAGATGCTGGCCATTGACGGGCTTGCGCGGCAGAATCCCACTGTGGCATTTGTGGCGGCGGCCGGGAACGAAGGCGCTAGTCCCGTCTCCGCGCCCGGTTCGACGTTCAACGGCATCACGGTTGGCTCCCTGGGCGGAGCCTCCTTTTTGGTCCCTTCCTCATTTAGTTCGCGCGGGCTCGCCGATTTCTACAATCCCCTGACCGGCCAGACGCTGACCGGCGTGCGTGCGGCTGTGGACATTGCCGCTCCCGGAGAAAATCTTGTCCTTGCGGCGTATCTTGGCCGGACCGGATCGCTGGGTGCCTCGACTGATCCTGCAATCCAGGCGATGTTGAAGGCACCGCCACCCACCGACCTTTATTTCCTCAACGAGAGCGGAACAAGTTTTGCGACGCCAATTGTCGCGGGCGGAATCACGTTGCTGAAAGATGCCGCAGCGAACGACATTTTCTTCAACCTCAACGGTGTCGCCTCGGCCGACGACACTCGTGTGATCAAATCCGTTTTGATGGCCGGAGCGACAGAGACAGCGGGTTGGAACAACGCGCAGGCCGTGAATGGACAGGGAGTGATCGAGACAACCCAAGGGCTGGACTCTGCAACCGGTGCCGGATCACTCAACCTGGACAAGGCGGTCGAACTCTACCTGCTATCGGGCACGCGCGACGTTGAGGGCGCTGGCGGCGGCACGATTTCCTCAACGGGGTGGGATTTTTCCACGGTCGGACAATCGTTGTCGCAACTGCAGAACGACTACCTGTTCGCCAACCCATTCGAAACCCCCGTTGTGCTGACAATCTCATTGAACTGGTTTGCAGGAACATCGTTCGATAACACATCCGGATTGGGAGAAGGCCTTCACTTCACGGACCTGAATCTCGAAGTCTGGCAGGTCGTTGACAGGCAGTTTCAAACGCTTCTCGCCGAATCCGATTCGGTGTATAACAACTCGGAATTCCTCCGGATTGCCCTGGGCGCCGGAACCTACGGCATCCGGGTGAAATACAACGGGCTCGTCTATCAAATGTCCGGCGACAGCTTTGCGGGCGAGAGCTACGGATTGGCTTGGACGACGGAAGCGACCCCCGAGCCTTCCGCTCCTGCTGGACTCGTGTTCCTCGCTGGCATTTTTCTTGTCTGGAAAACCGGCAAGGTGATTTCCGGGAGACGTTCCCGGAACCGCGAACAGACCCGGGCACTTTTCTAAAAATTTCCCTTGCCACTCCGTCGGGGATCCCTACTCTTTCGCTCCCGCTCAATGTCGGGATTTTAACCAAAACATTCACTGTTCTTTATTTTATGGCATCACCTTCAGCCCAAAAAATCCGAATCCGGCTCAAAGGATTCGACTACCGCATCCTCGATGCGTCCGCGCACGAGATCGTAGAAACCGCGAAGCGCACAGGATCCAAGGTCACCGGACCGATCCCGCTCCCGACGCGCATCGAAAAATTCACCGTCAACCGCTCCCCGCACGTCGACAAGAAGTCGATGGAGCAATTTGAAATCCGCACCCACAAGCGGCTGCTCGATATCGTCGAGCCCACGGCCAAAACCGTTGACGAACTCCGCAAACTGAACCTCCCGGCCGGGGTGGACATCACCATCAAAATCTGACCGTCATGAGCATTGGACTTCTCGGAAAAAAACTCGGCATGACCCGCGTCTATGATGACAAGGGCCGCAGCACTCCCGCCACCGTCATCGAGGCGGGCGGCAATCGTATTCTTCAAACCAAAAACGCGGACAAGGATGGCTACACGGCAGTCCAGGTCGGTTTTGACGACCAGAAACCGCAGCGCGTCACCAAAGCGCAGACCGGGCACTTCGGCAAAACCTCTTCGACGCCGAAGCGGTTCATCCGCGAGTTCCGTCTCGCGGCAGGGGAGACCGCTCCGGAATCCGCGGACCTCGCCGTCACGGTCTTCGAGACCGGGCAGTTCGTGGACGTCATTGGACAATCGAAAGGCAAAGGCTTCCAGGGCACGATCAAAAGGCACAACTTCCATGGCCAGCCGATGACCCACGGCTCGACGATGCACCGCCGGAACGGCTCCATCGGCAACCGCTCGACCCCGGGCCGCGTTTGGAAAAACATGGGCATGCCCGGACACATGGGCGACGAGCGCGTCACGCTCCAGAACCTCCGCATCCTCCAGGTGCGCGGCGAAGAGGGCGTCATCGTCGTCAGCGGCGCGATCCCCGGAGCCAAAGGTTCCTACGTGATCGTCCGTCCTTCCAAGAAAAAGAAGCCTGCCGCGAAAAAGTAGTCCTTCGAATCCCGCGAAGCAGGGAAAGAAAATTCCAGCCGCTCCGGTTATTTGCCGGGGCGGCTTTTTTCATGCCGCAAGTTCCTCCCCGCAGGTTTGACCTCGTGCCCGCGTCGGGCATGATGTGCGGGTGCTCACCGATCTGAGATTGCAGGATTTCCGTTGCTTCGAGTCCCTGGAGATTTCTATGGGGCCGGGACGCACGTTCATCATGGGCGCGAACGCGCAGGGGAAAACGTCGGTCCTCGAGGCGGTCTGCCTGCTGCTCCGGCTGCAATCTCCGCGCACGGCGACGACCGCCGATGCCATCCGGTTCGAGCGTTCCAGGTTTTCTCTCGATGCCCATTTTTCCGGGATCCACCTGCTCCTCCACTATTCGCACGAGGGGCGGGAGTTGCTGCTGGACTCGAAGCCGCAGACACGCACGGACGATTATCTCGACGTGGCGAGAGTGGCGTGGTTCGCAAATACAGATCTCGATCTCGTGCGGGGAGGAAGTTCGGGCCGGCGCAGGTATCTGGACTTCCTCGGAATGCAGTGCGTGCCGGGTTACAGAAAATCCCTGCGCGCCTACGAGCGGGCGCTGCGCTCGCGAAATTCGCTCCTCAAAGACAACCGGCCACGTCGCGAGATCGAAGCCTTCGACCCGCCGCTGGTCGAGGCTGGGGAGTTTCTCTTTGCCGCGCGGGCGGAACTCTGTGAAGCGCTGTCTCCCATCGCGCGCACCGCCTGTCTGGAAATCAGCGGGGGCGCGGATGCGGTGGCCATATCCTACCGTCCAGGGGGGGGAACTCCGCTTGCCCCAGCCCTTGCCGCCTCACGGGCGGAAGAGATGCGCCTCCGGCAGACGACCGTCGGGCCGCACCGGGACGATTTAAAGATCACGGTCAACAAACTCGACGCCGCCGATTTTGCCTCCGAGGGTCAGCAGCGAGGGATTGCGCTTTCCTTGAAATTGGCC